>NZ_BMPG01000005.1 GCF_014647475.1 Halocalculus aciditolerans | reverse complement strand
TGAGAACCGCGTAGAAGCGAACGGGGAGCAACGCGACCCGTGAGCAGACCGCAGGGAGGAGTGAGCACGGTCGGAACAAGTTCCTCCCTGCTCGCACTCACTGGCGTTCGCGCGAAAACCGCGGAAAAGCGAACGGGGAGCAACGCGACCCGTGAGCAGACCGCAGGGAGGAGTGAGCACGGTCGGAACAAGTTCCTCCCTGCTCGCACTCACTGGCGTTCGCGCGAAAACCGCGTAGAAGCGAACGGTGACCAGCGGGAGCCGTAAGTCGAGCGAAGTGAACGGCCGAGAACCGCGTCGAGGCGAGCGGGGAGCAGAGTGGCCCGCGAGCCGGCGCGGCCGAACGAACCGCGAGCCGGCTCGTTCGGGCGCGGGAGCGGCCAGTAACAGGACCCTAACAGGGTTTTCCGGCGTCGGCGGCGGCTTCGAGGTAGGGTGGAGTTTCACTCACGCCGCGCACGATACGTTCATCCTCGTAGAGCGCGTTTAGAGCGATATGGCTTCGCATAAATTGCTCGTTGTGGCGGTGGCTGTGGTGGCGTTGGCGCTCGCGCCGGGGTCGGCGGCGGCTGACTGCTCGGTGGGAACGGTCGAGGAAGGGGACATTTCGGCGTTCGCGTCGGCGTACAACGCGAACACCGACGAGCTACCGGGGTTCCTCGCTGACCGGCTGGCGGACGAGCGCGTCGCGGTGACGGTGACGGGGACGGACATCGTCTACACGGCGACGACGGACGGGAACGCGAAGGTGACGAGCGTGGAGGAGGGAAGCGTCGAGCCGACGCTGCGCGTGACGACGAGCGAGGCGACGCTGTGTGAGGCGGTGAACTCGGAGGACGCCACGCGGAGTCTGCTCGCCGCGTACGACGACGGTGAGATCGAGGTGTCGGGCGTCGGTACGGTGAAGGGGACCGCAGTGGAGGTCGGTGAGTTCGCGTACGGCGTCGGGAAGACGCTCGGCCTCTGGTAGGCGACTACTTGATTTTGGTGCCGGGTTCGGCGTCCTCGTAGGTGGTGAGGAGGTCGGCGTCGTCGCCGGCGGCGAGCACCATGCCGTTCGATTTCGTGCCGAAGAGTTCGGCTTCTTCGAGGTTGGCGACGACGACGACGCGCTTGCCTTCGAGGTCAGCGGCGTCGTGGAGCTGCTTCAGGCCGGCGACGATCTGCCGGGTCTCCACGCCGATATCCACGGTGAGCTTCATGAGCTTGTCCGCGCCCTCGATGCCTTCTGCGCTCTCGATGCGGCCGACGCGGAGGTCGAGGTCCTGGAAGTCCTCGAAGCTGATGCGGTCGTCGCTCACGGGTTCGACGTCGGCGGGTCCGGTGGACTGCTCGGACTCCGACTCGGACTCGGCGTCGGTTTCTTCTGTCGTCTCGGATTCGGCTTCGGTTTCGTCTGGTTCGGCTGCTTCGGTTGCTTCGACGCGCGCTTCGAGTTTGGCGTTGAGTTCGTCGACGCGGTCGTCGTCGATCTTCTCGAAGAGGCCGCCGTCGGGCTCGTCGAACGTCTCGGGCGTGGGTTGGAGGCAGTCGCCGATGGTGGCGTCCGCGACGCTCCCTGTCTCGGCCAGGAGGCTCCAGGCGTCGTCGGCTTTCTCGGGCGTGAAGGGGGAGAGGAGGACGCTGACGGCTTTCACGAGCTGGACGCAGTCGCGGATGACGGGCGCGGCTTCGTCGTCGTCGAGCTTCCAGGGTTCTTCGTTCTGGATGTACTCGTTCCCGTAGCGCGCGAGGGCGACGGCGACTTCGCCGGCAGTCCGAATGTCGTAGTCGTTGAGGGCGTCCTCGTAGTCGTCCATCGCCTCGGCGATGCGGACTTCGGTCTCGTCGGTGAGTTCGACGTCGGGCGTGCCGTCGAAGTTCCGCGCGGCGAAGAGGAGCGCGCGGTTGACGAAGTTCCCGACGACGTCGGCGAGTTCGTTGTTGACGCGCTCCTGGAAGCGCTCCCAGGAGAAGTTCACGTCGCGCTCGAAGCCGGAGGCGGTGGCGAGGTAGTACCGGAGGAGGTCGGGGTGGAAGCCCTCCGCTAAGTATTCGTCCGCCCAGATGGCGCGGTTCCGGGAGGTGCTGAAGGCCTTGCCGTCGAGGTTGACGAAGCCGGTGGCGCAGACGGCGCGCGGCTCGTTGTAGCCCGCGCCCTTGAGCATCGACGGCCAGAAGACCGTGTGGTGCTGGATGATGTCGCGGCCGATGACGTGGATGATTTCGGAGTCCCCGTCCTTCCAGACCGACTCCCAGTCGTACTCGTCCGTGCCGACGCGCTCGGTGTACTGCTTCGTCGAGGAGACGTACTCGATGGGGGCGTCCACCCAGACGTAGAGGACGAGGTCTTCCGCGCCCTCGCCGGGGTAGTCGATGCCCCAGTCCATGTCCCGCGTGATGCAGAGGTCCTGGAGGTCGCCCTCGATCCACTCGCGGGGCTGGTTCTGCGCGTTACTCGTCCCCTCCAGGCGGTTGATGAAGCCGTTGAGGTAGTCCTGGAAGTCGGAGAGGCGGAGGAACTTGTGCTCGCGCTCGCGGTACTCGGCGGGGTTCCCGGTGAGCGTGGAGACGGGGTCGACGATGTCGCCGGGTTCGAGGTGGCGCTGGCAGCCCTCGTCGCACTCGTCGCCGCGCGCGTGCTCGCCGCAGTACGGGCATTCGCCTTCGACGTAGCGGTCGGGGAGCCACTGGTCGGCCTCGGGGTCGTAGGCGACCTGTATCTCCTGTTCGTAGACGTGGTCGTTCGCCTCCCACTGGCGGACGAACTCCTGGGTGAGTTCCGCGTTCGTCTCGTCGTGCGTGTGCCCGTAGTTGTCGAAGTCGATGTCGAACTTCGGGAACGTCTCCTCGTACGTCTCGTGGTGGCGGAGCGCGAACGCCTCGGGGCTGACGCCCTCCTTCTCGGCGTTCACCGCGATTGGCGTGCCGTGCATGTCGCTCCCGGAGACGAACGCGGTCTGCTGGCCGAGCGTTCGCAGGCTCCGCGAGAGCACGTCGCCGCTCACGTACGTCCGCAGGTGGCCGATGTGGAGGTCGCCGTTCGCGTACGGCAACCCACAGGTCACCACCGCGGGGTTGTCGGTGGGGAGTTCCTCGTGACTCATGTTCGATACGCCTCGCCGTGTGGGCCTAAAGCCCGCGGATTCGAATTCGGATGCATACTGGCTAGTTCGGGTAGTCGGAGACGGAACAGGGCGAGAAGCAGGGTTTCACGCGCCCGAGCGGCCGTATGAGGGCCGTCGAGGGGCGCGCGCCACCGCTGGGACGGCACGCTAGCGCATCGGCATACGGCGGACCAGAGCGCGTGCGCGTGCCGTCGGCGTCACGACCCGACGGAGGGGCCGCGGCGACAAAAACGTTACAGTCGCGTTTCAGACTGCGATGGCCGCGCCGTGGAAGACGACGAGGGTGACGAGGAGGCGGCCGACGGAGCCGGCGAACGTGGCGAGTGCGAACTTCCGGTAGTCGTCTTCGAGGACGCTGAACGCGTAGATGGAGAGCGTGTCGGGGAAGAAGGGGACGGAGAGGGCGGCGGCGAGGCCGACGTATCCCCAGCGTCTCGCGAGTTCGACGGCGCGCGCCTGCGACCACTCGACGGGGTTGAAGCCGAGGCGGCGGCAGGCGGTGACGACGGGGCCGGAGTGGGTGGCGGTGTGGCCGAGTGTGAGCGCGACGACGCTCCCGGCGGCCTTCCCGACGCCGCTCACGAGGATGACGAGCGCGAGCGTCAGGGGGTAGGAGAGCCCGATGTCCATGGTGGTCGCGGGGTAGAGGACGACTTCGCTCGGGAGCGGGAGGACGACGGCGATGAGGAAGGAGTAGACGGCGATGAGGACGAGGGCGAGCGGCCCGGTCGCCGTGCGCACGGCGTCGGCGAGCCAGCCGAACTCGACGAGCGGGGTGAACACGCCAGACAGTGCGGGCCAACTCCGGGTAACGGTTTCGGCTTCCGCCAGCGAGCGTCCCGGACGCGAGCGCGAGCGGCCGCGGAGAACGCTCGGGGGACCGAGCGAGAGAGCAGAAGCGGGCTGGAAGCAAGAGCAGAAGCAGGCGAGGCGGGCGCGGGAGTCAGTCGCGGACGGTGTCGAGGTCGTCGAGGAAGCGGGCGAGGGTGTCGCGGGTGACGTGGGGCATGAGGACGAAGCGGGTTTCGCCGGCGGCGGTGGTGGAGATGCGCCAGTCGCGGTCGCGGAGCGCGTCGAACTCGCGGGTGGGGATGTCGGCGGCGACGAGCGGGAGGACGGGGTCGGTGACGCGGTAGCCGCGGGCGTCGAGTTCGGCGGCGAGCCAGTCGGCGTTCGCCTGCTGGCGCTCGTAGGTGTCTTCGTACTCGGTTGGCCACTGGGCGTCGATGGCGGCGTGCGCGCCGGCGACGCCCGCGCCGCTCCGCGTGCCGTTCAGCGTCGCCTGACTCCGCGTTTCGAGATAGGGGGTGGCGACGGCGAGCGCGTCGAGCACGCGAGAGTCGCGGGCGAGCAGGCCGCCGGCGGGAACCGGCGCGCGCCCGACCTTGTGGGGGTCGACGGTCATCGTGTCCACGTCGGCGTGCGCGAAGCTCCACTCGTGGGGCGTGAAGGGCAGATAAAACCCGCCCCAGGCGGCGTCGACGTGGAGGAGGGCGTCGGCGTCGCGGGCGAGGTCGGCGAGCGCGGGGACGGGGTCGACGCGGCCGAACTCGGTGGTGCCGGCGACGCCGACGACCATCGCGGTGTCGGCGTCCACGGCGGCCGCGACGGCGTCGAGGTCCGCGCGGTGGTCAGCGTCGGTCGGGACGGTGCGGAGTTCGACCCCGAGGACTTCGGCGGCCTTCGGGAAGCTGAAGTGCGCGCTCTCGGGCGCGACGACGTTCGGCGAATCGGTGTCGGCGAGGTTCCGCGCGGCGCGGACGGCCTGGATGTTGCTCTCCGTGCCGCCGGACGCGACGTAGCCGTGCGGGTCGTCGAGGCCGACGATGTCGCCGAGCATCGCGACGACGTCGTCTTCGAGTTCGGCGATTACGGGGTAGGTCGCGGGGTCGCCGGGATTATCGGAGAGAAAGCGCATCGCGGCGTCGCGCGCCGCCGGATGCGGCACGGTGCACATCGAGGAGAGCACCCGGTCGAAGTCCTGCGGGTCCCGCTGCATATTCCACAGTCACCGCTGGCGCGCGTTTAGCGGTGTCGAAGCCGAGAGCGAAAAAGCGAGAGTGGGTCGCGAGGGGTTACTCCCGGACGGAGTCGAGGATGAGGCGCTGTTCGACGCGTTTGACTTCGTGTTGGACGTCGCGGACGGCGTCGATGTTCGCGCTGATGGAGCTGATGCCTTCGTCGACGAGGAAGCGCACCATCTCGGGTTTCGAGCCGGCCTGCCCGCAGATGCTCGTTTCGACGTCGTGCTCGCGGCAGGTCTCGATGGTCTGGCCGATGAGCTTCAGTACCGAGGGGTGGAGTTCGTCGAAGCGGTCGGCGACGTGCTCGTTGTTCCGGTCGACGGCGAGCGTGTACTGGGTGAGGTCGTTCGTGCCGAAGGACGCGAAGTCGATGCCGGCGTCGATGATGTCGTCGATGACGAGCGCGGAGCTCGGGGTTTCGACCATGACGCCCCAGTGGCGTTTCTCGGGGTCGATGCCGACGTCTTCGAGGGCCTCGCGGGCGGCGTCGACGTCGGTCTTGTCGTTCACGAGCGGGAACATGATCTCGACGTTGTCGTACCCCATGTCGTAGAGCCGCTGGAACGCTTCGAGTTCGTGCGCGAAGACGTCGGGCTCTTCGAGGCTGCGGCGGATGCCGCGGTAGCCGAGCATCGGGTTGTGCTCGTGGGGTTCGTCCTCGCCGCCCTCCATCTGCCGGAACTCGTCGGTGGGGGCGTCGAGCGTGCGGACGCGGACGGGCCGCGGGTAGAACTCGTCCGCGACGGTGCTGACGCCGGAGACGATTTCGTCGATGTAGGCGCGCGAGCCGTGTTTCTCGATGTAGTGTTTCGGCGTCTTGTTCGTCGAGAGAATCATGTGCTCCATGCGGAGCAGGCCGACGCCGTCAGCGCCGGTCGCGGCGGCGCGCTCGGCGGCTTCCGGGATGGAGACGTTCACCTTCACCTCCGTCGCCGTCATCGGCTTGACGGGGGTTTTCGGCCGCGCCTCCTCGACGGGTTCGCGCTCCTCGTCCGGACTGGACTGGCGGCCCTCGGTGACGCGGCCGCGGTCGCCGTCGAGCGTGACGATCTGGTCGTCGAAGAGGACGTCCGTCCCGTCGCCGGTGCCGACGACGGCGGGCACGCCGAGTTCGCGGGAGATGATGGCGGCGTGACTCGTCATCCCGCCCTCGTTCGTGATGATGCCGGCCGCGCGCTTCATCGCCGGCACCATGTCCGGCGTCGTCATCTCCGTCACGAGGATGTCGCCCTGCCCGACTTTGTCGAGCTGGTCGAGCTGGGTGACGATGCGGACCGCGCCGGAGACGATGCCGGGGCTCGCGCCGAGGCCCCTCACGAGCGTCTCGCCGTCGCCGCTCTCGCCGTCCTCGCCCTCGCCCTTCGACTTGTCGATGGTCGTGATGGGGCGGGACTGGAGCATGTAGATGTCGCCGTCGACGATGGCCCACTCGACGTCCTGCGGCGAGTCGTAGTGCTCCTCGACGCGCTCGCCGAGCGCGACGAGCTGGTCGATTTCGGCCTCGTCGAGGACGCGCGCGGTGCGCTTCTCGTCCGGGACCGAGACCTCGGTGGTCTCCCCGGTCTCGGGGTCTTTCACGCACATCACCTTCTTGTCCGCGACGGTGACGTCCTCGACCTCGCCGCTCTCGCGGTCGACGACGTAGTTATCGGGGCTGACGGAGCCGGAGACGACGGCCTCGCCGAGGCCCCACGCGGACTCGATGATGACCTTCGGCGCGCCGGTAGAGGGATGGCTCGTGAACATCACGCCGGACTTCTCGGCGTCGACCATGCGCTGGACGACGACGGCGATGTCCACCTTGGAGTGGTCGAAGCCCTTGCGCTCGCGGTAGTAGATGGCGCGCTGGGTGAAGAGGCTCGCCCAGCAGCGTTTCACGCGGTCGACGAGCTCGTCACGCCGGATGTTGAGGAAGGTCTCCTGCTGGCCGGCGAAACTCGCGTCCGGGAGGTCCTCGGCGGTCGCGGAGGAGCGGACGGCCACGAACGCCTCGTCGTCGCCGCCGAACTCGTCGTACGAGGAGAGGATTTCCTCGCGGAGGCCCTCCGGCATCGGCGTGTCGAGGATGAGCTGTTTCGCGGTCGCTTCCGCCTCGGCGAGCGCCGCCGAGTTCTCTGGGTCCACGTCGACGGCGTCGAAGAGTTCGTCCTCGATGCCGGCGTCCTGAATGAAGGTGCGGTACGTGCCGGCGGTCACGACGAACCCCGGCGGGACGGGGAGGCCCGCGCCCGTCAACTCCCCCAGGGACGCGCCTTTCCCACCGACGTCAGCGAGGTCACCGGCGTCAACGTCTTCCAGCCATCGGACAGGCATTAGCTAATGGGACAAACGAGCGTACCTAAAGTGTGTCGTCATCTCCGGTATTCGCGTAACTCGGAACCGAGTACCACCGAATCGCGTCGTGAAGGTTTTACCGCGCCGCCCACCTTTCACCCGCTATGGATTCCAAACGCTCGTTCGTGCACGCCGGCAAGTACTTCGTCTTCACGACGCTCTTCGGCCTCCTCGGCGTCGGCCTCGTCGCCGCCGGCATCGGCTACGGCGCGGTGAACGCCACGACCACCACTATCGCCGGGTCGGTCGCGGTCCCGATTCCGACGACGGCCGGCCTCCCCGGGCTCGCTCTCGCCGTCGTCGGCGTCGCCGTCTGGCGCTTCGGGAAGGCGTGGGCGCTCTACCACACGCTCACGAACGCCCACGTGGACGCGCTCGGCGACGCCTTCGACACCCAGCGCGTGAAGAGCGAGGTCGTCAGCGTCGTCGACGACCGCCTCAGCGACATGCAACAGGACGTCCAGTCCGTGAACCGCGAGGTTCGCGACCTCAAGAAACAGGACGACGGCGACGGCTTCTGACTCAGGCTTCGAGGATGTCGTCGGCCTCGGGTTCGGGGATGATGAGGTCGCCGTCGATGCTGGTGACGGCGGTGCCGGCGACGTGCGCGCGGTCGTCGACGCGGACGCGGACGGTGCCGGGGCGGTCGACGTAGTGGCCCTGTTCGAACCGGAGTTCGTCGGGGAAGTCGTCGAAGGCGTCGAACCGTTCGAGGTAGCCGCCGACCGCGCCCGACGCGGTTCCCGTGACGGGGTCTTCGTCGATGCCGAGCCCGGGCACCCAGCAGCGGCCGTGGAGCGTGCTGTCGACGCCGACGGCGTCGAAGGTGAGGGCGTAGACGCCCGCGCAGTCGAACTCGTCGGCGAGCGCCTCGACGGCGTCGAAGTCCGGGGCCGCCGCGCCGAGGTGTTCGAGGAAGTTCACGGGGACGACGAGGAAGGGGAGACCGGTGGTCGCGCGGGCGACGGGGAGGTCCGCGCCGACGTCCTCCAGCGCCGCGACGTCGACGTCGATGGCGTCCGCGACGCGCTCGTACTCCACGTCCACCCCGCGGACGTCCGGGCGCTCCTGGGTCATCCAGACCGTTCCGTCGTCCTCGACGTCGATGTCGAGCACGCCGACGTTCGTCTCGATGGAGTGCGTTCCCGCGTCGATGACGCCTTCCTCGAAGAGGCGGGCGTGCGTGGCGATGGTCGCGTGCCCGCAGAGGTCGACTTCGTCGGTCGGCGTGAAGTAGCGGAGGCGGCGGTCGGCGTCGTCGCTCTCGCGGACGAACGCGGTCTCGCTCGCGTTCACCTCCCGGGCGATGCGCTGCATCTGGTCGGCGGCGAGGCCGTCGCCGTCGAGGACGACGCCCGCCGGATTCCCCGCGAGCGGCTCGTCGGTGAACGCGTCGACGACCGCGACGTCGAGCGTCTCGAACTCCTCGTTCATACCCGTGCAATGTGGAGCGAGGGTTTAGACGTGACGCCCGCCGCGAGAGGGGGACAAGAGCCGGTAAACGCTTCCTGTTCGGCCGGAAAGCCCATAGGAGTCGGTGTGGAAACGCCGGGATGGATGCCGCGCGCGCCCACTTTTCACGGCGTGCGTACGGGTGCATCCACTCCCCCACACCCCCGTTCCGCCCGCTCGTAGCGCGAACCCCGTGGGTTCTTAGTCGTCGCCTACGGTTAGGCGAACGGTGACTACCCGCTATGAGTGACCTCCCGGACGATTTCAAGTGTACCATCACGAACTGGGAGTACATCTACGGCCTCTGTCGCGGCGTCTCGAACCAGGTGAAACGCTCGGACTTCGAGCCGGACGTCATCGTCGCGCTCGCGCGCGGCGGCTGGTTCGCGGGCCGCTGTCTCTGCGACTTCCTCGGGATGAACGACCTGACGAGCCTGAAGATGGAGCACTACGTCGGCACCGCCGAGAAGAGCGACGAGCCCGAAGTCCGCTATCCGATGCCGGAGGGGAGCGTCGAGGGGAAGGACGTCCTCGTCATCGACGACATCGCGGACACCGGCGGCTCCATCAGCCGCGCGCAGGAGTACGTCGAGGAGCGCGGCGCGAGCGACATCCGCACCGCCACCCTCCAGCTCCTCCAGACGAGCGAGTTCGAACCCGACTTCGTCGGCGAGCGCCTCGAACAGTGGGCGTGGGTCGTCTACCCCTGGAACTTCATCGAGGACATGATCGACGTCATCTCCGGCGTCATGGAGACGGACGGGGACGGCCCGTACTCGAAGGCCGAGATCCGCCACCTCCTCTCCGAGTACCACGACGTCGAGCGCATCGAGATGGAGATCGCACAGCCCGACCGACTAGACGAGGTGCTCGCGGAGATGGTGCGGCGCGACGTCGTCGTGAAGGCCGGCGGCGACCAGTGGCTGCTGCGCGAGAACGCCTGACTATTCTGCTTCGTCTCTGACGCCGCGGAGCGCGACTAAAAATCCGAGCCCCCAGAGGGGCGCGGGGAGGGTCGCGGCGATGCCGCCGACGGTGGCGAGTTTGACGGCGGCCTGCGCGAGCGCGCCGAGCCCGAGGAGAACCGCGGCGAGAACCGTCCACGACCGCGCGCCGTAGCGGGCGACGACGTCGACGGCGAGCGCGAGCGCGGCGGCGACGAGCACCCAGGAGAGGAGCGTGGCCGTGAAGGTGGCAGTGAGGCTCTCGAACGTGAGGTACGCCATCGTGACGGCGAGGCCGAGGACGAGGCCGGCGGCGGCGACGGCCTGCTCGACCGTTCGGACGCGGGTCGTCGACATATCCGGAGGGTGGGAGGGTCGAAAGATAAGCCTTCAGTTCAGTCGGCGGCGTCCGGCTGACTCCGGTCGGAGACGACGCCGTTCTTCCAGGTGCCGCGAGTGAACCAGAGCGCGGCGACGAGACACCCGAGAATGTCGCCGACGGCGACGGCCCACCAGAGGCCGTTCGCGCCCCAGTCGAGAGCGAAGGCGAGGACGTAGGTGGCGGGGACGCGGACGACCCAGAGCGAGAGGAGGGAGAGGAGCATGCTCGTGCGGGTGTCGCCCGCGCCGCGGAACGCGCCGAGGACGACCTGAAGGAGGCCGGTGAAGACGAACATGACGCTCATGACGCGGAGGTAGTCGGCGGCGTGGCCGAGGGTGGCGGCCGCGCCCGCGACGTCCGCGGTGACGAACGGCGCGACGATGACGTGCGGGAAGAGCGCGGCGACGACGCCGACGGCGAGCATCGTCGCGGTGACGATACCGCCCGTGATCTTCACGGCTTGCTCGGCGCGCTCCGGCTTCTTCGCGCCGAGGTTCTGGCCGACCACGGTGTTCGTCGCCTGGCCCAGCCCGAGTGCAGGAAGGAAGACGAGCGAGGAGAGGCGGTTGCCGACGCCGTAGGCGGCGACGACGGCGGGAGGGAAGCTCGCGACCATCGCGGTGAGGACGACCATCGCCAGAGAGCTCGCGGACTGCTCGATGGCGCTCGGCGTGCCGATGCGGACGATGTTCCGGACGACCGGGACGTCGGGAGTGAGGTCGGCGAGGCCGACGGTCGGGCCGCGCGTCGTGCCGAAGAGGACGGCGAGGCCGACGGTGGCGGCGACGACGCGGGAGACGACAGTGGCGAGCGCCGCGCCCTCGACGCCGAGTTCGGGGAACCCGCCCCAGCCGAAGATGAGGAGGGGGTCGAGGACGACGTTCAAGAAGACGGTGAGGAGCATGACGTACATCGGCGTGCGGGTGTCGCCGTAGCCGCGGAGGAGGCTTGTGAAGATGAAGAAGCCGAAGATGAAGGGCACGCCGATGAAGTACGTCCGCATGTACTCGATGGCGAGCGGGATGACGCGCGCCTTCGTCGCGGGGTCCGCGGGGAGGAGGGAGAGCGCGGGGCCGGCGAGGAAGTGACCGAGGACGGCGATGACGACGGCGAGGAGCGTGACGAACCAGAGGGTCTGACCGGCGACGACGCCGGCGTCGCGGTCTCTGTCCGCGCCCGTGTACTGGGCGACGAGGATGCTGCCGGCGGCGGTGAAGCCGCCGCCGATGGAGATGAGGAGGAAGACGACGGGGAACGCGAGGCTGAGCGCGCCGACCGCGTCCGGGGAGTACGCGCCGAGCCAGAGGGTGTCGGCGAGGTTGTAGGCGACTTGGAGGAGTTGGACGACGACGAGCGGCCACGCCAACCGGAGAGTGGGCTTGAGCAGGGAGCCCTCGGTGAGTTCGCCCTTGGCGCGTTTTGACACTATCAGTGTCTCAGACCGCCTCCGGTCTTAACGTCTCGGAACCCCTGCTCGCATTTCCCATACCCGTCGACGGCGAGTCGCACCACCTATGGGGGGCGGCCGCGAAGCGCGGGTATGATCGGCTTCATCGGCGGGAGCGGCATCTACGAGGCCCTCCCCCTCGACAACGTCCGCGAGGTCGAAATCGACACGCCCTACGGCGAACCCTCCGCGCCCGTCACCGTCGGCGAGTTCGGGGACGGCGAGACGTCGGAGACGTCTCGAAACGGAGACGGCGAAGCCGCCGAGGGAGGGACCGAGGTGGCGTTCCTGCCGCGCCACGGCCCCGAGCACGGCCGCGACCCGACGAACCTCCCGTACCGCGCGAACATCTACGCGCTGAAGGAACTCGGCGTCGAGCGCGTCCTCGCGTCGAACGCCGTCGGCAGCCTCAAAGAGGAGCTCGAACCCGGAACCCTCGTCGTCCCCGACGGCACGTTCGACCGCACGAAACACCGCGATTCGACGTTCTTCGGCGACGGCATCGTCGTCCACATGCCGTTCGCGGACGCGTACTGCCCGCACATGGCGAGCCACCTCGCCGAATCGGCCGAAGAAGCGACGGACGCCGACGTCTCCGAGGGCGGGACGTACGTCTGCATCGAGGGCCCGCAGTACTCGACGCGCGCCGAGTCGGAGTTCTACAAATCCCAGGGGTGGGACGTCGTCGGCATGACCGCCATCCCCGAGGCGAAGCTCGCGCGGGAAGCCGAGATGTGCTACGCGACCCTCGCCGGCGTCACCGACTACGACGTCTGGAAGCGGGACAGCGAAGTCACCCTCGAAGAAGTCCTCGAGAACGCCGCGAAGAACGAGACCGCCATCAAGCAGGCCGTCGAGCACGCCATCGAGACGCTCCCCGAGGAGCGCGACTGCGACTGCGAGCACGCGCTCGACGGCACCATCAACACGCCCGTCGACGCCATCCCGCAGGAGACCCGAGAGCGCGTCGACCCCCTCGTCGGCCACTACCTCGACGACGCGTAGCCATATAAGATACAGGGCTGACGACACAAAAACTAAATAGCGTAGGCACTGATTGTCGAACAGACCGATGGGAACGGACACTGCAGACGCCGCCGAATTCAGCCGGCACCTCGCAGCCCTCAAAGACGACGGGTGCAACGTCCTCGTCGTCAACGACCCGAACGGGGCCGCCGACATCTGCGACCACCTCCTCGGCGGCCACGACCTCGAACGCAGACACGTCTACCTCCCCACCACGACCGACGTGGACGACGTGCTCGCCCGCCACGAACCCCGACGCACCACGCAGAACGCCCTCGGCGTCGCCGACGCCACCGCCGCAACCACCACCCGCTCCGTCGCCGCCACCAGCGGCACCGCCACCGCGACCGCCGGCCCCAGCCTCGACACCCAGCCCGGCAGCGCCTGGTACAGCGACATCGACGACCTCACCGACCTCGAAACCGTCTTCGACGCCGTCCACGACCACGTCGACCGCATCGCCCCCCAGACCCCCGCCCCCGGCGAACTCCGCCTCTGCGTCGACTCCCTCGACCCCTTCTTCGACGCCGCCGACGAACAAACCCTCTTCCGCTTCATCCACGGCCTCACCAACCTCGTCCGCAAACACGACGGCATGGGCCACTACCACGCCGCCGCCGGCACCGGACACCCCACCGTCGCCGTCCTCGAACCACTCTTCGACGCCACCGTCTACGTCGAAACCACCATCGACGGCGACACCCGCCAACGCTGGCGACTCCACGACCCCGACATCGTCAGCGACTGGATGCCGCTCGACTAACCGCCACAGCGTCCGCTCCCACACCCACACACCCTTCTCCCCCACGCCACGCCCCCGAGCCACCGCTCTCGCGCCCGCCTCGCCGCGCCGGCTCACAGGTCGCTTCTACGCGGTTCTCGCGCGAGCGATAGCGAGTGCGAGCAGGGAGGAACTCGTTCCGACAGTGCTCGCGTGTCACTCCCGCTGGTCGTTCCCGCTCGCCTCAGCGTGGTTCTCACTCCTCCCTACGCTCTGCTCGCGTGTCGCTTCGCTCCCGCTCGCTTTTCCGCGGTTTTCGCGCGAACGCCAGTGAGTGCGAGCAGGGAGGAACTCGTTCCGACCGTGCTCACTCCTCCCTGCGCTCTGCTCACGGGTCGCTATCGCTCCCCGTTCGCTTTTCCGCGGTTCTCACTCCTCCCTGCGGTCGTCGTTCCGAACCGCGTCGTCGTTCCGAACCGCGTCGTCGTTCCGAACCGCGTCGTCCTTCCGAACCGCGTCGTCCTTCCGAACCGCGTCTTTCACCCACAGGTCCCCGAACAGCTCGTCCTGCTCTAACTGGACCGCGCCGCGGTGCGCGAGGAAGAGGAGGGCGAGGAAGGTCTGCACGCGGCTTCCGCCGGTACCCGCGACTTCCTCGAAGAGCACTTCGGCGCGGCCCTTCTCGTACTGGTCGTCGAGGGCGGTTTCGACGTCCGCGATGGTCTCCTCGATGTCCTCCTGATGGGCGGTGCCGAGCGCTTCTTCCTCCGTCGGCTCGTCGTCCATCCGGAAGTCGTCGCCGGAGCGGTAGTCGAGCTCCTGCACGCCCCGCTGGAACCCGCGCGGCGAGCCGTCCGTGTCGTACGTCCGGGACTCCTTCCACCACGACCCGCGCTCGGCCTCTCGGAGGTCCCGCACGAGTTCGTCGAGCGTCTCCGGCGACCCGCGCTGGGGCTTGCGTTCCAGGCGGCGCTCCATCTCCGACTCGAGGCCAGCGACCGGGTCGAACCCGCCGCCGTCCTCGGGCTCGAACCCCTCCTCCCACGGTTCGAGCTCCGGTTCGTCCTCGTCCTCGCTCGGGCGTTCGAGGAGCGCGTCGCTCTTCATCCGCAGGAGCACGCTCGCATAGAACAACGCCCGCCCCGACGTCCGCAGGTCCGCCTCGTCGAGCCGTTCGAGGAAGGCGTCCGTCACCTCGACGATGTCGATGTCCCACGGCTCGATCTCGCCCTCCTTCGCGAGCTGCACGAGCAGCTCCACCGGCTCCACCTCGCCGTCCTCATCCGTCGGCGTCCCCGACTCGGGCTCCGCGTCCTCGCCACCGGGGAACTCCGCCGCGAGCGACGACTCTCCGTCGCCCGCGAGACTGAACGAGTCCTCCGGATTCCGCCCGCCGTCCGCGACGAGACGCGCAGCGCTCGCTGGTTCCGAGGCGTGCGTCGTCGAAACCGCCTCCTCGCACGCCTCGTCCGCTCGCGGATCACTTCGTTCCCCGCTCGCGTTCTTCGAGACACGTCGCTTCGCTCGTGTCTCGTCAGTCATCGGCCGCGACCTCGTTCCGCCCGGACAGGTCGATTCCCGTCACCACGCTGACGTTGTCTTCCTGCATCGTGACGCCGATGGCGCGCTCGGAGCGGTCGAGCATCGCCGAGCGGTGGCTGACGACGATGAACTGCGCGTCGCTCGCGAGTTCGTCGACGAGCTCTCCCACTCTGTCCGCGTTCACGGCGTCGAGGAAGGCGTCGACCTCGTCGAGCGCGTAGAACGGCGCGGGGTTGTGCCGCTGGATGGCGAAGATGAACGCGAGCGCGGTGAGGGATTTCTCCCCGCCGCTCATCGCGTCGAGGCGCTGCACGGGCTTGTCGGCGGGCTGGGCCTTCATCGTCAGGCCGCCCTCGAACGGGTCCTCGGGGTCTTCGAGGACGAGTTCGCCGGAGCCGGCGGAGAGCCGTTCGAAGATGCGCTCGAAGTGCTCGTTGATGGCGTCGTAGGCGTCCATGAACGTCTGCTTCTTCTGCGCCTCGAAGGAGTCGATGCGGTCTCTGATGCCGTCCGCCTCCTCGACGAGCGTCTCCCGCTTCCCCTCTAAGTCGTCGAGGTCCGCTTCGACCTCGTCGTACTCGTCGATGGCGAGCATGTTCACCGGCTCCAAGGCCTCCATCTTCGCCGTCAGCTCCGCGATTCGCTCCTCGACGGTGTCGAGGTCCGGAATATCCTCGGGGTCGTACGCCTCGACCTCGCTCTCTAGCTCGCCGATTTCGGCTTCGAGGTCGCCGCGCGTCTCCCGGAGCGCGTCGAGCGTGTTCTGCGCGCGCTCGACCTCGCTCCGCTGCTCGCTGAACGCCGCCTGCGCCGCCTCGACGTCTTCCTTGAGGTCTTCGCGTTCCGCTTTGAGGTCCGCGAGCTCGTCCTCTAAGTCCTCGACTTCCGCTTCCTTCTCCGCGAGGAGGGCTTCTTGCTCCTCGATGGCCGCTTCGAGTTCCTCGACCCGCTCTTCGAGCTCCGCTCGCTTGTTCTGCGCGTCCTCGACGTCGTCGTGGAGGTCCTCGACGGCTTCCTCGGCGTACTGCTTCTCCAGCTGGACGCTGTTCAACTCCGCGTCGTAGTCGTCGAGGCGGTCTTCGAGGTCGTCGATCTCCGACTGGACGTCCTCTTTCTTCGCGGTGAGCTCGGGGATGTCGGAGTCGGCGAGCTCGCTCTCTAACTCCTCGATTTCGGCTTCGGTCGCGGCGATGTCCTCGCTCGCCGCGTCGATCTCCGCGTCGAGTTCGGTCATGCGCTCGTTCACGTCCTCGCGCTCCGCTTCGAGTTCGTCGAGGCGGTCTTCGAGCGTCTCGATGCGCTCTCGCGTCTCGTCGCGCTCCGCCTCGACGGCCTCGATGTCGGACTCGATGCTCCGCACCTGGTCGGCGGCGTCGGCCTGCCGGTCGCGCGCGGATTCGAGGCGGTCCTCGATGTCGCGGACGTCCTGTCGGACCTCTCGGCGTTCTTCCTCCAGGTCCGCGATGCGGTCCGCGACGCGTTCGAGCTGGCCCTTCCCGGACTTCGAGAAGGAGTAGCGAGAGCCCCCGCCGGACCCCCCGGTCATCGCGCCGGACTGCTCGACGAGGTCGCCGTCCAGCGTGACGAGCCGGAAGTCACCCATCAGCTCACGCGCCGTCGACATATCCTCCACGACGAGCGTGGAGCCGAGCACGTACGAGAAGACCGACGCGTACTGCGAGTCGAAGTCGAGGAGGTTGTACGCGAAGTCCACCACGCCAGGGAGGTCCGGCGTCTTCGGCAGACTCCGGTTCTGCATCTTCGTAATCGGGAGGAACGTCGCCCGCCCCGCGTTCCGCGACTTGAGGTAGTCGATGCAGTGCTCGCCGACGCCGTCGTCGTCCACGACGACCTGCGCCATCCGCCCGCCCGCCGCCGTCTCCACCGCCGTCGCGTACTTCCCCGAAACGCCGCCGAGTTGGGCGACCGTTCCGTGCACGCCGCCGATGTCGGCTTTCAGAATCGTGGAGACCGCGCGGCCGTAGGAACTCCCACCCGAATCACCAGTGTTCGCCTCCAGCGTCGCGTACTCCTCTTGTGCCGCCTTCAGCTCGTCCTCGACGTCGTCGAGGTCCGCCTGCCGCTCGCGCTTCTCCGCCTTCAGGTCGGCGACGACGCCCTCGATGCTCTCCTCGTTCTCCCGCGCCTTCTCCAGCTCGGATTCGAGGTCGTCGAGGCGGTCGTCGAATCCGGGGAGTTCGTCCGCTAACTCCTCGATCTCGGCTTCCACTTCCGAGACCTCGTTCGACCGGCGGCGCGCCTCGTCGAGCAGTCGGTCTTTCTCCCGCTGGAGGTCGTTCCGCTCCGCCTTCGCGTCCTCCAACTCCGCTTTCGCCTCCTCGAGCGCCTCCTTCACCTCGTCGAACTCCGTGTCCGTCGCCTCGATCTCCGCCTGCACCTCCGCGAGGTCGGCTTCGCGCTCCTGAATCTCCGTCTTCACCGAGGCCTTCTCGACTTTGAGCTCGCGAACGTCCGCTTCGAGTTCGTCGACTTGCTCCTGTTTCCGGTCGATTTCGACGAACGCCTGCCGGCGTTTCGCTTCGGCGTCCTCCATCCGCTCCCGCGCGCTCTCGACTTGGTCTTCGAGCCGGCTTATCTCGCCTTTCACCTCCTCGATCTCGCGCTTGATGGCGAGCTGTTCGTCCTCGCCCTTCCGCTCGATCTCCGCGTTCAGCTCGTCGAGCTCCTCTTCGAGCCGTTCGACCTTCCCGCGGCGGCTGTCGAGTTCGCTCTCGAGTGCGTCGAGAGAGTCCTCGCGGCGCTCGATCTTCGCGACGACGTCGTCGAGCTCGTCGTGTTTCTCCTCCAGCTCCGCGGCCTTCAGGTAGCCTTCGTGGTCTTCTTTCTCCTCGCGGAGCTCCTGGTATTCGAGCGCGGTCTCGCGCTCGTCTTCGAGCTGGTCGAGGCGCTCGTGTTTCTCCTCGATGCGGAGGTCGGCCTCGTCGATACGCTCCTCGACGACGTCGAGTTCGTCGAAGGCGTCCGCCTTCTTCGCGTCGAACTCCGCGACGCCCGCGATTTCGTCGATGATCTCGCGGCGCTCGAACGGCGTCATATTGATGATTCCCGTCACGTCGCCCTGCATCACGACGTTGTATCCCTCGGGCGTCACGCCGGCCTGCGCGAGCAGGTCCTGGACGTCCGAGAGGTTCACGGAGCGGCCGTTGAGGTAGTAGTAGGAGTAGTAGTTGTCCTCCGTGCGTTTCACGCGGCGTTTCACGGAGATGGATTCGACGTCGCCGACGTCGTCGCTCCCGGCGGCGTTCACGACCTGACTCCGCTCCAGCGCCCGGTCCTCGTTGTTCAGGATGACTTCGACGCTCGCCTCGCGGGGGCCGACGTCCTCGGCCGCGTCGTCGTGACTCGGGTTGTAGATGAGGTCGGTGAGTTTCTCCGCGCGCATCCCCCGAGTGCGCGCGAGGCCGAGCGCGAAGAGGACCGCGTCGATGATGTTCGACTTCCCGCTGCCGTTCGGCCCGCTGATGGTGGTAAAGTCCTCGTAGAAGGGAATCCTGGTCGTCCGCCCGAAACTCTTGAAATTCTCGAGAACGATTTCGTCGATATACATCTGGAACCCGAATCCGAGAACCCCGCGCCTTACGCGACGATGATGTCGTCGCCGAGGTCGGAGTCCTCGTTCTCTGCTTCTTCGTTCGCGTCGCCGTCCTTAGAGCTTTCCGCTCCGTCGCCCTTCGATTCCTCCATCTGCGAGCGCGCCTGCCGCTGCGCGTCGTCGTCCTCGCCCCAGCCGCCGGCGGGCGCTTCCTCGTCTGCTGCGGGCTGGCCGTCCGGGCTGACCTGCTGGTGTTCCACCCGGTCCATCGGCTCGTGCATGCCTTCGCGCTCTTCGAGCTTCCGGATGCGCGTGTTCGCGTCGACGAGCTCCTCGGTGAGCCCGCGAATCGTCGCCTCCATCTCAGAAACGCGTTTTTCGAGTTCCTCGACCCGCTCGTCCTCGACCTCACTCGACATACTCCACACGACTACGTCAGCCCGTATTAAGCCTGTGGCAGTCGCGCGTCAGACGAAAAGTACGATACTCCTTCGAGTGGAAGAAGCCTCGGGCGCACCGACGGCGATTTACCCGCGGAGGCGCGAAGACGAGGTATGCCGCAGGCCGAGTCAGCACGGCAGTGCGAGGCGAACGCGCCGGCCGCGTCCCGCGAGTGGTCGACGGGCGGCGACGGCGTGGAGGCGGAGCGATGAACCGGCAGAAGCGCTTCCTCGTCGCCACCGTCGGGACGTTCGTCTTCACCCTCTGCGGGTTCGTCGTGATGGGCGTCACCCGCGGGTTCGTCGGCTACCACACCGCCCGCCTGCTCGCCGCCCCCTTCGTCACCGTCGGCGTCGCCTGCGCCGTCTACGCGTTCGCTCTCTCCGTCCTCGTCACCGCCGGCGTCCTCGACCTCGACCCCGCCGAGGAGTGAACGGGGGGAGACGGGAGAGAAACGCCCATGGCGCTGGCCGCTCGAACACGAGGTATGAACGGGGAGTTCCAGGGAGTGATGACGCAGGCTGAGCTAGCCGAGCGCGTCGACGCGGGCGACGCCCCCGACTGGCTCGCGGCGCACTGGCGGACGTTCCGCGACGCGGTCACCGGCGAACACGACGGGTCGCCGTTCCCCTGCCACTTCGGCACGCAGTCCGTGGAGGCCGGCGAACCGCTCTACACCGCCGTCCCGTCGATGCGGGAGAAGGACGCGCTCCTCGCGTTCCGCGACGCGCTCTGCGACTACCTCGACCGCTACGACGCGCACGGCTCCCGGACCTCCTTCGTCGTCTTCTTCGCCCCCGACGAGACCGCGACGACCGAGGCGGACTACCACGAGCGCCTCTGGCACCTCCTCCAGTTCCTCCACGTCCACGACCCCGAACCGTGGCCCGCCGACATCCCCACCGACCCCGACGACGAGCGCTGGGAGTTCTGCTTCGCCGGCGAACCCATGTTCCCCACCTGCCGCGCGCCCTTCTACGACACCTACCGCTCGCGGTTCTCGCCGGTCGGCCTCGAAATCACCTTCCAGCCGCGCTCGCTCTTCGACGGCATCACCGCCGACACCGACGCCGGCCAGCACGCCCGCGACGTCATCCAGGAGCGCCTCGTGGAGTACGACGGCGTCTGCCCGCACGCCGACCTCGGCGACTGGGGCGTCGAGGGCGACCGCGAGTGGCCGCAGTACCTCTTCCGCGAGGACGACGCCCAAGCCCCCGACGACTGCCCCATCACCGTCACGAGAGAGCACCCGAAGATCCCCGCGACGTTCGACCCCGTCGCCGGAGGTGAGCAGACGTGACGCGGGACTTCGAGAACGCCGCGCTCGTCCTCGTCGACTTCCAGCGGGGCTTCGAGGAGCCCGGGTGGGGCGAGCGGAACAACCCCGACGCCGAACGGCGCGCTCGCAACCTGCTCGACGCGTGGCGGGACGCCGAGCGACCCGTCGCGCACGTCCGCCACGACTCACGAGAACGCGATTCGCCCCTCAGGCGCGGCGAGCCGGGGTTCCGGTTCGTCGACGGCCTGGAGCCGGACGGCTCCGCGCGCGAGCGCGAGTTCGTGAAGCGCGTGAACGGCGCGTTCATCGGAACTGGTCTCGCCGAGTGGCTCGACGAACGGGGCGTCCACACGCTCGTCGTCGCCGGCCTCACCACCGACCACTGCGTCTCGACGACGGTCCGCATGGCCGAGAACCGCGGCTACACCGTCCTGCTCGCGCGCGACGCGACGGCGACCCACGACCGCGAACTGGACGGCGAGCGCTTCGACGCCGACCTCGTCCACGAGACGGCGCTCGCCCAGTTGTCGGGGGAGTTCGCGACGATCACGACGACCGGCGAGCTACTCGGCGAGTGACGAGACCGGAGGCGGCGTTCGAGCGCGTTCGGTAGCCCTAAGCGCCTCGCCGGTGAAAGCCGGATAATGAGTATGCAGGCCGCCGAACGTGACCTCCGGGCGGTCATCGGGCTGGAGGTCCACGTCCAGTTGGAGACGGACACGAAGATCTTCTGCGGGTGTTCGACGGACACCGAGGACGCGGAGCCGAACACGCACACCTGTCCCACCTGCCTCGGCCTCCCGGGCGCGCTCCCCGTGCTGAACGAGGCCGCCGTCGAAGCCGCCGTCAAGCTCGGAAAGGCCCTCCACTCGGAGATACCCGAGCGCACGCGCTTCCACCGGAAGAACTACTTCTACCCTGACCTCCCGAAGGGCTTCCAGATCACGCAGTACGACGACCCCATCTGTCAGGGCGGCGAGCTCGAGATCTCGCACCGGGACGAGCGCCGCGTCATCGAACTGGAGCGCGCCCACCTGGAGGAGGACCCCGGGAGCCTCCAGCACGTCGGCGGCGGCATCGAGACGGCGACGCACACGCTCGTGAACTACAACCGCGCGGGGACGCCGCTGATGGAGATCGTCACGAAGCCGGACTTCCGCGACCCCGCCGAAGTGCGGGCGTTCCTCGCGAAGCTCGAAGAAGTCCTCGAATACCTCGGCGTCTACGATTCGGCGCGGGACGGGAGTCTGCGCGTGGACGCGAACATCTCGATGATGGACGCGGAGGCGTTCGACGGCGACGGCGGGCCGAGCGAGGACGCGCTCGCGGAAGCGAACAGAACAGAGGTGAAGAACATCTCGAGTCACAAGGGGGCGGCGGACGCGCTCTCCTTCGAGATTAGCAGACAGCGGAACCTCCTGAAGCGCGGCCGCGCCGTCGAGCAGGAGACGCGCGCGTGGAACGAGGCCTCCGGCTCCACCGTGTCGATGCGGTCGAAGGAAGAGGAGAAGGACTACCGGTACTTCCGGGAGGCGGACATCCCGCCGCTGGAGGTGTCGGACTGGAAGGAGCGCATCGAGATTCCCGAACTCCCGGACGCGCGCCGCGAGCGCTTCCGCGAGGAGTACGGGCTCTCCGCGGAGGCGGCGTCGAAGCTCACCTCCCGGAAGGCGGTCGCGGACTTCTTCGAGGAGATGACGGACCGCTTCGACGCGGACCTCGCGGCGGCGTGGGTCGCCGACACCATCCTCGGCGAACTCAACTACCGCGACCTCGAAATCGCGGACGTCGAAGACCGCTTCGACGACTTCGCGCGCCTCATCGAACTCGTCGACGAGGACGAAATCACGACGAAGAACGCCGAGGAGGTCGTGCTCCGCCGGATGCTCGACGACGACATGACGCCGGACGAGGTCGTCGACGCCGAAGACCTCGGGAAGACCTCCGGCGGCGAAGTCGAGGCCGCCGTCGAGGAGGCCATCGAGGAGAACCCCGATGCGGTCGAGGATTATCATGCTGGTGAGGGCGGCGCGTTGAACTTCCTCGTCGGCCAGGTGATGCAGAAGACGCAGGGGAGCGCCGACCCCGGCGACGTCAATCAGAAGCTCCGCGAGAAGCTCGACGAGTAGTCGGTCCGGACCGCACCCCACCCCACCGCGCCACCGCCCCGACACCGAATCCTCAGAATTCTCGACGGTCAATTGCTTCGCGTCCACGAGAGCGACAACGCCGGGGTCAGGCGAGCGTCGAGCGGAGCCCGACTAAAGGGCTTAGAAGGAGCCGCGGGTGACGATTTCGTCGAGGGGTTTGCGGCCGTTGGGGCGTTCGCGGTCGCTGAGGTCGTCGGGGAGCGTCTCGGGCGGCGCGCGCTCGCCGATGGCGACCATCACTTCGACGTCGTAGTCGTCGGGGGCGTTCAGTTCGGCGGCGGCGGCCTCGTGGTCGAAGCCGCCCATCGGGTGGACGACGAGGCCGCGGCGCGTCCCCTCTAAGGCGAGGTTCTCCCAGGCCGCGCCGGCGTCGAAGGAGTTGGAGGCGAGCGAGCGGCCCTCGTCGTCCGTGGTCTCGGAGAAGAGCACGGCGAGGACGGCGGCGTCGTCGGCCCACGAGCGGTTGAACTCGTTCACGAACCCGCGGAAGGTCTCCCACTCGTCGTCGCCGCGCGCGGCGTACGCGAACCGCCACGGCTGGGTGTTCCGGGAGGAGGGAGCCCAGCGCGCGGCTTCGAAGAGCGGGCGGTAGTCGGCTTCGTCGAGGGGTTCGCCCGTCATCGCGCGCGCCGACCAGCGGTTGACGAATATCGGGTCGACGTCGGCTTCGGGCTCGCGGTGTTCGGCGACCTCCTCGTCGAGCGACCGTCGCGGCGGATGCTGTTGCATACGAATAGTTCTAATCTGTGCGCTATACGCCCTTCGGCCGCGGTGCCGTCGGCCGGAATCCGCGGTAGGTGGTCTCGTGGCTCACGGCCGACCGGAACGCTCAACGCCGCCCGCGACCCCGACCCGAGTATGAGCGAGTACGCGGTCCGAGAGGAGTTGCCGACGCCGGAGACGTTCGTGGCGCTGCGCGAGGCGGCGGGGATGGCGGAGCGGTCGGTGGAGGCCGTCGAGCGCGGCCTGCCGAACACCGTCTACGGCGTCACCGCCGTCCACGAACCGACCGGTGACGTCGTCGGCATGGGACGTATCGTCGGCGACGACGGCTCCGTCTACCACCTCTGCGATATGGCCGTCCACCCCGACCACCAGCGCCGGGGCCTCGGCAGTCGGATGATGGACGCCCTGATGGCGTACGTGGAGGAGACCGCGCCGCCCTCCGCGTACGTGAATCTGATGGCGGACGTCGACGGCTTCTACGAGCGGTGGGGGTTCGAGGCGACCGCGCCCGCGTCCGAGGGGATGTACTACCGCGTGGAGTGACGCGGAGCGCGGGGAGAAGACGTTTCACCACTCGTGTTGTACGGTACCGTATGCCTGGGTCGGCGTCGGCGCTCGTGCCCGCGATGGTGGTAGTCGCGACGCTGCTCGACGTCGTCGTCGTGAACGCGGTGTTCGTGGGGCACCCGCCGTACACGCTGCTGGTGGCGTTCGCGGCGCTGTTCGTGGTGACGTACGCGGCGCTCGCGGGCGCGTACCGGTACGCGACGCGTCGCGGGCGCGCAGTGCCCCCGTGAAACCCACGAATGCGACGTCGTTGAGCGTTCTCCGCGGTGGTTGGCTCCCCGAAACCTTTAGAACGAGGACCGGCCTACCGTGCAGTATCGACCCTGGAGGCCCCTGACTGTGGAACTCATCATCACGGAGAAGAACAACGCGGCGCGACGCATCGCCGACATCCTCTCGGAGGGCGGCGCGAGAGCCGACCAGCAGGCCGGCGTCTACGTCTACGAGTGGGGCGGGAAGCGCTGCGTCGGCCTGAGCGGGCACGTCGTCGGCGTCGACTTCCCCTCGGAGTACGAGGACTGGCGGGACGTCGAGCCGCGCGAGCTCGTCGACGCGCCCATCGTGAAGACGGCGACGCAGGAGGACATCGTGAACGTCCTCCAGCGGCTCGCCCGCGACGCCGACGACGTCGTCATCGCGACGGACTACGACCGCGAGGGCGAGCTAATCGGGAAGGAAGCCTACGAGCTCGTTCGGGACGTGAACGAGGACGCGCCGGTGAAGCGCGTGCGCTTCTCCTCCATCACGGAGAACGAGGTGAAGACGGCGTTCGCGGAGCCGGACGAACTCGACTTCGAGCTCGCCGCCGCCGGCGAGGCGCGACAGATTATCGACCTCGTCTGGGGGGCCGCGCTCACGCGCTTCCTCTCGCTCTCCGCCCGCCAGATGGGCGAGGACTTCATCTCGGTCGGCCGCGTGCAGTCGCCGACCCTCAAGCTCATCGTGGACAAGGAGCGCGAGATCGAGGCGTTCGACCCGGACGACTACTGGGAGCTGTTCGCCGACCTCGCGAAGGACGCGACCGAGTTCGAGGCGCAGTACTTCTACCTCGACGAGGACGACAACGAGGCCGAGCGCGTCTGGGACGAGGACGCGGCAGACGAGGCGTTCGCGGTGCTCCGCGAGGCCGCGGAGGTCGTCGTGGAGAGCGTGCGGCGGCGGACGCGGACGGACGACCCGCCCGCGCCGTTCAACACGACGCAGTACATCCGCGCGGCGAGCTCGCTCGGCTACGGCGCGGGCCGCGCGATGAGCATCGCCGAGGACCTCTACACGGCGGGCTACATCACGTATCCGCGGACGGACAACACGGTCTACCCGGACGACCTCGACCCCGCCGAGCTCGTGGGCGAGTTCGACGGGAACCCGCACTTCTCGGACGCGGTGAACCTCCTCCGGGACTTAGAGGAGCTGGAGCCGACGGCCGGGGACGAGGAGACGACCGACCACCCGCCGATTCATCCGACGCCCGACATTCCGGCGCGCGGCGACCTCTCGGAGGACGAGTGGGAGGTCTACGAACTCGTCGTGCGGCGCTTCTTCGCGACGCTCGCGGAGCCGGCGGAGTGGGAGCACCTCCGCGTCGTCGCCGAGGTCGCGGGCGAGAATCTCTCGCTGAAGGCGAACGGCCGCCGCCTCCTCGAAGAGGGCTATCACGCCGTCTATCCGTACTTCGGGACGGACGAGAACTACGTCCCCGACGTCGAGGAGGGCGAACAGCTGGAGGTCGTGGACGCGCGCATCGAGGAGAAGCAGACGCAGCCGCCGCGGCGGTACGGCCAGTCGCGGCTCATCGAGACGATGGAGTCGCTGGGTATCGGGACGAAGAGCACGCGGCACAACACCATCGAGAAGCTCTACGACCGCGGGTACATCGAGGGCGACCCGCCGCGGCCGACGCGGCTGGCGATGGCGGTCGTGGAGGCCGCGGAGCAGTACGCGGACCTCGTCGTCTCCGAGGAGATGACCGCGGAGCTGGAGGAGGACATGACCGCCATCGTCGAGGGCGAGACGACGCTCGACGAAGTAACAGAAGAGTCCCGGGAGATGCTGGGCCGGGTGTTCGAGTCGCTCGGCGAGTCCCGGGAGGAGATCGGCGACCACCTCCGGGAGTCGCTGAAGGCGGACAAGACGGTGGGGCCGTGTCCGGAGTGCGGGAACGACCTGCTCATCCGGCGGGCAAGTAGAGGAAGTTACTTCGTGGGCTGTGACGGCTATCCGGACTGTGAGTTCACGCTGCCGCTCCCGGATTCGGGCGAGCCCATCGTGCTCGACGAGACGTGCGAGGAGCACGACCTCCACGAGGTGAAGATGCTGGACGGCCGGAGCACGTTCGTGCACGGCTGTCCGCTCTGCGCCGAGGAGGACGCGGGCGTGGAGCTCGTCGTGGGCGCGTGCCCCGAGTGCGGCGAGGACGAGGGCGGCGAGCTCGCGGTGAAGCGCCTGCGGAACGGGAACCGACTCGTGGGCTGCACGCGCTACCCGGACTGCGAGTACAGCCTCTCCTTCCCGCGGAACGGCGACGTCGAGGCGACGGATGAAATCTGCGAGGAGCACGACCTCCCGGAGCTCGTCATCCGCGACGAGTCGGGTGAGGATTGGGAGTTCGGCTGTCCGGTCTGTAACTACGAGGAGTACCGCGCGAGCCGCGGGCTCACCGAGCTCGACGGCATCGGGTCGAAGACGGCTGAGAAACTGAACGCGGTGGGCGTCGAGGACGTCGGTGACCTCCGGGACGCGGACGCCGACGAGCTCGCGGACGACGTCGACGGCGTGTCGGCGGACTCGCTCCGGGACTGGCAGGCGAAAGCCGACTGAGCGAGCGCCGCGTTCGACGGTCGCGCCGCCGGAGGAGGGCGGCGCGCGGCCGAGTAGAGTAGCCGAGACAGATAGGTGAGCCGGTGGTCCACGGGGGTGGCCGGTGGTCCGGTGTTAGTTCTCGAAGCGCGTGCTCCCGCAGGCTGCGCAGTTCAGCGGCTGTGACTCGTAGCGTGCGCCGCACACGAGGCATTCGCAGTGCGAGTCGGCGGCGAGCGAGTCGAGCCGGGTCGTGACGCGGTTGAGCACGGACATTTCATGCGACACAATGGCACGACCCTACTTGAATCTACTGGACAAACAGTATAATGACGGCCAAAGGTGCTAGTAATCATCTCACTCCCCCGTCTAAAACCAAACGATATAGGTCTAATTTCCATATATTCTATCCTGTTTGTCCAGTTCTTGTGTGGCGTGTTGGTGGGCGGGTCGGATTCGGGTGACCGCGTCGGGACATCTTCGGCGTGAGAAGCGTTCAAGGCCGCCGAGTTCGTAGTACGGGTATGCGGCTGGACGACTACATCGAGGGGCTCGAACCGGACGAGGAGTTCGAGCGCCGGCGGCTCGTCGAGGAGAAGTCGTACGCCGTGCTCGACTATCTCGACGACGTGCAGGCGAACTTCGAAGCCGTCCAGCAGGGCGACTCGCTCTACGGCGCGACCGCGCCCTCGGTGTTCGTGGGGCGGTCGTCGTATCCGAACGTCTCCGCGGGAATCCTCTCGCCCGTCGCCGACGAGGAGCAGGCGGAGAACTACGCGACGAGCGGGGCGTGGTACGAGGACGGATTAGGCATCGACAACGTCCTCCAGTACCGCACTGGATTACTGAACTCGCGGCGGTCGGCGTCGGTGAACGTCGAGGACGTCTGGGACGGGTTCGTGGGCGTGCAGCGCGAGGTCGCAATCGCGGACCGCCCGGTGAACGTCGAAATCGGCCTCGACTCGACGCCGGAGTTCGACCCCGAGCAGTACACACAGCCGGTGGCGAACGCGCCGTCCGGGCCGTCGGCGACCGCCGAATCCGCCGACCTCGCCGAGAACCCCCACGTATCTCGGTACGTCGAGAAGACGCTGGAGGACGACGACTGGCAGGCGCAGGGCGCGATGACGTATCTCTACCGCCGCGGCCTCGACGTCTACGAGATCAACCGAGTGCTCTCCGTCGGCGCGCTCGGCCAGGGACAGAACCGGCGGCTCGTTCCGACCCGGTGGTCCATCACGGCCGTCGACGACACGCTCGGGAAGTACCTCCGCGGGAGCATCCGCGACAACCCGAGCGTGGACGAGGTGAGCGTGCACGTGAACGAGTACATGGGGAACCGCTACTGGGTGGTGCTCGCGCCGGGTCGCTGGGAGTACGAGCTCGTGGAGATGAAGAGCCCGGGGAGCATCTGGAACCCGGACGCCACCGGCGAGGTGTGGATGGGGTCGGCGAGCGAGGGCTACGAGGGCCGCTCGGGCTACGTCGAGGAGACGGCGGGCGCGTACTACGCGTCCCGCCTCGGCGTCCTCGAATATTTAGATGACATCGGCCGGCAGGCGAAAGCCATCGTCCTCCGCGAGGTCTCCGACGACTACTGGGCTCCGGTCGGCGTCTGGCAGGTCCGCGAGAGCGTGCGGAACGCCTTCGACGGCGACCCCGGCGAGGCCGAAACCTTCCACGGCGCGCTCCGAGAAATCGAACCCCACCTCCCCGTCTCCTGGAGCGACCTACGAAGAAAATCCGCCCTCGTCTCCGGCGTGCAGTCGTCCATCAGCGACTGGTAGGCGGAGCGGACGCGCGGGAGAAAGTTTACAGCGTCTGCGCCGAACCATCACGGTATGTCCCTGTCAGCCCTCGCACCCGCGTTCGCCGGCCTCCCCGGCGGGGTGGAGCTCTTCGTCATCCTCCTCATCGCGGTGATCATGTTCGGTATCCCCGCGCTCGTCGTGCTCGTCGGCGGCGGCTACCTCCTCACGCGCTCCGCGTCGCAGGGAGGCGACGGGGAAGCCGACGAACGCGAAGACGACGACCGTATCGCCGAGTTGGAGGCGAAAGTCGACGACCTCCAAGCGGAACTGGAAGCAGAGCGCGAGTCGGGAGAACGGGAGACGGGGCGGACGAGGAGAGAGGGGTAGGCGTTTAGTGCCGGGAGTCGAAGGCGGTGGTATGAATGAGTCAACGCGGTCCAGGCTCGTGGCGGTCGCCATCGCCGTCCTCCTCGCCGCCGTCGCGCTCGGCGTCGGGAACGGGCTCGTTATCGCCGCCGTCGTCGCGCTCCGGTTCGCCGGCGTCTCGATTACGCCGTCTCTCGCCGTCGTGCTCTCGACCGTTCTCTTGCAGGGCGTGACGTTCGGCGGGCTGGCCGCGCTCTACATCAAGTGGCGCGGCCGCCCGGCGAGCTACGGCGGGTTCGAGTGGCCGTCGCTGAAGGAGGTCGCCATCGCCGTCGGCGGCTACGTCGGGATGTTCGTCCTCCTCATCGCGCTCTCCCTCGCCGTGCAGAGCACGGGCGCGCCGACCTCCGACAACTCCGTGACGGAGCTCGCGACCGGCGACCCGACCGTCCTCCTCGTCCTCCTCCCGCTCTCCTTCCTCCTCATCGGCCCCGGCGAGGAGCTCCTCTTCCGCGGCATCATCCAGAGCGAACTCCGCGACGTCTTCCCCGCGTGGGCCGCGATTCCCGTCGCCTGCCTCGTCTTCGCCGCCGCGCACGCCACCTCCCTCGTCGGCTCCATCGCCGGCACCGTCGTCTCCATCGGCCTCCTCTTCTGCATCTCCCTCGTCTTCGGCGTCATCTACGAGTACACGCGGAACCTCACCGTCACCGCGTTCATCCACGGCGCGTACGACGCGACGCTCTTCCTCGCGCTCTACGCCGTCATGGCGATGCCCGACGTCGCGACGTCCGGCGCGAGCGCGCTCGGATTCGGGTTCTGAGAGACCGGATTCGGCTGCTGAGAAGGAAATCGGCCGATTCTCGCGGTGTGGTCCGCGTCGCGACTACTCGTCGTCGGCGGCAGCTTCGCTCGCTTCGCCTTCGTCCGCGTCAGCGTCCGTGTCGGCGTCCGCCGTCTCGGCGACGGGGTCGCCGGCGGGGACGGGGCCGTCGGGGAGTTCGGCGCGGACGGCGTCGACGAAGGCGTTCCGGCTCGAGAAGTAGGTGTCGTCGACGCCGTCGAGGGCGTCGGCGAGGCGGACGGGGCCGTCCGCGGTTCGAACCTCGACGTCGCCCTCGCGTCGGACGACCTCGCTCTTCTCCAGCCCCCAGGTGAGTCGAGAGGCGACGCGGGCGAGCGGCGCGCCCTCGACGGGCGTCTCCGGGCCGAGCTCCACCTGCGTCTCCTCTTCCTCGTCGTCAGCCATGTTCGACGGGTCGAGAGGGCGAAGATTAGGCCTTTCGATACCACCCCACAGTACACTGATAGGTCTGTGTCTGACGGTGGCTTTTAGGGCTAGCGAGCGTATGACTACCCATGACTAGCCTGTCTGACGCCTACGAACGTCGCAGCGGGCAGGTGAGCCCCGAGCGACTGTACGTCGGCACAGGCCTGTTCGCTGCCGGCGCGCTGATGGTCGTCGCGGGAATCATCGTCCTGACGACGCGCGTCGCGCTCCCCGCGGACTTCACGATGGCGCACGTGTACGGCGCGCGCGAACTCGCCGGCACCCTCGTCGGACTCGGCGTCCCGGCGGCCTTCCTCGGCATCTTCGCCGTCCTCCCCGCCGAACGCATCCACCAGGCCGCCGCCGCCGTCGGCGGCGTCCTCACCCTCGCCGGCGTCGCCATCTTCCGCGCCGTCTACCCCTACGACTGGTTCAGCGGCCTCGGCATCCCCTCCAGCGGCGTCGTCGCCCTCATCGCCGTCTACGCCGTCGGCATCATGACCGTCATGTGGTGTCTCTTCACCGCCATCGCGACCTTCAAACGCCGCAACACTCCGGGCGGTACCGTCACGATGACGTTCACCAGGGACGGCGAAACCCACACCGTCGAAGTCGCCGAGGAGAACATCGACGACGCCCGCGCCGCCCTCTCCGGCGGCTCCTTCGGCGGCGTCGGCGTCTTCGGCGACATGGACGACGTCGACGACCACCACGCGAGCACGCCGTCCACCGACGGCGGCAGCACCGAAACGCTCCGCACGCCCGGCACCCCCGACGCGCAGAACGCCTCGACTTCGACGCCCGCGGCGTCCACGACGTCGCCCGAACCGTCGCGCTCGACAGATTCGACAGATGCAGCGGGTTCGGCGGGTCCAGCGGATACAGCGAGTGCAGCGGGTTCGACGGATGCTGCGGGGGAGTCGGCGTCGGGCGGTCCCGGTCCGGACCGGTACTGCGGGAACTGCGCGCACTTCGACTACGTCCGGACCGACGAGGGCCTCCAGCCGTACTGCGGTCTCCACGACGAACTCATGGACGACGTGGAGGCCTGTTCGGAGTGGGCGAGCAACGACGGCGCGAGCGAGCGCCGCCGTCAGGGCCGCGACCGCCTCTAAGCGCTGCTACCGCGTTTCTTCGAGTCGTTCTCCGACATCTGTCCAGTGGCTTCCCTTCCAGTAGTGCTGGCCGCAGGCCGTGCACGCCCAGAGCCGGTCGACGTCGGCGGGCGCGTGCTCGGGCGCGGTCTCAGGGTCGACTTCCTCTAGGAGCCCGTTGCAGGTCGCACACCGCGCGGGTTCGTCGAGGGCGAGCTCGAACCCGGCGTCGCGGAGTTCCGCGAGCTGGTCGTCGACGTCTTGTTCGGTGAGGAGGACGCTCTCGGGTGTTCGCTCGGCGAGGTCGCGGTCGCGGGTGAGGAGCACGCGGCTCTCCTCGCGGGCGAGGTCGTGGATGGCGTCGTCGGCCTCCACGTCTCTGTCGAGGGCGTAGGCGGCGTCGTAGCCGAGCATGCGGAGGCGGCGGGCGAGCGACCCCAACATCACGTCGAGGAGGACGCGCGTCTCCTCGGGAGTGTAGGCGTGATTCGCCATCAGTGGAGGAAGGCCTGCACGTCGTCGACGGTCCACGTGTTGAGGACGTCGGCGGGTTCGGCCCAGCCGCGCATGGCGGTGTGGACGCCGTAGGTGACGTGGTCGAACTCGACGGGGCTGTGGGCGTCCGTGTCGATGGCGACGGTCGCGCCGGCGTCGACGGCGGCCTGGACGGCGCTCCCCCAGAGGTCGAGGCGCGCGGGGTTCGCGTTCACCTCTAGGGCCGTGTCGGCGTCCGCGGCGGCGGCGGCGAGCTCGCTCGCGTCGAACTCCATCGCCGGCCGGTCGTTGATGAGGCGGCCGGAGGGGTGGCCGAGAATATCCACCGAGGGGTGTTCGACGGCTCGGACGAGGCGGTCGGTCTGGTCGCCGCCGTCGTCGCCCAGCCCGGAGTGCGGCGAGGCGACGACGAGGTCGGCGGCGGCGAGCACGTCGTCGCTCACGTCGCCGACTGTGCCGTCGGCGGCGACGTTCGCCTCCACGCCCGTGAAGACCGTGAAGTCGTAGTCGTCGGCCGCGTCGCGGACGACCTCGAACTGCTCGCGGAGGTCGTCGTCGCTCAGCCCGGAGTCGCCGAAGACGCCCGGCCCCTCGGCGTGGTCGGTGACGGCGTAGTAGTCGAACCCGCGCGACTCGGCGGCGTCGAGCATGGTTTCGAGCGAGTCGTCGCCGTCCGACCAGTCCGTGTGCGTGTGGAGGTCGCCGCGGACGTCCGGTTCGTTCACGAGGTCCGGCAGGGCGTCGGCGGCGGCGGCCTGCACTTCCCCGCGGTCCTCGCGGAGTTCGGGCGGAACGAACGGGAGGCCGAGCGCGTCGTAGACGGCTTCCTCCGTCTTCGAGGCGAGCAGGTCGCCGACGCGCTGGCCCGAATCGGGGTCGTCGACGTCGCTCACGTCATCGGAAGCGTCAGCTTCTGATTGGACCGCAGGAGCTCCGCTCCTGCGAACGTCGAAGACGCCGTACTCGTTCACCTTCTTCCCCTGGTCGATGGCGTAGTTCCGGAGGGTGATGTTGTGGTCTTTCGACCCCGTGAAGTACTGGAGGGCGGAGCCGAACTCGTCGTCGACGACGACGCGGACGTCCACGCGGAGGCCCGCGACGCGAACGCTCGTCTTCGTCTCGCCCGACTCGATGACCTCGTCCACGCGCTCCCAATCTTCGAGCGACTCGGCGACCGCGTCGCCGTCGTCGCTGGACGCGAGAACGTCCACGTCGCCGATGGTCTCGCGCCACCGCCGCGTCGACCCCGCGACTTCCGCGCGGTCGACCGCGTCGAACCCCAGCACGGTCTCCTCGACCTCTTCGGCGACCGGGCGGCCGTCGCCGAGGCGCTGGCGGCCCTGCACGGACCGAGCGAACTCGATGTGGTTACGGATGTTCTCCTCAGACTTCGCGCCGAACCCGTCGAGCTCACGAATCTCGTGGTTCTCCGCGGCCGCTTCGAGGTCGTCGAGATCCGTCACGCCGAGCGCGTCGTAGAGTTTCTTGATGGTTTTCGGCCCGACGCCCTCGACGCGCTGGAGTTCCGCCATCTCGACGGGGAGGTCTTCGCGGAGGTCCTCGAGTTTCTCGACAGAGCCGGTTCGGACGTATTCGACGATTTTCTCGCCGATGGAGTCGCCGACGGCGTCGAGTTGGGTGACGGCGTCTACGCCCTCTTCGGCGAGGTCCTCGACGGGGTCGGGGTGGTCGCGAACGGAGTTCGCCGCGCGCCGGTAGGTCTGCGGGCGGTAGTCGTCGCCCGTCGCCTCGTAGTAGTCCGCGATCTCGTCGAGGACGGCGGCGATTTCGGCGTTCTGGCTCATCGACGCGACCTCCGGTCGTCCCAGCCGAGCACGTCGCCGAGGAAGCTCCGCCAGCGCTTCTGGTCGGCCGTCTCGCTCGCGCGCGCCTCCGCCTCGATACCGGGTCCGCCGAGCGACTCCAGCGCGTTCAGCGCGCGGGAGAGCCCGAGAACCTCCTCGACGAGCTGCTCGCCCTCGGCGTAGGAGATGTCTCCCTCTTCCAGTTCTTCCTCGCGCTCGCGGCGCGCCCTGCGAAGTCGGCGTTTCACCGCCTGCAGCTCCGCCTGTTTCTCCGCCGGGAGGCCGTCGAGGCGCTTAATCTCGAAGACGAACTCCCGCAGCGCGAACGGCTCGCCGTCGAGTTCGACTTCGTCGGGCATCGAGACGCCGACACTCGCGCCGTCCCGTTCGACGCGCTCTAGCAGCTGAGCGCGCTCGTACGACTTCATACTCGGCCAGTCGACCCGACGAAGGGTAGGGTTTTCCCCCGGGAGACCGACAACGAGACCGTGAAGAAGACGCCGACCGGGACCGCCGTGGGCGTCGACGACCCCTACGCGCACGCGGGCGTCTGCGACCACGTCACCGACGACGGGAAGTGCCGATACGCCTTCGACCACCCCGAGCACGACCGCGCGTTCGCCGCCGAACGCCGCCGCGACGACTTCCGGTGTCCCGCCGCGAACGACGAGTGCGCGTGGCGCGAGTGCCCCCACTACCGCTCCACGGGGTCGAGTCGCGAGTGCGCGCGCTGCGGCCTCCAAGAACGCCGGAACGCCCACACCGACGACCGGCCGCTTCTCGAAGAACACCATCTTGCGTACGCGGACGAACGAAGTAAGTCCGCGGAACACGCGAGCGGCGAAGCCGCGAGCGACGCGGGCGAGCGACACCCCGTCGAGGAGTCCGCGGAACACGCGAGCGGCGAAGCCGCGAGCGACGCGGGCGAGGGCGAACTCGCCCACGAGATCACGGTCTTCCTCTGCCGGTGGTGTCACGCGAAAGTCCACGGGTCGTGGGCGCGCGTGGACGACGACGCGAGCCCGGACCCGGAGGCGCTCGCCGAGGCGGAGGGTCGGCGGAGCGAGGAGCTCGACGAACTCGGGTTCGAGACGGCGGCGGACCGGAGCGAGGAGTGATACCGGCGGATTCGGCCGGCGTCGCGTCCCGCGTCTCCACCGGTAGATGCCCGGGAGACGGCCGCGTATCCGGTGAAGGCGGACGGTAGCGCCTATCGGGTCCCTTTTTACTCGACCGGCCACTACGGGGGAGCATGACCCGTATCGTCGTCGTGGACAACCACGGCCAGTTCACGCATCTCGAGCACCGAACGCTCCGCGACCTCGGCGTGGACGTCGAACTCGTCGACAACGACACACCGCCCGAGGACGTCGACGCCGACGGCGTCGTCCTCTCCGGCGGCCCGGACATCGACCGCGCCGGGAAGAGCGCCGAGTACGTCGACTTCGACGGCCCCGTGCTGGGGGTCTGTCTCGGCCACCAGGTCATCGCGGCCGCGCTCGGCGGCGAGGTCGAATCCGGCGACTACGGCGGCTACGCCGACGTCACCATCGATATCGAGGACGCGGGCGACCCGCTCCTCGGGTCGCTCGCCCCGGAGACGCGGGTGTGGGCGAGTCACGCCGACGAAGTCGTCGACGTGCCGGACGGCTTCGCGATCACTGCGTCGAGCGACATCTGCGGCGTCGAAGCGATGAGCGACACGGACCGCGACCTCTACGGCGTCCAGTTCCACCCCGAGGTCGCTCACACGGAGCGCGGCGAGGAAGTCTTCGAGAACTTCATCGACATCTGCGACAGATGACGCAGAGTCAGGGGGACCTCGCATCGCTCTCGAAGTTCATCTTCCGCGCGCCGAACTGGTACGTGAGCGTCGCGTTCAGCCTCCTCGTCGCCGCGCTCACCGGCGTCGTCGCCTTCGACTCGACGTACATCTTCGAGGACGCCTGGCAGGGCGTCTTCTTCATCGGCGTTCCGACGGTCGTCGCCAGCCTCGCCACTACGCCCGTGGACCGCTGGCTCGACGGCCAACTCACCTACAACCGCTCCAGCCTCCTCGCGCTCATCTGCGAGGGAATCGTCGTCTCCCTCCTGCTCGCTGCCGGCGTCATCACCGTGTTGACGCCGCTCAGCCAGCAGTTCGTCTTCGACGTCCTCACCGCGGCGCTCGCGCTCGTCTTCGCCGTCCGCCTCCTCGTCGTGCTCGCCGTCTCCCGGAACAGTATCCTCGCCACCATCCCGGCGAGCATCCAGACGCTCACCGCCGCCGTCCTCCTCTTCGTCTACTCCGGGACGATGAACTTCCTCTCCATCGGCGGCCCCATCCTCAACGCCTACCTCAACCGGCCGAGTCAGGCTCCGACGGAGATCCAGTACATCTTCACGCCGAGCGACTTCGCGCTCATCGTCGGGATGAGCGTCCTCTACGGCCTCGTCGCCTACGGCTTCCTCCGCGTCGTCGACCACCCGTGGCGACAGAGCCTCGGCGTCTCCGGCCTCGACTTCCTCCGCGGGTTCATCGGTCACATCGCCGAGGGAAACCGCGAGCTCGAAGACTTCTTCCAGGGCATCGGCGAGGAAGCCGTCGTCCCCGTCACCGTCCTCTCCTTCCGCCGCCGAGCGGACGGAACCGGGAACGGCGAGACCGGAGACGGCCGAAGCGAACACGCGGGTGAGGACGCTGGCGCGGGCGAGAAGGCCCGGTTCGTGCTCCCGATGATTCATCCGGGGCCGATGGGTGAGATCGGCGGCGGGAACCTCCCGCAACGCATCGCGGAGACGGCGGAAGGCCTGGCGTTTCCGCCGCACGCGACCGCCGGCCACGACTTCAACCTCGTCACCGAGCGCGAGGTCCAACCGCTCCTCGACGCCGCCGAGCGCGCCCACGACCGCCTGACCTACAGCGCGAGGGCGACGGAGAGCGTGCGCGTCGAGCGCGGCGACGCGAAACTCCTCGCGCAGCGCTTCGGCGACGACGGCCTCCTCGTCAACACCTTCAGCCCCGAGTTCGCGGACGACGTCGAGTACGCCGTCGGCCTCGCCGCGTCCAGCGAAGCCCGCGTCTCCGGCCTCGACGACGTCCTCCTCGTGGACGCGCACAACTGTAACAACGGCCTCGAAGGCGGCGACCTCGGCCACGTCGTCCCCGGGAGTCGGCGCTCGTTCAACATGATTCGCGCCGCCGGCGACGCCGCGGACGACCTCGTCGACGCCGACCGCCACGAGTTCGCGCTCGGCACCGCGTGGGACCGGACGACGTGGACGCCACAGGACGGCATCGGCCCGCTCGGCGTGCGCGCCGCCGTCCTCGACGCCGGCGGCCAGCGCACCGCCTACGTCCTCGTCGACGGGAACAACATGGAGCCCGGCCTCCGCGAAGCCATCGTCGACGCCCTCGACGGCGTGGACGAAGCCGAAATCATGACGACGGACACCCACATCGTCAACACCGTCGAGGCCGAGAACCAGGTCGGCGACGCCATCGACGGCGACGAGCTCGTCCGCCTCGTCGCCGACCTCGTCGACGACGCCACCGCCGACCTCGAACCCGTCGAAGCCGGCATGGAGACCGAACAAGCCGAAGTCACCGTCTTCGGGAACGACCGAACCGAGACGCTCGCCAGCCACGCGAACGCCGTCATCTCCATGGGGACCGCGCTCGCCGCCGCCGTCGTCGTCGCCACCCTCGCCCTCTCCATCATCATCTTCTTCCTCACGCCCTGACTCGGACTCGACACGCCGCCGTCGTCGTGGACTGTCCGTGCCGCCGACTGGTCGTCTCTCGGTCACCGCTCCGGCAGTCGGTGCTACCCCCACTCCGCGACCGCGAGAGCGAGCACCGCCGCGATAGCGACGTACCGCGCGAGGGGTGGCGTCCGCGCGACCGCAGGGAAACGAAATCGCGGACCGAGGCGAGGATACGGCACGCGCTAGTCACTCAGTACTTCGAGTCATCCGAAAAGCCGCGCTGGCTCACGGGCCAGAGGCCCGTTCGCCGTCTCGCGGTTTCCGGTCGGCAGAGCCGACCGGAAACCGCGTTACTCTTCTTCGGCGAAGAGGTCGTCGACCGCTTGGCCGGCGACCATCGCGGCGTCGTCGGCGACGCGTTCGACGTCCGCGTCCGCGTCGGGCGCGTTGACGTAGACTTCGACGTCGAGCACGCCGTCCTCGAACGTCACGGTGATGTCGAGGTCGTCGACGTCAGAGCGCGCGAGTTCGCTGAACACGTAGCCTTCCGCGGCTTCCGCAGCGGTCTCGACGACCGCCTCGTCAGTCGGCATTTAGTCGCCGCCGGGGCCGCCCATGCCGCCCGCAGCGGGGCCGCCGCCCATGCCGCCGAGCATGTTCTGAAGCTCCTCCTGGAGCTCCTCGAACTGGTCCTGCACGCGCGTCTCCTGTTTCTCCAGCGTCTGCACGCGGAGTTCGAGGTTCTCGACCTTCTCGTCGAGGTCTTCTTCGGCGTCGTCGTAGGACGTCTCCACGAGGAGTTCGCCGACCTCGCGGTACATCGTCGTGTCCTCGTCGATTTCGTCGAGCTCGTCGAGCGCGGTCTTCGCGCTCTGCAGCTGGCTCTCGGCCTGCTGTTTCTGCGTCGCGACCTGCTGTGCGGTGTCCTGGAGGTCCTGGAGCTCTTCGAGTTTCTCTTGTGCTTCCGGCGGCAGATTGCCCTGCATGGATAGGTCGTAACGCCCCAGCGTGAAAAGCTCCCGCTTTCGGTGTCACACCGCGAGGCGCGTCGTTCGGCCGTCACGACGGGCTTCCCGCGGGTTCAGCCGTTCGTCGGAGGATTGCGGACGAGCGCGTCCGCGAGCAGGCCGAACCCGAGCAGGCAGCCCGTGGCGACCGCGGTCGTGATAGTCACCGCGGACGTCCACGCGACGCCGAGCGACCCCGCGAGCAGCGTGGGGAGGCCCGCGAGTATCGCGTCGTACCGATTCACTGAGGGCGGCATCGTCTGAGTGCTTGCGCGCCGAACCTTCAAAGGCTTGCGGCACTCCCCAGCGTCTCGGAGAACGCGGAGCCGCCGCAAGACCTACCGGGAGCCGTGACGCGCCGCGCGCTCCGCGACCTCGACGAGCGACGTCCACGTGTTGTGTCCCGCGCGCAGCGCCGTGAGGTCGGCCGCCTCGACGTCGATAGCGACGGTCGCGCCCGTCCGCTCGACGGTCACGCTCGTGCGGTCGCCCTCGATGTCGCCGGCTTCGACGCGGACGCTCCGCTCGACGACGCGAGCGGTGTCGGGAGAGTCGTAAGAGAAGACGAAGTCGGTGCCGTGTCGGGCCACGGGGCCTACTGGACGTCGACTTCCTTGACGTCCCGCGCGCGTTCCTTCAGGAGGACGCGGTGCCCGCAGTACGGACACCGCACCCCGCCGTACTGGTCGAGTTCGACGTCGCGTTTACACCGCGAGCACTTGTACGCCATCTCAGTCCTCGGTCTCCTCGCCGAGCGCCGTGCGGATGGAGCGCTTGACGGACTCTCCGCCCGGCGTCGTCGGCCGGTACGCGCCACCCGTGAACGTGTAGCCGCAGGAGCCACACGCCCAGATGCCCGTGCCCTTGCGGGAGACCGCGTCGTTCCCGCACTCGGGACAGGAGTGGTCAGCGTTCGTGTCCGCTTCAATCTCGGAGACGCGGCGTCGTGCGACGCGCCCGTACCGTGCACCGAACCGACCGGCGCTCCCGGTCGTGCTGGAGCCCTTCTCAGCCATAGTAGCCGATGATAACGTCAGCGGATGCTTAAACGCTACGAGTTGTCTCTACGTGCCGGCGAGGAAGCCGGCGTCGTCGAGCGCGTCGTTCAGGTCCGCGCGCACCCGCTCGCCGTCCGCTCGGTTCCCCGCGGTGGTGACCACGCGGTTCTCCTGCACGCTGGAGCCGTCGCGCACGATGAGGCGGACGTTCCCCGTGTCGTCCGCCCGAGTGGCCTTCGCCCGCAGGCCCGTCCGCGACCCCGACCCGCTCGCGTCGATGGGTCCCGGGATGACCTTCTTCACGTTCGGGTGGGCGGCGACGACGCGGATGACCTCCCAGCCCTTTCGGTCGCCGATGAGCGTCGAGTGCGACCCGCCGAGCTTCGACGCGGGCGCGCCGTCTACTGTCGCGAGCTCGCCGCCGCCCTGCCGCTTCACCACGGCCTCCACCGCGTCTTCGCCCTCGTCCGCGCGCACCCGGTACATCTCGTAGCGGACGTCCTCACGGAGCGCGGACACCACCTCGCGCGGCCCCGTGACGAACACTTCGTCCGGGCGCTTCCGACGGAGCTCGTCGCCGATGCGCCCCGCGAAGTTCCGCACCTGCACGGGCGCGAACTCCCCGGACTCCGGCGTCGTCGTCACGTGATACCGCCCCACGATTTCGTCCTCGTCGAGCATCGTCAGCGTCGCGCGCGACTCCTCGATGTCGACCACGACGGCGTCGCAGTTCGCCGTCTCGCACACCAGGCAGTAGTCGCCCGGGTGGTCGAGCGGCGTGCCGCAGTGGTCGCACTGCATGCCTCACCGGAGGCGGCGCGGACGTTTAATCCGCGTGGAACCGCGCCGGCACGCGGCGGTGACGGTGACCGCGCCCGCGGCGATGTGCGCGGAGCACGCCGGCGTTCCAGTTCAGAGATGCCACACTCACGCCGCCGTTCACGTGAGTCCGGAGAAGGCCGTTCGCGATCGGCGTGACGCCCGCCACTTATGCCGACGTGTCAGCCTCGTACGAGTATGCTTCCACTCGAGGCGACTGCGAGTACCGCGGACAAACTCATCCTCTACAACACCCTGATGGGGTTGGCTGCGGGCGTCGGCCTCCTTCTCCTCGTCGGGTTCGCGCGGTACGGAAGTACGGCGTCGAAGCCGACGCGCGACGCGTGGGCGTGGACGTTCGCCGGCCTCGGCGGCCTCCTCGCCGCACTCGGTCTCCACGTCTGCCTCACGTGGCCGCTTCTCGGCGCGGCGAACATCGTCTTCGGCGAACCCGCGCTCGCCTTCGGCGTCCTCCTCCTCGTCACCGCGGCCGTCGTCTTCCGGACGCCTATCGAGAGCGACGACGTCCACAGCGTCTCCGATACGGTCGTCACCTACGGCCGTCGGAAGCCGCTGCTCGCGCGCGTCGGCGGACTCCGCGAGACCCGGGACGCGATGCCCGACGAGCTCCTCGTCGCGCTCCGCCCCGTCACCTACGTCGGCGCGTTCGCCGGCCTGATGGTCGGTCTCCTCGGCGTCTCCGGCGCGGTCTTCGGCGAGATCCTCTTCCGCCCGCCCGCGTCCGAGTTCCCCGCCGGCCTCGTCGCCGGGACCGGAATCGAAGCCGCCTACATGGCCGGCACGTACGTCGTTCTCGGCCTCGGCGCGATGGTCCTCCCGTTCGGCTTCCACGACCGCTCCTACCTCAACCCCGCGGGCTCCCTCCTCACGCTCGCCGCCGTCCTCCTCCTCGGCATCACGTTCGTGAGCTTCGTCGGGCACGTCACGCTCTCCGCGGGCGTCGGCCCCGGCGGCATCCCGTGGTGACTCAGAACTCCGTGCCGGTGTCGGCGTCGGGGAGGTCGTGTTTCTCGGCGTCGATGCCGAGTTCGTCGAGCGCGCGTTCGAGGTGTTCCTCTTCGGCGTAGTCCGCGCCGTCGGCGACGCGGAGTTCTTGGGCTTTGGCGAGGACGTCGCCGCGGCGCTCGGCGGGGAAGTCGAACTTATCGGCGGAGAGTTCGATGACGAGGCCGTTCGGGTCGCGGGTGTAGAGCGAGTGGAAGATGCCGCGGTCGAACTCGTTGAAGCCGTAGCCGGCGTCTTCGAGGCCCCGTTTCACGTCGTCGAAGTCGGCGGCGTCGATGCTGAAGGAGAGGTGGTGGACGCTCCCCACGCGGTGGCGGTGGGGGTTCGGGTTCGACTGGCGGTCGTCGCTCACGAAGAAGGTGAGGATGCGGCCGTCGCCGGTGTCGAAGAAGAGGTGGGTCTGCTCGGGGTCGTCGAGGTTCGGCTGGCGGAGCACGAGCGGCATCCCGAGGACGTCGCGGTAGTACGCCACCGTGTCTTCCTCGTTGCTACCGATGGCGGTCACGTGGTCCGTCCCCGTGGTGTGGAACGGGCTGTCCGGGAGCTCCGGGGTGACTGGCGTCTCAGTCATATCTGGTGGTTCGGCGGCGCGCGGGAAAAGCGTGGGTGCGGGGGCGAGCGCTGCTGAGAGTCAGAGGTCGAGCGGGCTCCGCTTGAGGTACTCCCGCAGGACGACGGTGGCGTAGGAGCCGCTGGGGAGCGTGAAGTCGAAGGCGAGCGGATCGCGTGTGACCTCGGGAGCGGCGTGAACGAGGACCGCGCGCCGCGTCCCCGAGGAGTCGAAGGACCCGGGAAGCTCGAACATCTCCCGCTCCAGGTCGAGGTCGGCGAGCACGCTCTTGGTGATTTCGCCGGGTTCGCCGTCGGCGAACTCGGTCTCGTAGCCGACGAGGGGCGCGGTGACGAACGCGCGACCGCGGGCGCAGTGGCGCTGCATCGTCTCGACGCGCTTCCCGGTCGCGTGCTGCAGGCGGTCCACGTCGGGACGCGCCATTCCGTCCGGTGCGTCGCGGTCGGCGAACGCGACGACGTCGCCCTCGACGGGTTCGTGGAACGGCAGCCCGCGTTCGAGGCGCGTCGACAGAATCCGGTTGAAGACGTAGGACTGCGCGGCGTGCACGAAGAGCCGCTGGAGGTTCGACGGGAAGGTCTCCAGCGCCTCCTCGAAGTCGTCCGCGCTCTCGCCGCCGTTCTCCGCGAGCTTATTCAATACTGTTCGCTCGTAGCGGAGGTGTCCGGGGTAGTCTTCGGCGAGCTGTCCCCACGCGGGGTCGCCGGCGTCGACGGCGTCCGCGACCGCCCGCCGTGCGCCGCGCGTCCGCGCGGGTTCGTGCTCCGAGGGGTTCGCGATGTAGGCGAGCACGGCCGCCCGCCACTCCCCGCGCACGACGTGCAGGCCGACCTCGTGCGTGACTGGCCGGTAGGAGCCGAAGCGCTGCTGGCCGAAGTAGTTCGGGACCGCGCCCGTCCCGCCGCCGAACGCTTCTAGCTCTGCGCCGATGTCCGCGGCGTTCTCCGGCTGCTCGGGGTCGCGCACGACGATTTCGAAGCGGTTCCCGGCGAGGTCGCCGAACTCCAGCGCGCGCCCCGCCCGCCCGACGGCCTCGACGTCCGCGCGCAGAACCTCGGGGAGGTCGCCGGCGTCGACGCCGCGCAGCGAGAACAGCTGCGTCGTCACGGCGTTCTTGTCCTTCGTCCCCGCCCACGACACGCGCTCCCGGCTCATCGAGAGCCGGTTGGCGAGCTCGCGGGCGAACCCGTTCGTGTCCCAGTCCGTGAGCGTCGCCCGAACCACGAGATGCGGGTAGTCGCCGGGGTCGGCGTCCACGGGCTGCGTCTGGAAGTCCTCGACCTCCTCGACGCGGAAATCGTCGGCGCTCGCGCGGAGCCGGCCGCCGACGCCGTCCGCCTCGCTCACGTAGTACTCCATCCCGACCTCGCGCTCGATGGGGTGGGCGTCCCGCATCAGTAGAGCGGGAGGTCGGCCGTGATGCGGTCCACGGCGTCGTCGCCCGCCGGTCCGATGGCGAGCGCCGTCACCGTCCCCGGCTCCAGCTGGGTGTGCCCCGCGTCACGCACCAGCCCGGTCGGGAGGCCCTGCGCCTTCGCCGCCTCCTGGAGCTCGTGGAGTTCGCGCTCCGACGAGCCCTTGACGACGACTTTCTTCTGCCCGCCCTGCTTCCACTCCCGCTTCGCCTGCTCGGTCGCGTGTTCGTACGCCGTCAACGAGGCGTGTGCGACCTGCGCCGCCAGCTTCCCCTCCCCCATCCCGACGTCGGCGCGCGCGACGATGACCTGCTTCATACCGGGTTCTATCGCCCGGCCGCCTAAATCGCTACCCTCTCACACCGACTCCACGGCCTCGGCCACGCCGTCGTCGCAGTCGGACTCGTCCGCTCCCGTTCCCGCCGCTGCCGCGGACGCCGCGGGCGCTCCCGTCGCTATCTCCGTGATGTCGACCGTGAGCGTGCCTTCGGCGCGGAGGACGGCGTCGACGACGCCCGTGAGCCGGAGCGCCGTCGACGGCGTCGGGCCGACCGCGACCTCGTCACCGGCGTCGAACCCGCGGACGGAGCCGGCGAGCACGACCTCCGCGCGACACCGCTCGGGGTCGTGGACGGTCGTCAGGTCGATTTCCTCGACCGTCAGTCCGGGGAGCGGGTCGCCGTTCCGCGTCACCGGCACGTCGGCGGGATCGTCGACGCGCTCGGCGTCGAGCACCTCGTAGGCGTCGACGGTCGGCTTGTACCCGCCCTTCGGGCCCGGGATGCCCTCGACGAGGCTGAGGGCTTTCAGGCTCTGCATCTGGTTCCGAATCGTCCCGGGGTTCCGGTCGACTTCCGCCGCGATAGTCGCGCCGCTCACCGCGCGCTCGTCCGCCTTCGAGAGACTCACGAGCGCTTCGAGAACACGCTTCTGACTCGACTGCAACTGAATCGCGGACATACGAATTGGATTCCGAACGAATTGCATAAACGTTCGCACTAGGGACGATTATATACTCATAACACACCCGATAGACAGCAAAAGAAACACAATTAGAGAGTTTATTCGAGTTTGAGGGAGAGTTCGTCTAACCGATGTCTCGGTGTGGTCGGTCGCGGAGCGGTACTTTTCATATCCCCGGGTTCCTTCCACCGGTATGATTCTCTCCGACACGGACATCCTGCGTCGGCTCGAAGCCGGCGAGCTCTTCGCGGAACCGCTCGACGACCCCGAACTGCAGGTTCAGCCGGCGAGCGTCGACGTCCGGCTCGGCCGCGAGTTCCTGGAGTTCCAGCGCGCGAACATCCCGTGCATCCACCCGAACGACGAGACAGAAGTAGAGGATTACGTCACGGAGACCGTCGTCGACGAGGACGGCGAGTTCATCCTCCACCCCGGTGACTTCGTGCTCGGCACGACGAAGGAAACAGTGGAGATTCCGCCGGACCTCGTGGCGCACGTCGACGGCCGGTCCTCGCTGGGCCGTCTGGCGATTGTGGTGCACGCCACTGCCGGGCTGTGCGACCCGGGGTACCGCGGGCAGATCACGCTCGAACTCTCGAACCTCGGAACGGCACCGGTCGCGCTCTCGCCGGGGATGCGCATCAGCCAGCTCGTCTTCACGGAGTTGACGTCGCGGGCGGAGCGGCCGTACGGGTCCGAGCGCGGGTCGAAGTACCAGGACCAGGCGGGGCCGCAGGCGTCGAAGATTCAGGGCGACGAGGAGTTCGGCGGCGCGCAGAAGCAGGGTGAGAAGTAGTGCGGTTCGTCGAGGAAGTCGTAGTAGAAGAGTTCCTCCCGACGTTCCGGAGCCTGCTCGCGGGCGAACTGCGAGAGCGTGGGTTGACCCAGCAAGCGGTCGCCGAAACGCTGGGCGTGAGTCAGTCGGCGGTGTCGAAGTACGCGCAGGGCGAGGTGGCGGTGAACGAGACGCTGGCGGGCGACGAGCGCGTGCAGGACCTCGCGGTGCGGCTGGCGGACGGGCTTGCGGACGGCTCGCTCTCCCGCGTCGGCGCGCTCGTCGAAGCCGAGGTGCTCGTGCGCGAACTCGAAGCGCCCGGTGAGGTGCTGGCGCGCCTCCACGAGTCGGAGATGCCCGAACTCGCGGAGTACGAGGGTGACTTCCGCGTGTACGACCCGGCGGGCGAGGTGCGGGCGCGCGAGCACGTGCTGGCGTCGGTGCGGCGGGGCGTGCGCGTCCTCGAACGCGCGTCGGGGTTCGCGGCGCTCATCCCGCACGTCGGGTCGAACCTCGTGGAGTGCCTCCCCGACGCGGCGGGCGTGGAGGACGTCGCGGGCGTGCCCGGCCGTATCTTCGACGTGAAGGGGCGGACGGCGGTGCCGAGCGACCCCGAGTTCGGCGTCTCCGAGCACGTCGCGGGCGTGCTCCTCGCCGCTCGCCGCGGCGGCTCTGACGCGTCCGCGGCGCTCAACGTCGCGTACTCGCCGGAACTCGTCGAGGCGCTGGAGGACGCGGGGCACACGACCGTGGCGTTCGACGCGACCGACGACGAGGCGACCGCGGCGGTGACGGAGGCGGTGGAGCGCGCGCCGGACGCGACAGTCGTCTATCAGACCGGCGGGTTCGGCGTCGAGCCCATCGTCTACCTGCTCGCGGGGTCGGCGGTCGACGCGGCGGAGCTCGCGCGCGACCTCGTTTAGCGGCCGGGGACGCGGAGGAGGCCGCAGGGCTCGTGGCGCGCGCGGTCGGCGACGGCGACGCGGAACCCGGCCGCGGGGCCGGCGATGGGCGAGAACTGGACGTCGACGCCGGGGCGGCGGCGGAGGAGTTCGACGGCGACCGGGAGCGTGAGGACGTGGTTGCCCTCGGAGAGCGCGTAGCCGTCGAGGCGGACGACGTGGTCGGTCGCGGCGGGCCGGGAGGCGTCCTCGGGAGGACCGGAGGCGTCCCCGGTGGGTCGCGGGGCGTCGATGTGGTAGTCGGTGAGGAGGCCGGCGCGGGCGAGCGCGTCGAGGGCGTCGTCGAGGGCGTCGTCGCCGAGTCGGACGGTGTCGAGGCGGCCGGCAGCGCGGTTGAGGACGACTTCCTGCTCGTGGGCGTCGAGGGTCTCGTCGAGCACCGCGCCCATGCTGCGGAGGAGGAGGAGGCAGAGGTCGTCCGGGTCGGTGACGGTCTCGGCGGTGCCGAGGTAGGCGTCCATGACGGCGCGTTCGGCGTCGCGGAACCCGCCACCAGAAAGGCTCTCGAAGACGGCGGCGGCGACCTCGTGGCAGAACTCGGTGCGGTCGGTCGTCGGCGGGCCGGCCGCCGGCGGGACGTCGGTGTCTGCGGGGAGTTCGCGGACGATGACGTCGTAGTGGGGGAGGCGGGGGTCGTAGGTGCGGAGTTCGTCGCGGTAGGCGTCGACGAGGTCCGCGGCGGTGGCGGCGGTGGCGCGGTCGGGGTACCGGCGGTCGCCGGAGGGCGTGGGCCGGTCGCCGGTCCGCGCGCAGGCGAGGTAGTAGGGACCGTTCGGTGTCGCGAGCGTCTGGAGGCGTTCGTGGATTTCAGCGAGCGTTCGGCCGACCATCTAGCTCACCCGCTCCGTGTCGATGCGACGCATACGTTTTAGGTTTGCCTAAAACATAGTGAAGGTTGCGGTGACGGACGACGCCGTGACTGCGGTCGGGACGGAGTCAGCGACGGACGGTGGTCAGTCGTCTTCGCGGCGCGTCGCGCCTTCTCGGATGCGCGCTTCGGCGGCGTCCAGCGCCGCCTCCCGGTCGAATCCCTCGATGACGGCGGCGAGTTCGGCGTCGTCGGCGTCCGCGAGGTCGCGAGCGTGCCGCGTGATGTTCGGGACCGCGCGGATGATGTTGTCGATGATGGGGACGGCGGCGACCTGCGCGGAGCGCGAGAGCGGGTTCAGGTCGACGACGATCTCCGTCTTCCCCATCTCGCCGAGGGCTTCGGCGCGGTCGCCGTCCTCCAGCGGGACGAGCACCACGTCGGCGTCGCCGATGCCGTCCGCGTCCACCGTGCCGCGGTCGTGGCTCAACCCGGGAATCCGTCCGTCCCCGGTGAGGCCCTTCACGTCCTCCGCGCCGTGTTCTTCGAGGTAGTCGGCGATGGCGCGCATCCGCTCCTCCGTCCGTCCGAAGAGGTTCACCTCGATGTCCGCCCCGGTCGCCGCCGCGAGGTCGACGATGTCGTCCGGCACGAGCGCCGCCACGTTCCCGTTGACGGAGAGGACGGGATGGCGGGCGCGCAACAACAAGGCGGCGGCGACGCGCTCGGCGTCGTCCGCGCTCGGGATCGTCTCCTCGCCGAGCAGATAATCGAACGCCTCGCCGCGGCCCTCCGCGATGAGACCCTGCTTGCTCGTGATGCCGCGCTCGACGCCGTCCTCGATGCGGTGGCGGGTGACGAGGCTGTCGTGGCGCGGGTGGTCGTCCGGGACGTGGTCGTCGCTCATCACTCGCTACTCGGCGCGCGCATCCCGAAAAACCGCCGGTGTTCGCGTCAGGCGAGCGCGTACCGCTCGCTCCCGAGGAAGTTCCAGACGCCCGCCGTCGAAATCGCGCCCAGTCCCGACAGCCAGTAGGGCAGGTGGAAGACGGCGACCGCGCCCGTCAGCGTCGCCGTGTAGATGGCGTAGCCGACGCAGCAGACGCCGACGTACTGGACGAACCGCCTGCCGAGCTCCCCGGTCACGTCGCGGAAGGTCACCACCCAGTTCAGCGCGAACGTCCAGAGCACGCCGCCGAAGAACGCGACGAAGCCGGCGAGGAAGAACGCGATGCGGGACGCGACGAAGAGGAAGACGACGAGGTTCACGACCGCGCCGCTCGCGCCCACCGCGCCGAACTCCGCGAGCCTGACGAGCCGCTCCGCCGAGACGCTCGCCACCCCCGTTCGGTCGAGCGTGTCAGCCACCGCCTCCGCGCGGTCTGATACAGACACTGGTTGACACCGCTGTTACCAGCCTTACCGGATTGAGACTCAAAAAACCCCGGGCGGCTCAGCGTCGAACGCGGCTTACGCGGCCTCGACGAGGCGTTCGAGCTGCTCGGGCGGGACCGCGCCGCGGGCGGCGTGTCCGTCGTACGCGAACGTCGGCACGCCCGTGATTCCGAGCTGTTTCGCCTCCTCGAACTCGCTTTCGAGGCGCGCTTCCCACTCGTCGCTCGTCGCCGCGTCGCGGACCGCCTCGACCGCGACGCCGTCGACGTCGCCCGCGACGTCCGCGAGCACGTCCACGTCCCCGATGTCTCGGTAGTCCGTCCAGTACGCCTCGAAGAGCGCGTCGTCGAACGCCGCGAACGCGTCCGTCTCCTCGCGGACGTAGAGCGCGGCCTGCTGGGCGTTCCACGAGTCGATGTCCGGGACGGCGTCGAAGTCGATGTCGACGCCGTACTCCTCGGAGAGCCGCTGGACGTTCTCGCGGACCTCCTCGAAGTAGTCGTCGTCCTTCCCGTCGTCGACGTCCTCCCGAATCTCGCCGTGCTCGTCGCGCTTGTGCCCGCGGAGGTCGAACGCGTGCCACGTCACGTCGAGCGGCTCGTCGCGCGTCGCTCGGTACTGCTGGAGGGAGGCGCGGCCGAGGTAGCAGAAGGGGCAGACGTAGTCGCTGAACACCGTGAGTGCGTCGTCGTCGAGACTCATGTGAGTGTGGAGGGCGCGGAGCATCAAAAGGGGCGGGCTCGCGGCGAGACGGGTTAGAAGAGCGCGCCGAAGGCGAGGACGGAGACGAGCGTCCAGGCGGCGTGCGCGGCGACGAGCGGGACGAGGCGTTCTCCCTCGCGGAGGTAGAGCCAGCCGAGGAGGACGCCGACGGCGGCGGCGGCGACGCCGCGGACGACCGCGTAGGGCGGGCTGACGTAGAGGAGGAGGACGGCGTGCTGGAGGGCGAAGCCGAGCGCGGTGACGGCGACGCCGACGGCGGGCGCGGTCCGCGCGGCGATTCGGGGGAGCGCGTAGCCGCGGTAGACGGCTTCCTCGGCGACGCCCGCGAGGGCGGACGCGACGAGGAGGAGGCCGAGCAGGGGAAGAGTGGGGAGGGCGGGCGCGACGGCGAACGGGTCGCCCCAGATGCCGGACGCGACCGCGACGAGCGGGTATTCGATGGCGGCGTCCGCGACGAGGAGGGGAACGGCGAGGAGGACGCCGCGGCCGACGTCGCGCGCGAGGCGGTCGCGGTCGAACGCGAAGAGGTCGCGGAGCCGCGAGTCCTCGCCGTGAACGTAGAGCGCGAGCGCGGCGAACGCCGGGAGGTAGAGCAGCGCGTTCCACGCGTTCACCCAGACGAGCGTCGTCGCGCGCGTCGCCGTCGCCCCGAGGCGCGCGAGCCCCACGAGGAGGATGAGTCCGGTGACGCCGGCGAGGAAGGCGAGGAGGAAGGTCGCGGCGAGCGGGCCGCGGACGCCGACGTCACCGGCGGTAACTCGCTCGCGGAGCGACGCAATCGTGTTCGGGCGCGCCGTCTCGTCCATACCCGTATCGTCTGTCGCTGGCGTCAAAAATCCCGTCTACTCGGCGTGCTCGTCGAGGAAGGACTCGACGGCGTCGCCGCCCTGGAAACCCTCGGCGAGTTTCGCGACGACGTCGCCGTCGTCGAAGAGCACGAGCGTCGGGACGCTGCGGACGTCGTAGCGCTCCACGAAGTCGAGGTCGTCGCCGGCGTTCGCCATCGCGACCGTCACGTCGTCGCGGGCGCGAGCGACGTTCCCCAGCACGGGCTCGATGGCCTGACAGAGCGAACACCCCGACGTGTAGAGGTCGAGGAGCACGCGGTCTTCCTGTTCGAGGAGGGCGTCGAGGTCGTCGGTGTCGTCGAGCCGAACGACCGGCGCTCCGAGTGATTCGGGCATACTCTTGGATACTCTCCGCACGACTATGAACCCCGTGGCGGGAGCGAGAGCGGCCGGAGACCACGCGAACGCGTCTCCCACCACCGAAACCGCTACGTGCGCGGCGGTCGCACGCCCGCTATGCGCGACGCGGGACGCGAGAACCAGCGGCTGTGGAACGAGTGGAGCGACGACTTCCAGGCGCTCTGGAACGCCGACACCGACGAGGGAGCGCTCCCGCCAGCGCCCTGTCCGTTCGCCGAGGACGCGCCCGGGGGAGCCCATCCTGAACTCCTCTCGACCGTCGAGGGCGTCGATTTCGCGGAGCTCGGCTGCGGCGGCGGGCAGGCGACCGTCGGCACCGCCCGCGAGGGTGCCGCCACCGCCGTCGGCGTGGACTTCTCCCACGAGCAACTCGCGCACGCCCGGGCGCTCCGCGACGCCTACGGCGTGGACGCCGCGTTCGCCGCCGGGGACGTCACGGACCTCCCGCTCGCCGACGACGCGTTCGACGTCGCCTTCTCCGGCTGGGTCTATCAGATGGTCGAGGACCTCGACGCGGCGCTCTCCGAGGCGCGACGCGTCCTCCGCGACGACGGCGTGTTCGTCTTCGACCTCCCCCACCCCTTCTACGAGGTCTTCGACCCCGAGGAGCGAGAACTCCGGCGGAGCTACCACGCGTCGCCGCGCCGCGAGGTGACAATCAAGGACGACTACGAGGCCGAGATGGTCGTCTTCGACCGAACAGTGAGCGACCTCCACCGCGCGCTCGTCGACGCCGGCTTCGACGTCCGCCGCGTCCTCGAACCCGGCACCGACGACCCCGACGACTACGACGACGACGCCCTCGCCAGCACCCAGCCAGACCTGATGGCGCTCGTTCCCCGAAACCTCCGCTTCTGGGCCGTTCCGCGGTGACAGATTACGGACCGATCGAACATATGCCGAGCATCCGGCGACCGAGTGGCTCGGAGAGCCCGGTAGGTCGCCGGTTCACCGAGCGCGACACAGGAGCGCTCGGCCGACGAGCGACCGGAGGGAGTGAGGAGCGCTTTTGGTCGAGCTTTTGCCAGCGCTGGCCGCGCAGAGCGCAGCCAAGCGCAGCAAAAGGTCGAAGGTGATAACCGCCTGCGGGCGCTCAGGTAGGGTATCATGGAGTCGGCGCTGGGGCCGCCGGAGAAGATGGCGGCGCGACGGAGTGAGTTGACGCCGATGATGGGTCAGTATTTCGACCTGTGTGAGGAGTACGACGACGCGCTGGTGCTCTTCCAGGTGGGTGATTTCTACGAGGCGTTCTGTGAGGCGGCGGAGGCCGTGTCGCGGACGTGTGAGGTGGCGCTCACTGCGAGGGAGGATTCGACGGGCGAGTATCCGATGGCGGGGGTGCCCATCGACTCGGCGGCGTCCTACATCGAGGACTTGCTGGACGCGGGGTACAGGGTCGCGGTAGCGGACCAGGTGCAGGACCCGGACGAGGCGTCGGGGGTCGTGGACCGCGCGGTGACGCGGGTGGTGACGCCGGGAACGCTCACCGAGGACGAGCTGCTCGCGCCGGGGGAGAACAACTTCGTCGCCGCCGTCGCCGGCGAGACGGGGAAGGCGAGCCAGTTCGGCGTGGCGTTCCTCGACGTGTCGACCGGTGATTTCGTGGCGACGAGCGTCCGCGACGTCTCGAGCGTCCGCGACGAGCTCGCACGGTTCGCGCCGGCGGAGGCCATCCTCGGGCCGCTCGTCCCCGCGGACGTCGTGCCGAGCGACGTGACGATCAGCCCGTTCGACGACGGCGCGTTCGACAGCGAGGCGGCGGGCGAGCAGTTGACGCGTCACCTCCGGGGCGGCGCGCAGGCGCTCGCGAGCGACGTCGAGGTGCGGGCGTGCGGCGCGCTCCTCGGGTACGCGGAGTACGCGCGCGGCGGCGCTGAGGGCGACCTCGACTATCTCACGCACCTGACGCGGTACGACCCCCGCGACCACATGATCCTGGACGAGGTGGCGCGGGAGAGCCTGGAGCTCTTCGAGCCGCGGAGCGTGCACGGCGCGGAGGGCACGGCGCTCGTGGACGTGCTGGACGAGACGGCGTGCGCGCTCGGGCGGCGGCGGCTCACCGACTGGCTGCGCCGGCCGCTCGTCGACGCGGCCGCCATCGAAGCGCGCCTGGACGCCGTCGCCGAGCTCACCGAGTCGGTCGTGGCGCGCGAGGGCCTGCACGACGAACTGAAGGGCGTCTACGACCTCGAACGCCTCATCACGCGGGTCTCGCGGGGGCGGGCGGACGCCCGCGACCTCCGGTCGCTGCACGCGACGCTCGACCGCGTCCCAGATGTTCGGGAGACGCTCGCGGACGCGGAGTCCGAGCGCCTCGCGGAACTCCGCGAGCGCCTCGACCCGCTCGACGACGTGCGCGACCTCATCGACAGCGCGGTTCGGGAGAACCCGCCCGCCGAAATCACCGAGGGCGAGATTCTGAAGCCGAGCTTCGACGAGGAGCTCGCGGAGCTTCGCGCGACGGAGCGAGCGGGCAAAGAGTGGATCGACTCGCTGGAGGCCGAAGAGCGAGAGCTGACGGGCATCGACTCGCTCAAGGTCGGGCACAACGCCGTGCACGGCTACTACATCGAGGTGACGAACCCGAACCTCGACGCGGTCCCCGAGCACTACCAGCGCCGGCAGACGCTGAAGAACTCGGAGCGCTTCGTGACGCCGGAGTTGAAGGAGCGCGAGGACGAGATTCTCTCGGCGACGGCGCGCGCGGACGACCTGGAGTACGAGCTCTTCCAGGAGGTGCGGCGGGCGGTCGCGGGCGAAGTCGCGCGAGTGCAGGCGCTCGCGGACGCGCTGGCGACGCTCGACGTGCTCGCGTCGCTCGCGACGGTCGCGGCGGAGCACGGCTACGTCCGCCCCGAGGTGGGGAGCGACGGAATCGACGTCGAGGGCGGTCGCCACCCGGTCGTCGAGCGCTCGCTCTCGTCGTTCGTGCCGAACGATACGCACCTAGGAGATAATGCGAAGCTCGCGGTCATCACGGGCCCGAACATGAGCGGGAAGTCGACGTATATGCGGCAGGTCGCGCTCGTCAGCGTGCTCGCCCAGCTCGGGAGTTTCGTCCCGGCGGAGTCCGCGGAACTCCCCGTCCTCGACCGCGTGTTCACCCGTGTCGGGGCGAGCGACGACATCGCGGGCGGCCGCTCGACCTTCATGGTGGAGATGAGCGAGCTCGCCACGATTCTGCGGGACGCGACGGAGAACTCGCTCGTCCTCCTCGACGAGGTGGGGCGGGGGACCGCCACCACTGACGGGCTCGCCATCGCGCAGGCCATCACCGAGCACTTACACGACGAGACGCGGGCGTTCACGCTCTTCGCCACGCACCACCACGAGCTCACCGAGGTCGCGGACTCGCTCGCGCACGCGACGAACCTCCACTTCGCCGCCGCCGACACCGGCGAGGACGGCGTGGAGTTCGACCACCGCATCAGCCGGGGCGCGGCCACCGCGTCCTACGGCGTCGACGTCGCGCGCGCCGCCGGCGTCCCGAACTCCGTCGTCGCGCGCTCCCGCGACCTCCTCGCCGACCTCGAAGCCCGAGAGGAAGACCTCGTCGAGGAGACGGAAACGGACGTGACGGAGTCCGACGACTCCCTCCCGGCGGACGCCCGCGAGACCCTCCGCGACGTCGACCTCGCCGCGATGACGCCCTTAGAGGCGATGAACGTCCTCGCCGACCTCAAAGACCGACTCGACGACTGAGACGAGGCGGCCGGCCCGAGAGTCCGCTTTCTCGACGAGCCACGCGGGCGGGGATTCGAACGGGGACGACCGGTCGCGTTCGACTCGGCGGCCCCTATCGCGAGCGACGCGTGCAAACGACGAGCGGAGTGAGTCGTGAGCGGAGCGAGCGATGTGTCGGCGAGCGGGCGCGAGCAGGACGGGACGCTCGGCGTCCCGCTTGCCGTACGGGCGACTCGCGGGTCGCCCGTACAACGGGGAGTGGGCGTTCGGAGACATCGACTCACGCGGTACTGTCGTCGACAGCGGCTGCAACGGCTAGGCTTCGAAGGGGGAGAAGTCGTGGCCGCGTTCGAGGAGGATGTCTCGGCATTTCTGGGTGACGCTGGGGGCGACGAGGATGCCCCTGATGTCGGAGTCGGTGTGGAGGTCTTCGCGGAGGGCGCGGACGTAGCGGTCGAGTTGGGTGGCGGCGTCGGGGCCGACGCGGGAGCGTTTGACCTCGACGACGCAGATTCGCCCGTTGGCGTCGCGGCCGTAGATGTCGACGGGGCCGGCGGGGGTGTCGCGTTCGGTGGCGAGCGGGGTGAACCCGGACTCGACGAGGTCGGGGTCGTTGAGGAGGCGGGAGACGACGTCGGCTTCGGTGCCCTGGACGTCTTTGTCGGCGTCGTCGGGGTCGTAGACGGTGAGGGCGTGGACGGCGTCGAGGGCGACGGTGAGTTCCTCCGTGTTCGATTCGGCGCGGAGGACGAGGCGGTCGTCGGCGGTAGCAGTAGTAGTAAAGTCGCCGTCGCCGGCGTGCCAGGCGAGGGGGCGGTGGCCGGTCGCGCCGTGGACGAGGAGGGTGCCGTCGGGCTGGCGGACGACGTGGCGGACGCCGGGGTCGACGTGGCCGCTGGCGCGGCCGTCGTAGTCGACGGTGCAGGAGCCGACGAGGGCGGCGGCGCGGTCGGCGTCGACGGCGTCGCGGACGAGGACGGCGGCGTCGGCGGGCGCGGGGTCGGCGTGCGTGGTCGTCTCGGTCGGTTCGGTCACTGGTGTGCGTGTACGTGCTGGTCAAATAAAACAGTGCAGGCGCGACGCCTGGGATTGATCTCGCGAAGGTCGTTCTGACCGCGTTACGACGGGGCCAGATGCCCCGTCTCCGCCATCGTTTTTCGATGTGTTCCCCAGTTAAAATGAGGGTGCATGAGACACCGATTCCGCCGGTGCCACCACTGATTCCGGTCGAATCATGTGGTCCCGAGTGCGGGGGCATAGCAACCAGGTGTTTCGATGTCGTCACTGATCACACGGTCTGGCTTGAGACATGAAATTCACGTAAGATATTTTCGTGGGGTTGTCGAATTCTCACGAATGGTTCCAGACACGAAGCGGACGAGACGCGCCGTTGTGGGGAGTGTCGGCGGTCTCGTTCTCACTGCGTCCGGATGTGTGACGGAGACGGGAGGAGAGCGAAAACATCCAATCGTCGTTCGTAACGATCAGACGGGCACGCACGAGGTGCGGCTGCGGGTTACGAACGAGAGCGGGAGCGTCGATTTCGAGCGGACGTACACGTTATCCGGGCAGTACACGGTGAACGAGACGACGGCATACCGCGGAGAGCCGGCGGTCGTGCACGCGGTCGTGGACGGAGAGCGGGTCGCGTCTGCCGAGTACGCGCCCGCGGAAGACTGTGAGGAGACACGCATCAAGGTCCTGAACGACGTCGAGGGCGACGTGCGCATCTGGTTCGCGTGTTGACCAGAGACGCACCTGTTCGGTCTGGCGTTTCAAGGCGGCCCGAGGAGAGGAGGAAGCCTTGGCGGTGACGCGACTATTAAGTAACTCGTGCGAGTACGGCCGGTATGGTAGACTGTCCCGAGTGCGGTAGTGAACTGAGCCTCCACGACGACGTGGAAACGGGCGAAATCGTGGACTGTGCGACCTGCGGGGCGGAGCTGGAAGTGACGGGCGACGACCCCGTGACGGTCGACGTGGCACCCGAGCTGGACGAGGACTGGGGCGAGTGAGCGTGGCGGTGACGGCGACGCGGGGGTGGGCGTAGCGTGCGCCTCGGCTTCCTCTACTCCCGCATCCGGAAGGACGAGCAGTTGCTCCTCGACGAGCTCCGCGAGCGCGACCACGACGTCGTGAAGATCGACGCGCGCGAGCCGCGGTTCGGCCTCGACGGCCCGGAGCCGCCGGAGCCGTTCGCGGACCTCGACCTCGCGTTCAATCGCTGTCAGGAGTCCTCGCGGGTCCGGTACGTGAGTCGGTTCTGCGAGCAGTACGACATCCCGGTCGTGAACCCGGCGCACCCGACGACGGTGTGCGCGGACAAAGTCCGCGGGAGTCTCGCGCTCGCGGACGCGGGCGTGCCGACGCCGCGGACGGAGGTGACGTTCGACGTCGAGTCCGCCCTGGAGTCCATCGAGGCGTTCGGCTACCCCTGCGTGCTGAAGCCCGTCACGGGCTCGTGGGGGCGGCTCATCGCGCGCATCGACTCGCGGAGCGCCGCCGAAGCCATCCTCGAACACAAGGCGACGCTCGGGAGCTACGAGCACTCCGTCTTCTACGTGCAGGAGTTCGTGGCGAAGCCCGACCGCGACATCCGCGTCGTCGCGGCCGACGGCGAGCCGGTCGCGGCGATGTACCGCTCTTCGGAGCATTGGATCACGAACGCGGCGAAGGGCGGCGAGGCGACGCAGTTCGACCCCGACGAGGAAGTGGAAGACCTCGTTCAGCGGGCGTCCGACGCGGTCGGCGGCGGCCTGCTCGGCGTCGACCTGATGGAGCTCGAGGACGGCGGCTACACCGTGCACGAGGTGAACGCGACCTGCGAGTTCAAGGCGCTCGACGAGGCGAACGACGTCGACGTGCCCGCGCGCATCGTGGACTGGCTGGAGGCGACGGCGGCGGCCGGGGAGGTGGGCGCGTAATGACGCTCACCGCCTCCGTGGTCGGCGCGTCCGGGTTCACCGGTGGTGAGCTCTGCCGGCTCGTCACCGCGCACCCCGACCTCGAACTCGTGCAGGCGACGAGTCGGTCGGCGACGAACAAGACGCTCGGCAGTGTGCATCCGAACCTCCGCGAGGTCGACCTCCGCTTCTCCGACCCGGGAGAGCTACAGGACGTCGACGTCCTCTACGCGGGCGTTCCGCACGGGGTGTCGATGGAGCGCATCGACGACTTCCGCGCGGCCGCGGACACGGTCATCGACCTCTCCGCGGACTTCCGGCTGCGGGACGCCGCGCAGTACGACGTCTGGTACGACGGGCACAGCCGGCCGGAGCTCGTGAGCGAGGCCGCGTACGGGCTGCCCGAGGTGAACCGCGAGAACATCGCGGGCGCGGACCTCGTGGCCTGCGGCGGCTGTAACGCGACGGCGACCATCACCGGTCTCCACCCGCTCTACGAGGCGGGCGTCCTCGACGGCGACGAGCGGGTCGTCGTCGACGTGAAGGTCGGCTCCTCGGAGGGCGGCGCGTCGGGCGGCGCGGCGTCGAGCCACGTCGAGCGCTCCGGCGTCGTGCGGCCGTACGCGCCGACCGGCCACCGACACGAGGCCGAGATCCAAGAGCACCTCGGCACGGAAGTCTCCTTCACGGCGCACGCCGTGGACATGGTGCGCGGGGCGTCGGCGACCTGCCACGTCTTCCCGGACGAGCTGCCGTCGAAGGCGGAGCTGTGGCAGGCGTACCGGGGCGCGTACGAGGACGAGCCGTTCGTCCGCCTCGTGGCCGGCGGGAGCGGCGTCTACCGCTACCCCGAGCCGAAGGCGGTCGCGGGAACGAACTCCGCCGAAGTCGGCTTCGAGCTCGACGAGCGGAACGGCCGCATCGTCGTCTTCTCGGCCATCGACAACATGATGAAGGGCAGCGCGGGGCAGGCGATTCACGCGACGAACATCGCGCGCGGCCTCGACGAGACCGCGGGCCTCGACCAGCTCGGCCTCCACCCGGTCGGAAAGCCATGACGGCGGTCGTCGTCAAAATCGGCGGCGCGGCCGCCGTGAACCCGCAGGAGGCGCTCGACGACGTGGCGTCGCTCCGGGCGGAGGGGAAGCGCGTCGTCGTCGTGCACGGCGGGTCGACCGCGATGGACGACGCGCTCGAGAAGATGGGTATCGAACCCGAGTACGTGGAGACGCCGGACGGCGTCGTCGGGCGGTTCACGGACGAGGAGGCGATGGACGTCTTCAAGATGGCGCTCCCCGGGCTCGTGAACACGGACCTCGTGGAGGGCCTGCAGAACGCGGGCGTGAACGCCGTCGGGCTCTCCGGCGTCGACGGCCAACTCCTGAAGGGCCCGCGGAAGTCCGCCGTGCGAGTCGTCGAGGACGGGAAGAAGAAGATCAAGCGCGGCGACCACTCCGGGACTATCGAGGTCGTGAACGAGGACCTCCTCGCGACGCTGCTCGACGCGGGGTACACGCCGGTCGTGTCGGTGCCGATGCTCGGCGTGGAGGACGACGGCTCCTTTACCGCTGTTAACTCGGACGCTGACCGCTCCGCGGCCGCGGTCGCGGGGGCGCTCGGCGGCGACCTCGTCCTCCTCACGGACGTCACCGGCGTCTACGCGGACCCCGAGGACCCGACGACGCGCATCGCGCGGGTCGACACGCCCGAGGAGTTCGCGGCGCTCACGGAGGCCGCGGGCGGCTTCATGCGGCGGAAGGTCATGGCCGCAGAGGAAGCGCTCTCCCGGGGCTCCGAGCGCGTCGTCGTCGCCACCGCGAACGCCGACGCCCCCATCACGGCAGCGCTGGACGGAGACGGAACGACCATCACGCGGGACGCCATCAGCGGAGGCAAGGAATGAGCGGATTCGTCTTCAACGAGAAACCCATCACCATCGAATCGGGCGACGGCGTCCACCTCACGGGCGCGGACGGCACGGAGTACCTCGACTTCGGTGCGAGCTACGCGTGCGCGCCGCTCGGCCACTGCCACCCGGACGTGACGGCGGCGGCGAAAGACCAACTGGAGGCGCTGACGTACGTGCAGGCCTCCTACCCCGTCCCGGAGCGCACGCGGCTCTACGAGCGCCTCGCCGAGGTCGCGCCCGGCGGCCTCTCGAAGGTCTGGCTGTGTAACTCGGGGACGGAGGCGAACGAGGCGGCGTTGAAGTTCGCGCGGCACGCGACCGGTCGGTCGAAGATCGTCGCGATGACGCGGGCGTTCCACGGGCGGACGATGGGCGCGCTCGCGGCGACGTGGAGCGACGCGTACAAGGAGGGGTTCGGCCCGCTCGCCGGCGACGTCGAGTTCGTCGAGTTCGGAAACGGGGACGCGCTCCGGGACGCCGTCGACGAGGAGACGGCGGCGGTCATCACCGAACCCATCCAGGGCGAAGGCGGCATCAACCCCGCCCCGCAGGAGTTCCTGCGCGCGGCGCGCGAGGCGACCGAGGAGGCGGGCGCGGCGCTCGTCTTCGACGAGGTACAGACGGGCCTCGGGCGGACGGGCGCGATGTGGGCGTCCGAGGGGTACGACGTGACGCCCGATATCCTCACGACGGCGAAAGGCCTCGGGAACGGCCTCCCCGTCGGGGCGACGCTCTGTGCGGACTGGATCGCGGAGGAGGCCGGGAACCACGGGAGCACGTTCTCCGGCGGCCCGGTGGTCTGCGCGGCGGCGAACGCCACGCTCGACGTCCTCGAACGCGACGCCGTGCCGGCGCACGCGGACGAAATCGGCGCGTACCTCCGCGAGGAACTCCGGGACGCCCTCGGGGACGCGGTGCGCGAGGTCCGCGGCGAGGGCCTGATGGTCGGCGTCGAGGTGAAGCGGGACGCGAACGCCGTGCTCCGCGACCTCGCGCTCGACCACGGCGTGCTCGCGCTCCCCGCGGGCCGCACCGTCGTCCGTCTCCTCCCGCCGCTCACCGTCGAGGAGGCGCACGTCGACGCGGTCGTCGACGCGCTCGCCGACGCCGTGCCCGGCGCGTAGTCGGGAGATAGCTTTTTCACCGAGAGGGTCGCGGTTCCCGCTATGAACGTCGACGTCGCAGGGCTCGTCGAGTTCGCGGCGGACGCGAGCGGCGAGAACCTGCGCGCGGTCGCAGTCTACACCGACGACGGCGAGGAGCGGTGGGCGTACCGCCGCGACGACCTCGAATCCCAGTACACCGCGGGAACCCTCGCGGCCATCGCGGGCGTGCTCCGCGACGACGGCCACCAGCGGACGCGCGAGGAGTGGGCGTTCCTCCACGGCGAGCAGCGCGCGACCGTCCGCGTCTTCCCGAAGACCATCGTCGTGCACTTCCGGGAGCGCGACGGCGGCCTCTGCCTCCTCCTCGACACCGCGGTCGCCGCGCACCTCTCCGGATTCGTCGACGCCTGCCGCCGCGCGCTCGACGGCTGAGGAGAGCAAACCTTTACCTCGAATTGCTGAGATAGCGTGGGTATGAGCCGAGAGCACTCCGGGGACGGGGCAGGGGAGGGCGACACCGGCGGGGCGTCCGGGGGCGACGCCGACGACCGGGACGGGGTCGCGGACGACGCGACAGTTTCGACGGGCGAACCGCACGCGAGCGACGCCGAGGAGGCCGCGAGCGCCGCGGTCAGCGGCGTGCCGTCCGCGGGCGGGAGCGCGTCGAAGCGACGGGGCCGGCTGTCGGGGCTGACGAGTACGCTGCGGGGGAAGCGCCGCGACGAGCCCGCGCGCACGCCGCCCGCGGAGGAGCGCTTGGAGCCACCGGTGGACGACACGCCCGCGGGAAAGGTGCGGCGCGCCGTCCTCGACGACGTCATCGAGTCGGTCGCCGCCGAAGAAACAGCAGCGGACGAGGCCGCCGCTGAGGGCGTCGAGGGTGGGGTCGAGGCGGGTGAGGGGCTCGAGGCGGATGAGTTGACGCCGCCGTCGCGCGAGTTCGTCGAGGAGCGCTGGTTCGACTTCAGCTACCTGGAGGACGCAGTCGAGGTCGAGCGGCACTGGGTGAATCGGCCGTACGCGTACGTCTCCATCCTCTACGACGAGGCGGAGAAGACGTACACGTACCACGTGGTCGAGCCGGAGTTGGACGCCTTCGAGCAGTACGTTCGCGAGGACCTCGTGCGCATCCTGCGGAACAGCCTGATGTACCAGGCGCTCGAGGACGACGACGTCGACCGGGAGACGGTGTTCCGGGAGCGCGCGACGGAGATCATCCGAGAGCACGCCGCGACGGTCGAGCCGGGCGTCGTCCACAAGCTCATCTACTACCTCCTGCGGGACTTCCTCGGGCTGGGGCAGATCGACGCGCTGATGCGGGACGGGAGTATCGAGGACGTGTCGTGTGACGGCGCGGACGTCCCCGTCTACGTCTACCACCGCGGTTACCGCGACCTGCGGACGAACGTGACGTTCGAGGAGAAGCGGCTGAACTCCTTCGTGGTGCGGCTCGCACAGCGCGCCGGGAAACACCTCTCCATCTCGGACCCGCTCGTCGACGCGAGCCTCCCGGACGGGTCGCGCATCCAGCTCACGCTCGGCGCGGACATCTCGACGCGCGGGTCGAACTTCACGGTGCGGAAGTTCGCCGACGTCCCCTACACGCCCATCGACCTCGTCAAGTGGAACACGTTCTCCGTCGAGCAGATGGCGTACCTCTGGCTCTGCATCGAGAACAACCGCTCGCTCGTCTTCGCGGGCGGCACGGGGTCGGGGAAGACGACGTCGATGAACGCGCTCGGTTTCTTCGTCCCGCCGGACTCGAAGGTCGTCTCCATCGAGGACACGCGGGAGATCACGCTCCCGAACCAGAACTGGATTCAGTCGGTGAGTCGGTCGTCGGTGTCGAGCAGCGGGCGCGGCGAGATCGGGATGTACCAGCTGCTGCAGGCGGCGCTCCGCCAGCGCCCCGAGTACATCATCGTCGGGGAGATTCGGACGGAGCAGCGCGTCGCGCTCACGTTCTTCCAGGCCATCGCGACGGGGCACACGGCGTACACGACCGTGCACTCCGACAGCGTCGAGGGCGTGCTCGCGCGCCTCCAGAACCCGCCGCTCTCCGTGCCGACGCAGATGATTCAGGAGCTGGACGTCGTCTGCGTCCAGAAGCAGATTCTCAAGGAGGACCGGCGCGTCCGCCGGAACCAGACGGTGTCCGAGATTCGGATGCCCGAGGACGGGAGCGACGACGTCGACGTGAACACGGTCTTCGAGCGGAACGCGCGCGAGGACCGCCACGAGAAAGTCCGCGAGTCGAAGGTGCTCGACGACGTCGCGGACATCCGCGGGTGGGACCGCGAGGAGGTGGAGCGCGCGCTCGACCAGCGCGAACGCGTTCTCGCGTATCTCGTCGACAACGACGTGACGGCGTACGACGAGGTCGCGGCGGTCATTCACACGTTCTCGAAAGACCCGGACTACGTCTTAGAGCGCATCGAGGCGGACGATCTGGACGCCGAGGCGCTCGCCGGGGGCGGCAAGTAGATGAGCGACGACGGCGCAGGCGTCGGCGCGCTCCCCGAGTACGAGGTCGGCCAGCACTTCCCGCAGCGCCCGGATCTCGACGAAGAAGAAGAGCAGGAGTTACGCGAGGAGTACGGCCGCGTTCGCGCGTACTTCAAACTCCGGCCGGAGCGCCACCGCGACCTCCAGCGGTGGCTGAATCAGGCGCGCATCGGGACGACGTACGACATCTACCTCACGAACTCCGTGAAGTACGCGGCCGCGGCGGTCGGCATCGGCCTCCTCGTCGGGCTCGCGCTCGCGTGGTACCTCGTCTCGGCGGGCGTCCTCGCGACGGTGTCCTCGCCGGTTCGCGGGACCGGCGGCGTCTTCGAGTTCTTCGCGGCGAACAAGGTCGTGTTCGGCGCGGGCGCGGTCGCGCTCGTCGTCTCGCTCCTCTCCGGCGTCGGCGTCTTCCTCGCGCGCTACTACTACCCGTCAGTCGTCGTCGGGCAGCGCCGGCAGAGCATCGACTTCATGCTCCCGCACGCCATCACGTACATGTACGCCCTCTCCTACGGCGGGATGAACCTCGTGGAAGTCATCGAGCGCCTCTCGGAGTCCGAGGACGCGTACGGCGAGGTGGCGAGCGAGTTCGAGATGGTGGAACGCGACGTCGGCCTCTTCGGAAACGACCTCATCACGGCGCTCGGGAACGCGCGGAACCTCACGCCCTCGGAGAACTTCGAGCGGTTCCTCGACGACCTCGTCAGCGTCCTCGACGCCGGCGGCGACGTCACCGTCTTCTTCGAATCGCAGGCCGAAGAGTACTATCAGGCCGCGAAGGACGAACAGGAGGACTTCCTCGAGACGCTGAGCATCTTCAGCGAGGTGTTCATCGCGGCGTTCATCGCGACGCCGCTCTTCCTCATCGTCATCCTGATGGTCATCAGCGTGCTCGGCGGGTCCGCCATCGCGCAGATGGCCGTCCTCATCTACATCGGCTTCCCGCTCGGCATGGGCGGCTTCCTCTTCCTCGTCCACGTGCTCTCGGAGGCGTACGTCTTCCCGACGACGACGCTCGACACCGAGATCGACTCGCTCGGCGGAAACGTCGACGAGGACGCGCTCGTCGACGACGAGCGCTTCGGCGCCTACGAGGAACAACGGACGCGCCTCGGCTACCGCTCGTTCCTCGAGGACCCGCTCGCCGCCGTCCGACAGAACCCCTTCCTCTCCCTCACCGGCACCGTCCCGCTCGCGCTCGCCTACCTCGCCGTCGTCGTGGTGTCGGGCGCGGGCACGCCGACCCTCCAGGCGTTCACGACGACGCCGGTGGCGACGACGAGCCGCCTCGTCGTCTACCCGCTCCTCCTCGTCGGCGTCCCGCTCTCCTTCTTCTACGAGCTCCGCCGCGGCCGCGAGCTCGTCATCAGCCGGCGGTTCCCGGACACGCTGAACATCCTCGCGTCAGCGAACAACATGGGCATCCCCTTCACCGACGCGCTCGGCATGGTGTCCCGGTGGTCGACGGGCGCGCTCGCGGACGAGCTCCGCCGCCTCCGGAACGACATCGAGTGGCACCACGACATGAACAACGCCCTGCTCGCGTTCGGGAACCGCCTGCGCATCCCCGACCTCAGCCGCTCCGTGAAGCTCATCGCCGACGGCTCGCGCTCCACCGGCGACCTCTCCCGCATCCTCAACATCGCCGCGGACTCGACGCGCGACCGCTTCCGCCTCGAACGCGACCGCCGCCGCGCCATGAGCTCCTACATCGCCGTCGTCGTCATCGGCTTCCTCGTCTACCTCCTCGTCATCTACCTCCTCACGACGAGCTACCTCGCGCCCATCGCGGACTTCGCCGAGCAGACGCCCGCAGACGCCCGCGGCCTCCCCATCTCCTTCGCGAACGTCCCCGTCAACACCTACCGGATGCTGTTCTTCCACAGCGTCCTCATCCAGGGAATCGGCAGCGGCCTGCTCGCCGGGAAGCTCTCCGACAACACCGTGATGAGCGGGCTGAAGTACGCCATCTCGCTCGTCGCCGTCGCCCTCGTCGCCTTCGCCTTCATCTGATGCAATGACCGAGAAACACCGACTCCCCGACCGAGCTGAACCGTCGACTAACCAGAGCCGCGGTGTGAGTGAAATCCTCGGCGCGATACTCCTCTTCGGAGTGGTGCTCGCCGTACTCGTACTCGTGCAGGTGACGGCGGTGCCCGCCTGGAACCAGCAAGTCGAGTTCCAACACAACCAACGCGTTCAGGGCGACATGGCGCAGTTCGGCGACGCCGTGACGCGGACCGCGAGCGACGGCACGGCACAGTCCGTCGCCATCGAGATGGGGACGAACTACCCGCCGCGTCCCTTCCTGCTCAATCCGCCGGCGGCGTCGGGGGTGATTCGGACGACCCAGCGAGCGCCCGTGACAATCGCGAACGCGGAATCACCGGAGCCCGACGTCGGCGACTACTGGAACGGCGATACGCACACGCTCGATACGAAGGCAATCGAGTACGCGCCCCGGTACAACCAGTATCAGAACGCGCCGACGACCATCTACGAACCCGGCGCGCTCTACGACTTCTGGAGAGGGAGCGGGTCGAACGGCGACGAGGGCGTCGTCATCGGCGGGACGAAACCCGTCTCCGGCACGAACGTCAATCTCGTGACCGTCCAAGGGGAGCTGAACGAGAGCGGCGTGCAGCCGCAGTCCATCGACGTGAGCGCGTCGAGCGCGCCGTCGCGGTCGTTCGCCGTGCAGAGCGCGGACGGCCAGCCGATTCACGTCGAGGTGCGGACGAAGCTCCCGGCGAGCGTCTGGGAGACCGACTACCTCGCTGACCAGCCGAACGTGCTCGACGTCACCGAGAGCGACGTCGACGCGTCGACCGGCCTGCGGACCGTCGACATCCAGCTGCGCGCGTCCGACGCGGACGGCCCGATAACGTACACGTTCAACCTCGCGTCCGTCAACGTGGGGTCGAGCGGGGCGACGCCGCCGGCGAAGTACGTCGTGAAGACCAGCGGTGGCGGCTACACGCCGTCCGGGAGTCAGACGGAGCTCACGGCGCAGGCCCGCGACCGGTACAACAACCCGGTCGCCGGCGTCCCGATCACGTTCACGGATACGAGCGGTGCCGGCTCGTTCGTCGGCGGTTCCGGCGAGTCGGTCACCGTGACGACCGACTCGGACGGGAAGGCCACCGCGACGTACACCGCCCCGTCGGGAGCGTACGCAGACATCGAGATCGGCGCGAGAGCGGAGAACGACCTCGGAACGAGCGCGACGGCGCAGGCGACGGAGTTCCACCTCAGCACAGTCCTGTCGGGGGGCACGACCGGGAGCGCGGAGGACCAGGGGCTGAATCCGGCCGGCGGCAAGTCCGTCTACCTCCGCAGTATCAGCAATCCGAGCGACAACAAGGGCAAGTGGGTGCTCACCTTCGAGAACCGGGACGCGTCCGCGTCACGGACGTGGACCGGGATTCGTGTGAACTTCTACAAGCCGCAGAGCGGGTCCGGGAACTCGAACCCGCCGACGTCGTACACGGTGAGCAGAGACGCCACGCAGATCGCGAGCGGCAGCGTCCGCGGGAACTACGCGACGCTCTCCGGCGGCGGACTGACGTTCACGAGGGAGGGGACGGCGGGCGACTCGCACACGCTGACGTTCTCCTTCACTGGCGGGAGCGCGCCGGATTCACGGGACATCTTCGTCATCTCCGTCGAGTGGTCGGACGGCTCGGCGACCTACATCGTGGGGTGAGTTCGGTTCCCGGTCGTTCATAGGGTTCGGCGGCGTCGGTCCGGTATGGACCCGGGAAAGGTCTCGCGGGAGTTCTTCGATTCGACGGTCGCGCCCCACCTGGGGGCGACGCGCGACGAGGTCGTGCTCGGCCCGACGCACGGCGCGGACTTCGGGCTGGTCGACCTCGACGGCGACCGGGCGCTCGCGCTGGCGACGGACCCGCTCTTCTTCCTGCGGGAGCTCGGCCCCGAGCGCGCGGGCTGGTTCGCGGCGCACATTCTCCTGAGTGACGCGGCGCTCTCCGGTCTGCCGCCGCAGTTTCTCGCCGTGGACGTGAACCTCCCGCTCGACGCCGACGAGGCCGAGTTCGAGGCGCTCTGGGCGGCGTTCTCGGACGCGGCGGCCGCCCTCGACGTGAGCCTCGTGACGGGCCATACGGGCGCGTACGCCGGCTGTTCGTACCCGACGGTCGGCGGCGGCACGGCGTTCGCCGTCGGGGCGCGCGACGGCGTCGTGCTGCCGACGGGCGCAGCGCCCGGAGACGCCGTGGTGGTGACGAAGGGGCCGGCGGTGGAGACGACGGGGATTCTCGGGACGCTCTTCCCGGAGCGCCTCGACCCCGCGGTTCGAGAGGCGGCCCGGGAGCGGTTCTGGGACGCGAGCCCGGTGCGGGACGCGCTCGTCGCCGCGGCGGCGGGGCCGGTGACGGCGATGCACGACGCGACGGAGCGCGGCGTCGACAACGCCCTGCACGAACTCGCGGACGCGAGCGGCGTCTGCCTCGACGTCGAACGCGAGCGGTTCCCCGTCCTGCCGGGCGTCGAAGCGACCTGTGCGGCGTTCGACGTGGACCCGTGGACGGCGTCGAGCGAGGGAACGGTCGTGCTGAGCGTCGAACCGGCGGGCGTCGACGACGTCGTGGACGCGCTCGCCGACGAGGGGATTCCGGCCGCGCGCGTCGGCCGCGTCATCGAGGGAACGGGCGTCGTCGTGGACGGCCGCCCGCTCCCCGTCCCGGACGCGGACCCGTTCTGGCCGGCCGTCGAACGCGCTCGCGCCGGCGACTGATTAGTCGAGTTACTCGAGGCCACAAGACGTTTCCAACTCTCGGTGAGTTTCTTCGAGTGTATGTATCAGCGATTCGTCAGCCTCGCACTCGTCGCACTGCTCATCGGGAGCGCCGCCGGGTCGGCGGCCGCCGCGTCACCCGCCGGCACGAACCAGCAGGCGTCCGCGTCCGCGTACGCCGGCGCGCACGTCTCCTTCGACGTCGCAGAGAACGCCGTGACGGACTACGCGGTCGAGAACGCGACGGTGTTCCAGTCGGTGGCCGTCCAGTCGCAGTCGAAGGCGGCGAGCGGCGGCGTGCTCTCCGGGTCGCTCAGTTCGGCCGTCCGCATCGACGCGGCCGGGCTCGCGCTCGGCTCGACGACGCGGACGTCCGCGACGGTGCGAGCCGACTCCGGGGCGACGATTCGCGCACACGACAACGGCCACGGCATCCTCACCGTCTCCTCCGGGAGTGAGAGTCAGGTCGTCGTCGCGAACCTCTCGAACGACGCGTCCGCGAGCGCCGAGGACGACGGACAGGTCGCCGTCACCGCGGGCGACGGGACGGAAGGGACGTTCCTCGTCGTCGGCGACGGCACCGTCAGCGTGAACGAGCAGGGGAACGTCACCGCGACGCTCGACGAGAACGCGACGCTCGTCTTCCGCTCCTACCCGGACGGGAAGTCCGAGAGCGACGACCACCAAGAACGCCTCATCGCGAACGGCACGGCCGCCGGCGAAGCCTACGTGATGACGCAGGGCGGAGAGTCGGTCACGGACTCGGTGAACTACACGTCGGACTTTACCGTCACTGCGACGCAGTCCGCGGAGAACGAAGTCACGGTCACGGCCGACCACGCCGAATCGCGGGGGAAGGTCGTCATCACCTCCGTCACCGAGCGCGCGGTCGGCACGCTCTCCGACGTCCGCGTAGCGGTCGATGGGAACGCCGCCGCGAAGGCCACCACGTACGGTGAGCTGACCGACGCTATCGGGTCCGACCGGTCCCGCTATATGGTCCGGGAGACGTCGAGCGCGTCCGCCTCTGCGTCCGCCGACGTCCTCATCGCGTTCAACCACTTCAGCGAGCGGCAGGCGACGCTGAGCGGCGGGAACGAGTCCACGGACTCGACGACCGCCAGCGATTCGACGACCTCGACGACCGCCAGCGATTCGACGGCCTCGACGACCGCCAGCGATTCGACGACGGCAGGGGACGGGAGTGAGACGACGCAGACGAACTCGCCCGGGTTCGGCGTGCTCGCGGCGCTCGTCGCGTTCGCCGGTGTCGCGCTCGCTCGCCGCCGGCGCGCGTAGCGCGCGAGCCGCCGGCAGATGCACCGTCGGCGAGTACGCTTTTGCCGCGTCGCCGCGAAGTACCGCGTGATGACTGAGCGCGGGGTGTCGACGGTGACGGTGGAGGAGGGGCGGTCTGTCGCGTACGCGGAGTACGGCGACCCGGACGGCCCCGTCGTCTTCTTCTGCCACGGAACGCCGGGGTCGCGGCTGGCGGGCGAGCTCGTGGACGAGGACGCGCGGGCGGCGGGCGTGCGAGTCGTCGCGCCGGACCGCCCCGGGGTCGGGGCGTCCGACGCGGCGAGTCGGAGCCGCCGAATCGCGGACTGGGCGACGGACGTCGCGGCGCTCGCCGACCACGTCGGCGCGGACACCTACCGGGTGCTCGGCGTCTCCGGGGGCGGGCCGTTCGCGCTTGCGTGCGCCGCGCGAACGCCGAGTCGCGTCGAGGAAGCGGCGGTGGTGTCGGGGCTCGGCCCGCCGGGCGCGCCCGGCGACGACCACACGCTCGGCGACCGCGTGCTCTTCGCGGCGGGCCGGATCTCGCCGCTCGCGGCGCGCCTCCCGGCGTGGGCGCTGGCGCGCGGCCTCGCCGCGGTGGAGGACGTCGAGTCGCTGGTGAGCGACCCGCCGGAGCCCGACCAGCGACTCCTCGCGGGCGAGGTCGGCGCGGCGGTGCTCGCGGACGCCCAGGAGGCGTTCGCGGACGGGTCGGCGGGCGTGGCGCGCGACTACGCGCTCCTCGCCTCGGACTGGGGGTTCTCCCTCGACGCGATCACCGTCCCCGTCGCCGTCTACCACGGCGTCGAGGACGGAAACGTCCCGTACGCACACGGCGAGTACGTCGCCGACCGAGTGCCGGAGGCGACGCTGACGACCTACGAGGAGAAAGGGCACGTCGCCGGCATCGTCGAGGGGACGGCGGCGGCGCTCGACCGAATGAGCGGCTAGTTAGGAGCGAACCGCGCAGGCGTCCGCGTACGTGACGTCGGCGACAGAATCGATTTCGGGGTCGTCGCCGCAGACGGGACACTCCGGGTTCTTCGCGAGCGTGACTTCCTGGAAGGAGAGGTCCATGGCGTCGTAGTAGAGGAGGCGGCCCTCCAACACCTCGCCGACGTCCATCGCGAGCTTCATCGCTTCGGTCGCCTGAATGCACCCGATTGTGCCGGGGAGGACGCCGAGGACGCCCGCGGTCGCGCAGTCGGGCGCGACGCCTTCCGGGGGTGCTTCGGGGAACAGACACCGGTAGCACGGCGACTCCGCGTGACCGGGGAAGGTCGTCACCTGCCCCTCGAAGCGGTAGATCGCGCCGTGGCTGTAGGGGATTTCGTTGAGGGTGCAGTAGTCGTTGACGAGGTAGCGCGTCGGGAAGTTGTCCGCGCAGTCCACGACGACGTCGCGGCCGCCGATGACGGCGTCGGCGTTCTCCTTCGTGAGGCGCGTCTCGTGGGTGTGGACGTCGACGTCGGGGTTGAGGTCGGCGACGAATTCTCTCGCTGATTCGACTTTCGGCCGGCCGACGTCGTCCTCGCCGTGGATGATCTGGCGCTGGAGGTTGGAGCGCTCGACGACGTCGTCGTCGACGACGTGAAGCGTGCCGACGCCCGCGGCGGCGAGATACTGGATGGCGGGCGCGCCGAGGCCGCCCGCGCCGACCACGAGCACGTCCGCGTCGAGGAGCGCCCGCTGGCCGCCCGGCCCGACGTCCTCCATGATGATGTGTCTGGAGTACCGGTCGAGCTGCACGGCGTCCAGGTCGAGACCACTCATACGTACTGGTTCGTGCGAGCGGGGTTAACGGTTTTACTCGTCATCCGTCACGGGTCACTCGTGCCCGAAGTCGGCGGGGTCGTAGCGCTCGCCGGCTTCGACGCGGGTGTCGAGGCGGTTCTCCTGGGGGACGATGGGGCACTCGTAGGCGTCCGAGTACGCGCAGAAGGGGCTGTACGCGAGGTTGAAGTCGACCACCCACGTCTCGGTGTCGGGGTCGATTCGGTCGTCTTCGTCGAGGTCGAGGTAGCGGCCCGCGCCGTAGGTGGTGTCGCCGTTCGTCTCGTCGCGGAACGGCACCCAGAGGCGGTCCTCGCCGGGCGAGCTCCGGTAGGCGGCGAGGGTGCGCTCCGCACCGTTAAGTCGGAAGGTGAAGGTTCCCCAGCAGCGGTACTGGCGTTCGCCGCCCTGCGTGGTGTCGACGACGACGTCCTCCTTCTCGGGGTCGACGTCGAGGGAGAGTTCGAATCGGTAGTCGGGGTCGGGCGGGTAGTAGTCGAGGCCGTCGAAATCGTCGAGCGTGCGGGGGAGCGGGGAGTGCGGGTGGTCGCGGAGGTAGTCGTCCTTGGCGGTGCGGTGGTCTTCGAGCGCGTCCCGCCACGCGTCCTCGTCGAAGCTCATGGCCGTGTGTTCGCGGCGCAGGCCTTAACGGGTGGCGTCCGCGGAGGCGGCCGCCGCGAGTGACGACAATCCCGGAACGCTAAGGCGGCGAGGGCCGACGAATCGGGTATGACCTTCGACGAGAACGAGGACGGGGACCTCGATGCGGCGATGCGGACGTTCGCGGAGCGACTGCTCGCGTATCCGTCGACGGACGGCGAGGAAGCCGAGGCGGCGGCGTTCGTCGCGGAGGCGCTGGACGACCTCGGGTTCGAGACGGCGACGTGGGAGCCGGACCCGGACGTCCTCTCGCAGGATTCGGCGTTCCCGCCGATGGAGACGCTCGACCTCGACGACCGGGTGAGCGTCGGGGGCGTGCTGGAGTTCGGCGACCCGGACGCCGGGCCGGCGCTCGTGCTCAACGGCCACTTCGACGTCGTGCCGGTCGAGGAGGCGGAGTGGGAGACGGACCCGTGGGAGCCGACGTGGGACGGCGACGACCTCTACGCGCGCGGCGCGGCCGACATGAAGGCGGGGTTGACGGCGTGCGTGTTCGCGGCGAAGGCCCTGCACGACGCGCACGGCGACGACCTCGACGGCCGCGTCGTCGTCGAGGCGGTGGCGGGCGAGGAAGAAGGCGGCTTGGGCGCGGCGCAGTCCGCGAAGGCGAGCCCGTGGGGCTTCGAGCGCGACGCCTGTATCGTCGCGGAGCCGACGGAGCTCCGGCCCGTGACGGCGACGGAGGGGAGCGCGATGATGGAGCTCGAACTAGAGGGGCGGTCGGCGCACGCGGCGACGCGCTGGCGCGGCGAATCCGTCCTCCCGCACTTCGAGGCCATCCGGGAGGCCTTCGTGGCTCTCGAAGCCGAGCGCGAGGAGCGCGTGACGCACCCGCTCTACGAGGGCTACCCCGTGAAGTGGCCGGTGAATTTCGGCACGGTCCGCGCGGGGTCGTGGGCGTCGAGCGTCCCCGCCTCGCTGACCGCGCAGGTCCGCATCGGCGTCGCGCCCGGCGAGACCGTCGAGGAAGTGGAGGCCGAGTTCCGGGAGCGCCTCGAATCGGTCGCGGCGGACCGCGAGTGGCTGCGCGAGCACCCGCCGCGTTTCGAGCGGTTCAGCGTGCAGTTCACCGCCGCGGAAGTGGACGAAGGAGCGCGCGTCGTGGAGCGCCTGCAGGCGGCGATGCGGGCGCGCGACCTCGACGCGACGCCGACGGGGGCGACGTACGGCGCGGACTCCAGACACTACCTCGACGCGGGGATTCCGACCGTCATCTTCGGTCCCGGGAGCATCGACGTCGCGCACTACCCGAACGAGCACGTCCACTGGCCGGAGGTAGAGACGGCGCGCGCGGTGCTCGCGGACGCGGCGCGGCGGTTCCTCGACGGGGAGCCGTAGCGTTTAGGCTGGTGGTCGCCTAACCGCCTGTCAGTGCCCGTGGAAGGCCTCTCCGCCCTCGACGCCCTCGTCCGGTCGGCGAGCGGGCCGCTCGGACTCCTCGTCGTCTTCGTCTTCTCCTTTCTCTGTGCGGTCGCGCTCCCGCTGCCGAGCGAGCTCGTGCTCCTCGCGCCGATCAACCTCGGACTGCCGGGCTGGGGCGACCTCGCGGTGCTCGTCGTCGTCGCGTCGGCCGGGAAGGCCGCCGGGGGCGTCGTCGCGCTCAAGGTCTCGCGGCGCGCGGCGAGTACGAACCGGTTCGCCGCCATCACCGGCCGGTTCCGCTTCGGTCCGGTCGTCGCCGTCGAAGCCGCTATCGGCGGCGTCGTCCGCAGGTACGGCGTGCTCGGGCTCGTGACGACGCTCTCGATACCGGGCGCGCCCGACACGGCGGCGATATACGCGTTCTCCGTCGGCCACGACGACCCCGTGGAGTTCGCCGCCGCCGCGTTCGTCGGCACCGTCGTCCGCCTGCTCATCGTCGCCGGCCTCGCCGCCGGCGTCCTCGCCGTCCTCCCGACCGACTGGCTATAGGACGATTTAGGGGAGCGGGGGTCGCATCTCCGAGTATGCACGGACCGACGCCGCGGAGGACGGAGCGATGACGGGCGAAGCGCGACGGCCGGACGGCGACACCGGGCCGCTCGACGGAATCACGGTTCTGGACGCGAGCCGCGTGCTCGTCGGGCCGTTCTGCACGATGCAGCTCGGCGACCTCGGCGCGGAAGTAATCAAGGTCGAGCGCCCGGAGGTGGGCGACCAGACGCGTGGGTGGCATCCGCCGACGTACGGCGAGAGCGGCGAGGCCGCCTACTACGCGAGCGTGAACCGGAACAAGCGCTCCGTGGAGCTGAACCTGAAGACGGACGAGGGGAAGGCGGCGTTCGCGGACCTGGCGGCGGAAGCGGACGTCCTCGTGGAGAACTTCCGCGTGGGGACGATGGAGTCGTGGGGGATCGGCTACGAGGACCTCCGCGAGGAGAACCCCGGACTCGTGTACGCGAAACTCTCCGGGTACGGTGAGTGGGGGCCGAAGCGCGACGAGCCGGCGTACGACCTGATGATGCAGGCGGAGGGCGGGATGATGTCGATTACGGGCGAGGAGGACGGCGCGCCGGTGCGCGTCGGCGTCGCCATCGCGGACATCACGGCGTCGATGTACGCGACGCAGGGTGTGCTCGCGGCGCTCTTCGAGCGCGAGCTCGGCGACGGCGTCGGGCAGAAGGTGGACGTGAGCCTGCTCGACGGGCAGGCCGCGCTCATGTCGTATCAGGCGGCGAACTACTTCGCGAGCGGGAGCCCGCCGGGGCGGATGGGGAGCAAGCATCCGAACCTCGCGCCGTATCAGGCGTTCGAGACGGCGGACGGCTACGTCGTCGTCGCCTGTGCGTCGGAGAACCTCTGGCCGAAGTTCTGCGACGCCATCGACCGCCCCGGTCTCGCCGAGGACGAGCGGTTCGCGACGAACACGAAACGCATCACGAACCGCGACGAGCTCGACGCCGTCCTGAGCGCGGAGCTCGGCGGGGAGTCGACGGCCGCCCTGCTCGCGCGCTTCGAAGAGCACGGCGTCCCGGCGAGCGACGTGAAAGATATGGAGGAAGTCTTCGCGAGCCCGCAGGTCGAGGCGCGGGAGATGGCGTGGGATATCGACCACCCGACCGCCGGCTCCATCACCGTGCCCGGGAGCCCGATGAAGTTCTCCCACTCACAAGTAAAGGCGTACCGCCACCCGCCGCTCCTCGGCGAGCACACGGAGGAAGTCCTCCGCGAGTACGGCTACGGCGACGAGGAGTTGGGGGCGCTCCGCGACGCGGGCGCGATTCCCGAGGAGTAGCGACTACGCGACTCGGCTGTCGAGGACGGTGAGGTCGGCGTCGAGGGTGAGGGTGAGCGTGTCGCCGTCGGCGTGGTAGTCGACGGCGAGCCGGAGGGGGTCGCGGGCGGTGACGCGGGCCGTCGAGTCGTCTTCGAAGTCGAACGCCCAGAGCGGCTGCTCGCGGAGGTCGACGCCGTGGTCGTGGTAGAAGGCGACGACGGCGGGACGGTGGAGGAGCTGGACGGGAACGCCGGAGGTCGCGTCGAACCCACAGCGGCGACAGGCGTCCCTGACGCCGGCGGGGTAGTCGTACTCGGCGACCCAGCCGGGGGCGTCGGGGTCGCCGCGGACGGGAACCGACCGGTCGATTCGCCCGTCGCAGAACGGACAGATGCCGTAGTCGAGGGAGGTGACGAAGCGCTTGATCCAGCGGTCGACGACGCCGGGGACGGCATCGCGTTCGTAGTCCTCGACGACGGCGGGTGGGACGTCGACGTGGACGACGTGGTAGTCGCAGTCGTCGCAGACGACGAAGACGCGGGACTCCTCGAAGCGAACGGCGAGAGCCGTATCGCAGCGCGGGCAGCCGGCGTCGAGCGGGATGGGGTCGGCGTCGAATTCGGCGGTGAACCCCCCGGAGAGGACGGCACCGACGAGGCGGCGGCCGGCGGGCGTGAGGCGGTAGCCGTCGTCTTTCGCGACGAAGCGACCGTCGAGCTTCCGGAGGTGGTAGTTGAACTGGCCGGAGTCGCGGACGCCGACGCGCTCTCGCAACTCGGTGAACGCGACGGACGCGTCCGCCTCGGCGAGCGCTTCGAGGATGGCGAATCGCGTCTCGTCGCCGACGAGCGCGAACGCCTCCGCGGGCGGGAGCGTCTCGATCACTGCGTCGTCCATACGTCGCGGTTGGCGGCGGCGCGGTAAGTAGGTTCGTCGGTGCGTCGACGACCCGGGGGCCGGTGAAGGAGTGGGTGGCGACGCGGATGTGGTCGCCGTCCGGGCCCGCCCCGGCGACGCAGACGTCCGTTTCGACGGAGTCGGTACGGAGGAGTCGGCGGCAGCCGGGACGAATCGTGGCGCGGCGGGCGGCGGGCGGCGCGTGTCTCTGTTCAATCGCGGTCGAACCCTGGCGAACCCCTAACTGTCTCTGTCTCCTCGGTCGAGTCGACGTGATGTCGCTGCTACCCTCTCGCGACCGGGACGTCGAGCCGTCGAGCGACCAGGACGGCGCGCTCCGCGTGCTGGACGTCGGTGACGAGGACGCGGACGCCGTGTTCGACGCGCTCTCCGCGGAGACCACGCGGACAATTCTCGCGGAAGTCCACCGCGAGACGGGGACGCCGTCGGCGCTCGCCGAGCGCGCCGACACCTCCGTCCAGAACGCGATGTACCACTTGGAGAAGCTCCGGGACGCGGACCTCGTTCGAGTCGCGGACACCGAGTACTCGTCGCGCGGCCGCGAGATGTCCGTGTACGCGCCTCCTGAGGAACCGATGGTCGTGTTCGTCGGCGCGGAAGAGCGGAGATCCGGACTGTTCGCGACGCTGAAGCGCCTCCTCGGCGCGCTCGGCCTCCTCGCCGTCCTCGCAGCGGTGTCGCGGTACGTCGACGCGTTCACCGACCCGCGGCACGTCCTCGCGGCCGGCACGGGCGCGGTCACGCTCCTCGTCACCTACGCGTCCGCGGCCCGCGACCCCGACGAACGAGGGTGGCGGGGGCGTCTCGCGCTGAATCCCATGCAGCGCAAGGCCCTCCTCTCCGTCGCGGTCGTCGTCGCCGCGGCGTGCCTCACGCCCGCGGCAATCGCGTACAGCCCCGCCGTCTCGGGCGAATACTACACGTTCACCGCACCGGCCGGGTCGACGGCCTCGTCGGCGAACGCCGGCGTTCCCGACGTCGCGGACCGAACGGTCACGGTCGTCGCGACCGGCGGTGACCCGGTCCTCCGCAACGCGACTGCGACCGCGGCCGCAGAGCGCCTCGAAGCGCGCGGCGCGACCGTGCGGCGAGCGGACGCAGTCCGCGAGACCGACGGGCCGCTCCTCCTCGTCCGGTTCGCGGACGCGCGAGTCGACGCGAGCGGCCTCACGCCGGACGTGAACGCGACTGTCGCATACGCGTACGTCGAGTCCGGGAACGCCACGCTCGCCCGCAGCGGCGTCGACGCCGCCGCGAGCGGGAACGACGGTCCGTTCATGCTCCGCGTGAACGACAGCGGGCGCGTCACCACCGGCTGGTTCCGCCTCGAACGCGGCGCTGGGGGACTGATCGAAGCGCTCAACACGATCAAACGCGGCGGCGTCGACCCCGGCGAGTACCGCGCGGAGTCCGGTCGCGCGGCCGGGAACGCGACCGTGGAAGCGGCGTTCGACGAGCGCCTCTGGACGTAGTTACCGGCGCGGGTCGACGACTTCGATCGGGTGTCGGGTCGGCTTACGGAGGAGGTCGGAGAGCTGTTCGAGACACGACGTGCCGGAGGCGACGACGCGGCGGTCCGCGGCGTCGGTGGTGGAGAGTTGTTCTCTCACGTCCTCGCCGACGTCCATGGAGAGTTCGTAGTATTCGGATTTGTAGCCGAAGCTCCCGGCCATCCCGCAGCATTCGACGTCGGTCGTGAGGAGGTCGTAGCCGAGGCGTTCGAGCACGGATTCGGTGTAGGGGGCGAGGTCGAGGGTGCGCTGCTGGCAGTGGGCGTGGTAGGCGAGGCGTTCGTGTCCAGCCCGAAGAGCGTCGAGGGTCGCGCCTTCGTCGAGCCGGCCGTAGACGTACTCGAAGACCTCGTAGGCGTTCTCGCTGAGGCGCTCGAAGGAGGCGTCCGGGAGGAAGTGCTCGTAGTCCTCGCGGAACATCGCGAGGTCGCTGGGTTCGATGACGACGACGTCCCGCCCGGCGTCGAGGTGTTCTGCGAGGCCGCCGTAGACGGCGCTCGCGCGGTCGTCGGCGGTGTCGATCATCCCCTGGCTCAGCGGGGCGCGCCCGGACTCGGGGAGGTCGGGAATCGTGACGTGGACGTCGAGGGCTTCGAGGACGCGGACGGCGGCTTTCCCGCGCTCGACCTGGACGTGGTCGGTGTAGACGTCGGGGTAGAGGACGGCGGAGCGGGACGCGGCGGCTTCGTCGACCGTCGAGCCGCCGCGTCTCGCGAACCAGTCCTGGAGCGTCTCGCGCTGCCACTCGGGGAGGTCGCGGCGCGCGTCGATTCCTGTTACTCGCTCCATGAGGTCGCGCGCCGGCCCGAACGAGGCGACGAGGTTCGAGAGCGGCGCGGTGGCGCTGCCGGCGTCCGCGAGCAGGCCGACGTTCCCGAACAAGCGTTTCTCGACGTCGAGGCGGCCGGGCTCGGCGTCGGGTGAGAGGCCGTCGACGAGGAAGTCGAAGCCCTCCTCTCTGCCCTGGTGGTTCACGCGGTCGCGGACGACCTCGTTGATCCACGGGATGTCGATTTCGACGGGACAGGCGGTCGTGCACCGCGAGCAGCCGGTGCAGAAGTCGGAGAACTCGCCCGCCGAGTCGAGGCCGTGGACGCCGGCCTCCCAGCCGGTGCCAATACCTCCAGAGTAGGTCTCGCCGCCGAAGGCGTGGCCGCCGACGTGCTGGAAGTTCGCGCAGGCGTTCGAGCACGCCGAACACCGGATGCAGTAGAGCGTCTCCTTCAGGTGGTCGTCGTCGCGCATGTCCATCCGGCCGTTGTCGAGGAGGACGAGGTGAAAATCGCGGTCGTCGGCGGACGCCGCGGTCATCGGGCCGTCGACGCCTTGGCTGGGGGAGTCGACGGGCGGGGAGAGCATCGTGACGTAGGAGGTGAGGTCTTGGCCGGTGCCGGATTTCGCGAGGAGTTCGACGAACGGGTAAAGCTCCTCTATGCTGGGGACGATCTTCTCGACGCCGGCGAGCGCGATATGGGTGTCCGTCGCCTGCACGGTCTTCCGGGCGTTCCCCTCGCTCGTCACGAGCGCCATCGAGCCGGAGTCGGCGCAGAGGAAGTTCGCGCCCGTCATCCCGACGTCCGCTTCCGCGAACTTCTCGGAGAGGAGGTCGCGGGCGAACGCGGTGAGTTCCTCCGGCGTCTCCAGGGGTTCGTCGGGGTCGAAGACGTCGTTGAAGAGGTCGGCGATCTCGGTAGTAGTAAAGTGCATCGCGGGGCCGATGAGGTGGCTGGGGGAGTCGTCGGCGACCTGGAGGATGAGTTCGCCGAGGTCGGTCTCCCAGACGTCGAGACCGTCGGCGTGGAGGGCGTCGTTGACGTCGACTTCCTCGGAAGTCATCGACTTCGACTTCACGACGGTGTCGGCGTCGGCGCAGACGCTCGTGATGTAGTCGTTCGCGTCCGCGGCGTCCTCGGCGAGGTAGACGTGCCCGCCGTTCGCTTCGACGCTGTCGGTGAGCTCGTCGACGAGTTCGGGGAGGCGTTCGATGGCGTCTTCCTTGATGGCTCGCGCGCGGTCTCTGAGGTCCTCGTAGTCGTCGAGGCGCGCGACGGCGTCCTTTCGCATCTCGTTGTGGTGGCCGGCGCTCTCGCGGACGGCGTCGCCCTCCTCGCGCATCACCTCGCGGATTTTCGCCGCTTTCCGCTGGCGGTCGCTGGACATCTAGCGGTCCTCCACGAGGACGACGATTACCTCCCGGGGGCCGTGGACGCCGCGGACGAGTTCGCCCATGTCGGCGGTGGCGGAGGAGCCGGTGGCGAGCACGGCGTCGTCGCGGCCGGCGTCGAACGCGGCGGCCACCTCGCTCCACGCGGACTCGAGGTCGGGGTAGAGGTCGCTCTCCCTGAGGACGGCGACGTGCGTGCTCGGGTAGAGCTGGGCGGGCTCCGCGCCGGCGGGCGCGTGTTCGAGGAGGAGGCTGCCGTACTCGGCGACGCCGAGCGCCGCCGGCGTCACGCCCGTCGCGGCGCTCTCGACGCCGTCGGCGCTGAAGTCGGTCGCGACCGAGTCGGGGAGGGAGACGCCGTCGATGTCGAGCGGCACGCCGACGGCGGGGGCGACGGCGGCCGCGTCGATGGTCTCTGCCACTTCGGCGGCGGGAACGCGTTCCACGCGGCCGTTGAGCGGGGCGAGCGCGTCCGCGAACGCCCCCGTGGTCGTTGTTGACATGGAGCTTCGTTGTGCGGCCTCCGGGTTAGTTCCTCGGCTTCCGGGCGCGCGGCGGTTCTGTAAGGGAGCGGTGGTATTTACTTCGCGGCGCGCGCCCATCGAGTATGGCAGTGAACGAGTCCGACCCGGCGGCGGACCCGGGAGCGGAGTACGACTACGTCGGCGGGGACGTCGACCGTCCGGCGCTCGTGGAGGCCCTGGAGGCGCGCGTCAACGGCGAGGTCCGGTTCGACGAGTACAGCCGCGAGCTCTACGCGACGGACGCGAGCGCGTACCGCGCCGTCCCGGTCGGCGTGGTCTTCCCGAAGCACACCGCGGACGTCGCGGCCGTCGTCTCCTACTGCGCGGACCACGAGATTCCCGTGCTCCCGCGCGGCGGCGGGACGAGCCTCGCCGGGCAGGCCGTGAACGAGGCGGTCGTCCTCGACCTCTCGAAGCACATGACGGGCGTCGAGGACATCGACCCCGAGGGCCGGGAGGCGGTGGCGCAGGCGGGCGTAAAGCTCGCGCGACTGAACGAGCGGCTACGGCCCCACGGCCTGAAGTTCGCGCCGGACCCGGCGGCGGGCGACCGCTCCGTGCTCGGCGGCGCTATCGGGAACAACTCGACGGGCGCACACTCCCTGAAGTACGGGAAGACGGACGCCTACATCGAGGAGGTCGAAGCCGTGCTCGCCGACGGCACCGTGACGACGTTCGGCGAAACCGAAATCGAGACGCTCCGGGAGAACGCCGACGCGGACGGCGACATCGAAGAGCGAGTGTACGCCGAAGTCCTCCGCATCATCGACGAGGAATCGGACGAAGTCGAGGAGAAGTATCCGAACCTGAAGCGGAACGTCTCCGGCTACAACCTCGACGTGCTAGTGCGCGAGGCGCGCGGCGACGGCGCGACCGAGGAGGGAACGGTGAATCTCGCGCGCCTCCTCGCGGGGTCGGAGGGGACGCTGGCGACGGTGACGAAGGCGCGCGTGGGGTTGGAGCCCATCCCGGCGACGAAGTCGATGGCGCTCCTCACCTACTCGGACCTCGTGACGGCGATGGAGGACGTCGCGCCCATCCTCGAACACGACCCGGCCGCGGTGGAGCTGGTGGACGACACGCTCCTCGACCTCGCGGGAGAAACCGAGGAGTTCGGCGAGCTGGTGGAGATGCTGCCGGGCGACGCGGGCGCGGTCCTCCTCGTCGAGTTCTACGCGGAGTCGGACGAGGACGGCGTGGCGAAGGTGGCGGGCCTCCTGCGGGACCGGTGTCCGTCGGTGACGCCGACGGGTGACGCGGGCGACGACCCCGTCACGGCGGACGCGCCGGTGTTCGCGGACGAGGCGCTGGAGGCGTACGACGAGGCCGAGCGCACGCGGTTCTGGAAGCTCCGGAAGTCCGGGCTCCCCATCCTCCTCGGGCGGACGAGCGACGAGAAGCACATCTCCTTCATCGAGGACACCGCGATTCCGCCGGAACACCTCCCGGAGTACGTCGCGGCGTTCCAGGACGTCCTCGCGGACCACGGGACGTCGGCGTCGTTCTACGCGCACGCCGGCCCGGGCGTCCTCCACATCCGCCCGCTCGTGAACCTGAAGAGCGAGACGGGCATCGAGCAGTTCGAAGGCATCGCCGACGACGTCACCGACCTCGTCGTCAAATACGGCGGGAGCGTCTCCGGCGAGCACGGCGACGGGCGCGCGCGGACCCAGTGGAACCGGAAGCTCTACGGCGACGAGCTCTGGCAGGCCTTCCGCGATTTGAAGACCGCGTTCGACCCGGACTGGCTCCTCAACCCCGGGAACGTCTGCGGCGACGCGAAGATGACCGAGAACCTCCGCTACGGCACGGAGTACGAGTTCGACCCGGGGTTCGAGCCGGAGCTCCAGTGGCGGAACGAGAACGGCTTCGAGGGGATGGTCGAGCTCTGTCACGGCTGTGCGGGCTGCCGCGGCGACCAGGACACCACGGGCGGCGTGATGTGCCCGACGTACCGCGCGAGCGGCGAGGAGATTCAGAGCACCCGCGGCCGCGCGAACCTCCTGCGGGACGCGATGAGCGGCGAGCTCGACGGCGACGCCGACGACGAGTTCCTCCGCGAAGTGATGGACCTCTGCGTCGGCTGCAAGGGGTGTAGCCGGGACTGCCCGAGCGAGGTCGACATGGCGAAGATGAAGGTCGAGCTCGAACACGACCACCACGAGCGCGAGGGCGCGAGCCTCCGCGACAAACTCTTCGCGAACATCGACGCGCTCGCCGGCGTCGCGAGCCGGGTCGCACCGCTCTCCAACCTCGCGAACTACGTCCCCGGCGCGGGCAGGGTCGCCGAAGCGACCGTGGGTATCGCGGCCGAACGCGACCTCCCCGAGTTCCGGCGGGAGACGTTCCACGACTGGTTCGCGGCGCGCGGCGGCGCGCGGGTGAGCGAGCGCGACGCGGAGCGCTCCGTCGTCTTCCTCGCGGACACCTTCACGAACTACATCCACCCCGAGAACGGGAAAGCGGCAGTGAAAGTCCTCGAAGCCGCGGGCGTCCACGTCGAGCTCGCCGACGTCACCGACACGGGGCGGCCCGCGCACTCGAAGGGCTTCCTCGACAAGGCGCGGAACACCGCGGCCGACGTCGTCCGCGACCTCCACCCGCACGTCCGCGACGGCCGCGACGTCGTCCTCGTCGAACCCAGCGACGCCGTGATGGTCCAGAGCGACTATCGCGACCTCCTCGACACGGACGCGATGCACGCCGTCGCCGACCGCACCTACGGCGTCATGGAGTACCTCGACACCTTCCGCCTCGACGACGGCCTCGACGCCGTCGGCGAGGGGTCGATGGCCTACCACGGCCACTGCCACCAGAAAGCGACGAAGAAAGACCACCACGCCGTCGGCGTCCTCCGGCGCGCCGGCTACGACGTCGACGCCCTCGACTCCACGTGCTGTGGGATGTCCGGCTCCTTCGGCTACGAGGCCGAACACTACTCCATGAGCCGGGCCATCGGGAACATGCTCTTCGACCAGGTCGCCGAGAGCAGTACGGAAGAGGTCGTCGCACCCGGAACGTCCTGTCGCACCCAACTGGAAGACCTCGTCGACGACGTCGACACGCCCGTCCAGAAGCTCGCCGCCGCACTCGACTAGGGAGTCGACGTCGCGCCCCTCAGTCCCGAGCGAACGGCGAACCCGACGTCAAATCACCAAGCGGACTCCGACGGAGCCGAGACTATATATCGAACACCCCGTATCGTTGGTATGGCGGATCGTCTCTCACCGACGACGGCGGAGTTCCGGGAAGCGAGAGGGATTATCGAACGCTCGCTAGCCGCGGCAGAAGCACGGTTCCCGACAGAGACGGACGTCGTCGTCGAAATCGGGTGGGCTGGAGACGACGACATCGTCGATATTCTGGACGGAGCGTACGGGTTCGCGAGCTACCCGAACCGGATCGAAATCGAGTTCAACACGGCCGCGCCGAACTGGCAGGCCTCTCTCAAATCCACGACCGCTCACGAGTACGCGCACGTCTGGGGGTTCGAACGACGCGGCCGCGAGAGCGAGACGAAGTGGGAGTACGTCGTTGAGGAGGCCGTCACCCAGCACGCCGCGAAACAACTCGTCCCCGAGTATCAGTCACCGTGGTGGACGCGGTATAACCCGGAGACCGTCGCCGAGTACTGGGACCGGATCAGAGCGGAGGAACTCGACCGCGACAGCGAAGACGGGGGAACGCTCTACGTCGAACCGAAGGACAGCGGCTACCCGTTCGGACTCGGATACTCGCTCTCCTTCCAACTCGGCCGGACGCTCCTCGAGGAACACGATCTTCCCTATCTGCTCGACATCGACAAGTCGGCGCTCGTGGCCGCCGGTGACCGCCTCTACCGGGACGACTAGCCGGCTCGGGATGCGGCCCGCCCCGGCGGGTGGCTCGCCGGCCGGGTGTTTTACTGGGAGTCCGCGAGTAGAACGACGGGAGAATGAACGAGTCGACCGTCGGTCGAACGCCCCTGCTGGAACTCGACGTCGACGTGCCGCCGCGCGTGCTCGGGAAGGCCGAGTGGTTCAACGCGCTCGGCGAGCCGTTCGGCGGCGGGAGCGTGAAGACGCGCATCGCGAAGTCGATGCTCGACGCCGCGGAAGCGAACGGGACGGTCGACGGGAAGACCGTGCTCGCGGCGTCCTCGGGGAACACGGGGACGGCGCTCGCGCGCATCGGTGCGAGCCGAGGCTACGACGTCGAAGTGGTGATGCCGGCGACGGCGTCGGCGACGAAGGCCGCCGCCGTCCGCGACGCCGGCGCGCGCGTCCGCGAGGCCGCGGACTACGAGGCGATGCTCGCGCGCGCCGAGGAACTTCTGGAGGAGCATCCCGACGAGTACGTGCGCCCGGACCAGTATTCGAACCCCGCGAACCCCGGCGTCCACGCGGGGACCACTGGCGTCGAACTCTGGCGGCAGACGAACGGCGAGGTGACGCACTTCGTCGCGGGGGCGGGAACCGGCGGGACCGTGACCGGGGTCGCGGCGGCGCTCGGCCCGCGCGGCGTCGATAGCTGGGGGTACCAGCCCGAGGAGCCCGCCCACGGCATCGACGGCCTGAAGTACACGCGCGGCGCGCGCTTCCACGAACCCGCCGTCCTCGACGAATCACGGCTCGACGGCCTCTTTCCCGTCGAGACCGCGGACGCCTACCGGGAAGCCCGCGCGCTCAGAGACGCCCACGCGGGCGAGGAAGTCGGCATCGCCCACGCCGGGCAGTGGGCGGCGGAGACGGTCCGCGACCACCTCCGCGTCGACGGGCGCTTCCTCGTCGGCCCGTCGAGCGGCGGCGCGCTCGCCGCCGTCCACCGCCTCACCGAACGCGGCGTCCTCCACGAAACAGACACCGTCGTCGTCCCGCTCCCCGACCGCGGCGACCGCTACCGCGAAGAGCCGCTCTGGGCCGAACACTTCGACGGCTGACGCGTCGCCGAATCGCATAGCTCACGGCCCCCGTGGGTCGCCGTCACCGGGACGCTGCGCGTTCCGGTTGCGAGCGAGAACAGAGTTCTCGCCACCGTTCGCTCTCTCGCGGTTCTCACTCCCTCAGTCGGAGCTTCGCTCCTCCTTGCTCGCGTTCGCTTCGTTGGACGGGCGACACACAAGTCGCCCGTACGGTCAGCGGGACGCAAAGCGTCCCGCCTCACTCACGCGAACGCTGGTCGCTCCGAACCGCGTGCACCTCGCCGGCTGAAGAAAGAGCGCGTTTCTCAGGCGGTGTGGCTGTGGTCGTCGTGGCCGTGGCCGCCGTCGTCGTCGCTGGCGTCGGTCTTGTGGAGGTAGTAGAGGACGAGGAAGAGGGCGGTGGCGAAGACGTTGAGCGCGGCCTTGTAGTTGAGTTCGATGGAGAACTCGGCGACGTGGACCTGGCTGACGGGCGGGATGAGGCCGGCGGCGGCGAAGACGACGTGCATGAGGATGCCGGTGACGACGGCGGCGGCGAAGATGAGGCCGGAGAGGATGCCGGCAAAGTGGAGGCCGTAGTACTCGCGGTAGGCCTGCATGATTGGGGGGATGATGAGGTCGGCGTAGATGTAGGAGAGCACGCCGCCGAAGGGGAGGCCCTCGGTGAAGAGGAGCGCGCCGAAGGGGACGTTTCCGACGGAGCAGACGAAGGTCAGGATGCCGACGAGCGCGCCGAGAATCGCGGTCCAGACGAGGTAGACGGGGAGGCCGAAGACGGGTTCGCCGAAGAGGCTCGTCCAGACCGAGTCGGGGACGAAGCCGGTGAGGATGCTGGCGAAGACGAAGCCGATGAGGATCTCGTCCCAGAGCATATCCCACTCCTTCCACTGCTTGTTCGCGAGCGCGCGCCAGCCGCTGAGCGTCGTCACCTGCTCGCGAATGGTCGTGTTCGCGTCCTCGGGGCTCCAGCCCTCCATGCAGGACTTCGAGCAGAAGTAGTAGGTCGTCCCGTCGACCTCCTTCGTGTAGTCGGTCTCTTCGACATCGACGTCCATCCCGCAGTTCGGGTCGGTGGCGGTGCCGGCGTCCTCGACGTTCTCGCGCGCCTGCTCGACGACCTCGTCGGGGACGAGGTAGCGGAAGGCGAGCGCGAGGAGGGCGATGAGGACGAGGCCGCCGAGGAAGTCGGCGACGACGAACTGCCACCCCAGAAGTAACCAGATGACGAAGCCGATCTCGATGACGAGGTTCGTGGAAGCGAACATGAACGCGCCGAGGCTCGCGGGGGCGCTCGCGCCCTTCTTGAAGAGGTTCTTCGCGGTGGCGATCGCGGAGTAGCTACAGGACGAGGAGACGAAGCCGAAGAACGTCCCGAGGGCGAGCTCGCGGACGCCCTCGCCCTCCAGGTGCTGGCTGATGGCGTCGCTCGACACCCAGGCTTCGACGCCGCCGGCGATGGCGAACCCGACGACGAGCGCCCACCACGTAATCCACACCATCCCCGCGAACGCGCTGGCGGTCTCGGCCGCGCTCGTCACGAGGAACTCCCCGAGCGGGAGCGCGGTCGTCAACGCGCCGACGGCGACGGCGACGAACGCGAACGCCGAGAGCACGACGTACCCGATTCGTTCCATATATCGATAGCTATGTGACCGCGGTTCACGGAAGTTACGGCTCAAAAAGTCAGAGTATTCACGTCGAAACCTGAGTGAATCGGGTTGTATGCGAGTCTGAGCCGAAGTATCTAACCGGGGCGGCCGGCGGGCCGAAGTCACGGGAACCACAGACCTTAATTCGATTCAGTCTAATTCTCGGGTATGGCAGACGACCGGGCGATGTTCCGGCGGGCGTCCTGGGCGAACGTCGCGTCGAACGTCGCCAAACTCGTCGTGGAAGGCGGCCTCGGCCTCGCGACCGGAAGCCTCGCCCTCCTCGCCGACGCCGCCCACTCCATCGCCGACCTCCTCGCGAGCGCCGTCGTCCTCGTCTGGGGCCGCCTCGCCTACGAAGGCCCCGACGCCACCCACCCGCACGGCCACGACCGCTTCGAATCCCTCTCCGCGCTCTTCGTCGGCATCGTCCTCGTCTTCCTCGGCCTCAACCTCCTCTACGACTCCGTCCTCGCCCTCCAGCACGGCAGCGAGGCCACCTACACCCCGATGCTCGTCGTCGGTCTTCTCATTGCTCTCGCCATCAAGGCCGCCACCGCCTGGTACACCAAGCGCGCCAACGAGAAAGCCCAATCCACCAGCCTCGACGCCCTCGTCCGCGACAACCTCAACGACATCTACACGACTACCGCCGCGCTCGTCGGCGTCGTCGGCATGGCCTTCGGCTACCCCGTCTTCGACCCCATCGCCGGCGGCCTCGTCAGCCTCCTCGTCGTCTACGAAGGCGGCCGCCTCTGCCGCGAGAACGTCGCCCAACTCTCCGCCAGCGCCCCGCCCGACGACGTCCAGACCGCCATCAGAGACCGCGTCACCGACCACCCCGACGTCCACGGCGTCCACGACTTCACCGCCTACTACACCGGCCCCGTCATCGAAGTCGAATTCCACGCCGAAATCGACGCCGACCACACCCTCGCCGACGCCCACGACATCGAAACCGACGTCAGACGAAACGTCCTCGCCCACCCCGCCGTCGCCGACGCCCACGTCCACCTCGACCCCGCCGGCATGGACGAATGGAAAGACGCCGACGACACCACCCGCCGCCCCCCGGCCGCCACCCGCACCGACACCGACAACGACAACACCGAGACCGAAGAGTGACCGACGGCTGGAACGCTTAACTACGCCCCGCGAGACACCCACCGTATGGACTACCAGCTCGTCGGCATCGGCATCGCCACCCTCCTCGTCATCCTCCTCGCCGCCGTCCTCTGGCGACGCCGCACCGCCGACAGACGCGCCTCCAAGAACGCCCACGACGCCGCCCAGAAACGCGACGCCCCCGTCGACCTCGGCCAGACCTACGACCTCGGCGTCACCGAGTTCACCGACCACCACTCCGGCGAACGCGTCGCCGTCGGCAAAGTCCAAGGCTTCGTCCTCTTCGTCCACGACGTCCCCGACGCCGTCGACGAAGGCGACGCCATCCGCGCCACCGTCACCTCCTTCAACCGCAACAACACCTCTGCCGACGCCCAATACGAAGGCCGAGCATAGCACCAGCGACGCGGAAACGAGAAATTCGGCACCCTCGCGCGACGGCGACTTAGACGAGTAGTGCAGCCTATTCGAACGAATCGACGAGGGCTGCGTAGTACTACGCCACGTACGAGGGACTAGTGGATCTCGCTGGCGAGCGTAGTGCGTCAGAAAAATGGAGTGCCGAGACGGGACTGTCGTTTAGTTAATCGTGACGTCCGTGTCGATGAGGATGGACTGCGACGGCTTGTGGACGACTTGGATATTGTACTCGCCGGATGTCGGGTAGCTCCCGCCAGTTGCGACGATGTACCAGCTTCCGCCCACTGAGAGTGAGCTAGCAGTGGTTGATCCGCCAGCCGTCTGTACAACTTTCAGATTACTGGATGCGCCTGCTGAGACAGGATCGATATTTACGGCACTTTCTCCGGGGGGCGTGACAACGACTTTGAGGTCGCTGGCTTTGAGTTGGTCACCGCCCTTGTGCTGAATTTCGGCAAGCGTGTTACTGCTATCGAAATTGTCAGAAGCGTCGGAGACGGAAAGTTGCGTGCTTGGGCCAGTCTGTCCAAGGTTGCTACCGAGGTTGAGGACGAACGCGCCGATGACGGCCGCGAGAATCACGGTGATAGCGACCATCAGGATGACCCCGATAACCGGGGAGACACCACGTTCGTCGGTGTTAAGGTCGAAATTGAGTTTCATCTTAGCAGTTGACCTCGGTGTCGATGAGGATGGATTCCGAAGGGTTGTGGACGAGCGTTACAGTAACCGTGTCTCCCGAACTAACATCACCGCTAGAGACTATCGTCGTTTTGTCACCAACCGAGAACGGGCTCGATGGGCTGAAGTCCGCATTACTGCTGGGCGACTGAAGCGTGACCTCATCGACTTTGATAGGGTCACCGCCCTTGTGAGAGATAGTGACTCCATCCGAAGAAGGAGCACAACTCGCAGAGAGTTGTGCGTTGGGACCAGTACTTCCGAGGTTGCTGCCGAGGTTGAGGACGAACGCGCCGATGACGGCCGCGAGAATCACGGTGATAGCGACCATCAGGATGACCCCAATGACTGGGGAGACACCGCGTTCGTCGACATCGAAGTCGAGTGAGAGTGTGCGTTTGGACATTGTTAATGTGGTTCGGAACACGCATGGGCAGTCCACGCGGAGTCTTTATGCCGTCTGAATCGTTACAGACGGGTGAGGGCGTTTCGGTGCCCCTCGACCATTCTCCGGTATCCTACGGTAACGTGTTCTTAGGTAGTCCGTAGTCCGGACAGGTTAATAAATGCGATGGGGGATTCGGGAGCGAAAACCCATCTTCCGTGACACACTGACTCACGAGCAAGCGCCTGAGAGCGCCGCTAACTAACGATGAAGTATGACACTCCGAACGCTCTGAGTACCGGGCGGGCTTATCAACCGCCGCGGAGTGAGTCGCAAAAAGGCCGCCAGCCCCAGTTACTCCCCGACTACCGGACGGTGACACGACCGGGCGCTGCTCGACGGCGAGACGTCGACGCTCGGGGACGCACCGCAGCGTTCGTACTCGCCGGACGACCTGGGCCAGCAATCGCCCGAGACACCGAGAGTGATTCCGGAGTGCGTGAGGGATAAGCGGGTCTCCCCGTGGGTTTCCGTACCGCTACAGGATGAGTGTCTTCGGGATATGCCCGGGAGGATTCGAACCACGGTCGCGACTCTCCGATTTGCTCCCTGCTTCGACTCCGATGGGCTGCGCTACTCACTTCGTTCGGAGACGTGGGCCCTGTCGGAAGGCGCTTCTCGGCTACTTAAACTGGGTCTGGTTTCGTGGTTCATGATTAGATGTCGGGAAGGTAGTCGCGGCGCTGTTCGGCCTTTTCACGCTCGCTACGGCGGTCATAGTGTTTGTCGAGAACGCCCTCGCTCGCGTCGAGGCGGTCGGAGACGACGCGGCGGGGGACATCCTGTCGTCGGTACGCGGTGACGCGTCCGCTCCGAACGTCGTGGGGGGAGCGGGCCGACGGGCACGAGCTCATCTGCTCCGACTGGGTATACTCGCACTCGTCGGGATCGCGGTCGTGGGGACACTCGGCGTTCCGCCAGCACGGCCGGGTGATCGTGTAGAGCGTTGACCGAATCGTCGTGTGGTGCGGGCGCCCCTGCGAGGTGGTGAGAAGCGGTTCGTTTCCGTACTCGTCGTAAATCTCGTTCCGAGGGCCGTCGATGTAGTGGCGAAGTGTCCGCGCGACACGGACGCTGATGGCGTTCCAGCGTTCGCCCTTCTCCTTGTTCTTCAGCGGGCAGCCCTGGTCGGGACGGTGGACGAACTGGATCCCAGGGTCGTCTCCGAGAGAGATGTCGGAGAGGTTCAGTCCGCGGACCGCACCGACGCGCGCACCGGTGTGGTACATCACGAGGAGGGTGACATGCTTCCGGCTCGCGTACTCGTAGCGTTCGAGGTAGTTGAGGATCTCCTCGGCACGGTCGGGCTCAAGCGTCGTGTTGGAGACGTCCTCACCGCCGCTCACTGTCGGGAGCGGAACCTTCTCGCGGAGGCTCTCGGGAACGGCGTCCACTTCAGCACAGAACCGGAGGAACGCGCGAATCGTCGAGAGCTGTCCGCGGAGCGTCACTGGCGCGATGGGGTCCCGGTCCTCGCCGTTTCCCTCTCGCCGCCAGATGCGGTACCCGTAGAGGTCGCGGCCGCCGAGGTCGTTCAGGTTCTCGATTCCCTCCTCCTCGCACCACTGTACGAACGCCTGTAGGCGGTACTTGTGGCCCTGAAGCGTTCCCTCGCTCAGTTCGTCGCTCCGCGCCTCCATGTACATCCGGGTAGCCGTCTCCGGTTCGAGGGGTTCGAGGTCGCTCACTCGTCGTCCTCCTCTTCGAGAGCGGCCTCAGCTTCGCGCTGTGCCTGCCGGAGTTGTTCCGCGACGCGACGGGCGTGGACGTCTTCACTCATCGTCACACCCCAGCCAGGGAGCGAGGGAGGTCGCCGGCACGAAGTCGCGGTCGTCGACCTCGAGGACCACCTCGCCGTCGTCAGTCCGGCGGACGACAACCTCGTCGCCGGGGTCGGCGTCGATTGCGTCCAGGACGGGCGCGGCGAGCGTGAGCACCTTCGACCCATCCGCCTTCGAGACTGTGTAGCGACGCGGGAGATCCGGCCGGTGACGCTCGTAGCTTCCGCGCTCTTCGGACTCAGTCATCGCGACCTCCGTTCGTCGAGAGACCGGCCAGATGTGGCCGACCGGGAGCTCGCGAACAACGGACAGATGTTTCCGGGCTCGCCGGCGTCGACGAAGCTCCGTCCAGATGTGGCCGGGCCCGGATATCGGGGAACGGCCAGATGTGTCCGACCGGGAGCTCGCGAATAACGGACGGATGCGTCCGATGCGCGTCGACGCGGAACGTCCGGATGCGACTGAAGGCCGTCGACGTCGACGACACTCCGGCCAGATGTGGCCGTGGCCTGGACGTCGTCGACGTCACTCATCGGGACCGAACACCTCCGCCTTCTCGCCCGGCTCGAACTTCGTCGACCGGTCGTGGCGCTTCGACACCCAGCCCAAGGCGCGCGCGTCTTGGAGGGCGCGCCGGATGGTCCGATCCGACACCTTGGCCTCGAGGCGCTCCCGAACGTCCGGGACGTTCACCGTCGGGTGCCAGCGACGCGAGCGCTCCTGCTCCATCGCAGTCCGAATCGCCGCTTCGAGGGCGATACTCCGCTTCGTCGCCTCCTCGGGCTTCGTCTTCTGGGTGCTCAAGGCGACCCCTCCTGGACCGCAGGACCGTACTTGAACCCTCGAGTCGGTGGCTGGATAGCCGGGATGACCTCTCCGTCCGTCTCCTCGAGGCCATCGAACCAGATTCGACCGTCCACCACGTCCACGATCTCGCCTTCCGCGACGACGCGGTCGTTGGTCGAAAACACGATCCGCGCTCCCGCTCCCGTCTGTCGGGGCATCCCGTTGACCGTCCAGAAGGCAACCTCGTCGGCGGGGAGATTCGCCGCGAGCTTGTGCTCGACCGCATTGAGGTCCGCGTGCACGTGGACATCGCGATGCTCGTCGCTCATTGATAGATCACCATTCCGGGAGCGTGTTCGGGGCACGCGGCTATCTCGAAGTCCTCGCCGAGCGGAACGGCCTCCACGCCGTCGCGCTCGCCACACTCCTCTTCCTCCGTGATGACCTCGCATCCGGCGTCGACGTCGCGCTCGCGACGACCTCGGTGGCGGCCGGCAGTGACGTAGTCGCCGACCACAGCGGCCGCGACGAGGCCCGCGTTGAGCAGATAGGACAGCGCTCTCATGCGTCTCCCGCTTCGGCGTTCAGTTCCGCTCACGCCTCGTTCACCTCCCCGGACTTCTCGCGGATGCGCTCGAGTACGACTTCGTCCTCGCTGGCCGCGTCGGCGACCTCGTCGAGAACCTGGGAGAAGCGGTCTTCGTGAGCGAGGGCGAGAAAGCGCTTGTCGGTCGATATCCACGCGGTGCCGCCGTTGGCGAGGTCGTCGATCTGCTCCTGCGAGAGTTCCACCACGTCGGCGCTCTTCTCGGAGTCACTCACCGAGCATCACCTCCTCGGCCCGGACGACGCTCTTGAACGCCTGCTCGTCGCCGTCGGGTTGGTCGGGATGCGTTTCCTTCTTCAGCTGACGGGCCGCGGCTTCGACCACACTCTCGGGCGCGTTCGGAGAGACACCGAGCACTTCGTGAGGCTCCCGCCGTCCGTCGCCCGCGACGACGACGTCATCGTCACCGCTTGGGAGCGCCTGCGTGCTCATCTCCGTCTCGAGCGTCGCGACGCCGTACCGCTCGATGGCCCGCTTCGCGTCGAGGTACTTCGCGATGGCCCGCGCGTTGTCGCGGAGGTTGTTCCAACGGTCGCACGGCACCGCGTAGCGGCGTCCGTCCCTGTCGAAGTAGACGACGACCGCCGGGTCGTCCGGGTCGCGGTCCTTGTACGGGACATTCGGGTTCCGCGCCGTGTGGGGGACCGTCGTCTGAACGTCGACGTTCACCGCGTCGAACTTCTCGAGCTCCTCGAGGATGCTCTCGAACGCGGTCGTGCGCGAGACCTCGAAGCCGCCGGGGTACCGTTTGCGGTCCGACGCGGGCGTTCGGTCGAACCCGGCCGGCCACTGGAAGTCGTCGCTCACGCGCACCACCTCTGGGCGGTCTCGACGAATAGCGGTGTGAACCACGACGCGACGAGTACCAGGGCGACAACTGGGTACGCCCACCACCAAGTGACGCCGAACATGTCCGCGATGATTCCCGGAAAAGCGACGAAGCGACGAAGGCAACGTCTCCGTCCTCCAGGGCGGCATCGGCCTCACCGATAACTCCGGCGACGGAGCCGACGCCATCGACGCGATGAGCAACGCCCTCCGCGACGAGGGCGCGATCTACCTCGCTCTCGGCCCGCCCGGGAGCGGGAAGACCGCGACCGCCATCGACGTCGCGAGCGCCTGGCGAGCGAAGACCGGCGGCACGGTCATCACCAACATCACGAGCTGGGCGCGCGCCGACCGCTACGCCGAAGACTCGGAAGCCGCCCGCGACCTCATGGGGAGCATCGACGGCCCGACGCTCCTCCTCCTCGACGAAGTCGCGCAGTCAATCTCGAGCTCCGGCGAAGACTCGAAGGCCGTCACCGCGATGGCGAAGTTCCTCAAGTACATCCGGAAGGAGGAAGACGGCGACGACTACCCCAAGCAGGGCTCCGCGCTCCTCATCGGCCACACCGAGAACGACACCGGGAAGGACATTCGCCGGCTCGCCACCGGAGCCTTCCAGAAACCCTCGCGCGAAGACCCCACGAAAGTGAAACTCCTTACGAGCGAAGGCGGAACCGCCTCGTTCACCGAAGAGGCCTCCTTCAGCGGACTCACCGACACCGCCGAAACCTACGGCGAACACGAAGCGTCCGCGTTCCGCGTCGTCACCGACGCCGACGACGCCGACGACGATGCACCGTCGGCAGACGAAGCCGCGAAGGCCGCGGCGAAACAGCAAGCCATCGAGACGGCTCTCCGCGCCTGCCAGCCGTGGAACGACGACGACGGCATGAACTACCGCGACGCCGCTGCTCTCGTCCCTTACGGCAAGAGTTGGGTCGGCGACCGCGTTCGCGAGTGGCAGGATGGCGACCATCGAGACCTCGTGGACGCCGACGGCAACTAACGCGGACACGAACCCACTCCGACCCCGACGCCATCTTCGCTTTTCCTCCGTGTCCACGCTCACGCCCCACCCCCACCTCGGCTTATATCTATACTATATGCCCCCTCCATGGCCGAGAACCTCGGACGGACGACCCTGACCGACCCCCGATTTTCGTCGGAAACGATATTTTCATCGAATCGAACGTGCGGAGCGGTGTTTTCGAGGTCGACAGGGTAGGGGAAGCGTTCCAGAAACCCTGCTCTACGAGGGGCGAGAGCGGAGAAACCGAGGTTAGACGCCGAAACCGAGAGCGACGGCGACGTTGTTCGCGACAACGAGCGAGCCGAGGAGGACGAGAGCTCTCCCGAACCAGTCGGGAACGTGCCGGTGGCCGGCGGCGCGCGGGTAGATCGCGGCGACGAGTGCGGCCGCCCCCGTCAGTCCGACGACTGTCGCGACCGGGCCGGCCTCGAGGAGCTGCGCGACGAGTGGATTACTCTCGGCGCTGCCGAACGGACCCAAGGAGTCGGCGAGCACGGTCGAGAGTCCGTCGGCGAGTCCGTGAACGGCGAGGATGGCGACCGCGTCCGCGCGTAGTGGGTCGGCGCGGAGCCAGCGGAGGACGTCGAAGCGAACGGGCTCGACGACCGGCGGTCCCTCCTGGAGGGCGACGGCGACGCCGATCGGAACGAGGACGAGCGGGCCGAGCCAGAGCGCGGCGACCAGGAGGGCCGCGACTCGAACGGGGGAGAGGACGTCGACGAGTCGACGGCAGGTCGACGCGACCGCGAGGCGTGTTCCGAGCGTTCGAGAGCGATACGAGACGGGACGTGGTTTCTCGAGCATCGTGATGTATTCCGCATGTCCGGGGACAGGAGTCGTCCACCGTACAACCTCCCTCACGGGTCTCCGGCCTACTGCCGTCGACGCCGTTCGAGAGGATTTACCCTCAGGTAGTCATACCACACTAACACCGTATCGTGCCAGCCGCGTTAGGTTTGTGTTGTTAGAGGTTTGTCGTCTTTCGACGAGAGAGGCCCTGTTCGGGCCCCGGGGACGTGGTCAACCGTGGACGACTCCTGTCTCCGGAGCGTCCTCCTGTTCGGGCGTCTCACCGGGAATGCTCACGTCGCTCTTCAGGACGATGCGGCGCTCCTTGTACCGGAGGCCGTCCTTCCGGTGAGTGCGCTTCGTGACGCCGAGACGGTTCTTCGAGAGGTCGAGGAGCGCGTCGATGGTCCTGGACACGAGTTTCTTCGCGTACTCGTCGCTGATACCGCTCTCTTCGCGACGGATCCACGACTTCAGGTCGGAGGCGTCGGCCCACTGGTCGATGTCACCGCTCCCGTCCGACCAGAGGCCCCAGTTGTCCTCACGGCGCTCTCTCCACGCCTTCGCGGCGAGACGGCAGGGAAGACTCCCCACCTGCCCGCGAAGCATGTCGTCGTCCATCTGCGCGAGCTGCTGGATGGGGAGGAGGTCGGCGTGAGCGAGGCGCGTCTCGCCACCACGACCGAGGGGATCGTCGCCGCCGGGGAGGCGAGCGAACTTCCCCTCGTCTTTCTCGATGCGCTCGAGGCGGCCCTCGGCGACGTCGAGGTCGTACTCGAACGGGGAGACGTTGTCGTAGCGGAGGTGTGCGCCCTTCTCGAGTTCACGGGATTGGAGCTCCGCGACGGCGCTCCAGGTGCTCTCACTCCGCGCCTCGAACCGGGCGCTGAGCGCTTCGATAGTCTGCTCCTGCTCGTCGACGCGCTCGCGTAGCTGCTCGTTTTCGTCTCGAATCTCCGCGTTCTCTTCGCGGAGGTCCTCGGTTTCCTCACGGAGTTCCTCGACTTCGGCGGCGAGGTCCTCGACGAGCTCGCGGATGTCGTCGCTCACAGGGCATCACCCCAGAGGCTGCGGCAGGAGCGACAGAGCGGCACGGGGCGCTCCCGGTTCGGGAGGTCGGCGTCGACGACGCCGTGGGATGCGCCGCAGAGTTCGCACTCCCCGGTTGAGGTCGCGGCTTCGCTCACGCAGACCACCCCGTTTCGACTACAAATTTCGCCGGACGGCGCGGCCTCGCGACCGCTAACCGGTCGACATTCGTCAGAAACCCCCTAGGAGACCGAGTCCTATTACCGGTTCTACGGGCCGTTTGGGTGTGTCTACTCGGTGTTTTCGATACAGATACAGAACGGGCGTTTTCGTTATGGGCCCTGTCGGATTCGAACCAACGACCACTCGGTTATGAGCCGAGCGCTCTCACCAGACTGAGCTAAGGGCCCTCGATTCGGCGTAGTCGGCGGGTCGAGTTAACTGGCGTGGTTATCGACCGAGGGTTTATCGGTCGAGGCGTCGACGGTTCGGGTATGTCGGAGGATTCGACGAGCGGCGACACCGGCGACGCCGGCGGGGCGGCGCGTGAGACGAAGTACTGTTCGAACTGCGGGGAGGAGATCGACGCGAAAGCGGAGGTGTGCCCGGAGTGTGGCGTGCGGCAGGCCTCGGCGTCGGACGACGGCCCCGACCGCATCGCGGCGGCGTTGCTCGCCATCTTCCTCGGGGGAATCGGCGTCCACAAGTTCTACCTCGGCCAGACGAAGATGGGCATCCTCTACCTCTGCTTCTTCTGGACGGCGATTCCCGCGCTCGTCGGGTTCATCGAGGGAATCATCTACCTCACGAAGAGCGACGAGGAGTTCCGCCGGCGGTACGCCCAGTAAGATGGGGCTCGCCGCGGAGGTGCGAGCGGGGCTGCGTGCGGCCCGACCCTACCTCCTCGCGCACGACGACCCGCCCTACGACCACTGCCACTCGTTCTCCGCGCGCGGCCGCCGCGTCGACGTCTGCGCGCGCTGCCTCGGTATCTACCCCGGAGTCGCCGCCGGCTTCCTCGCCGGCCGGCTTCTCGCCGCGCCGCTCGCACTCGTCGCCGTCCTCCCGCTCCCCGCGCTACTCGACTGGAGCGCCGTCGCGCTCGGCGGCCGCGACGGGAACAATCACCGCCGCACGCTCACCGGCGTCCTCCTCGGCGTCGCCGTCGCCGGCGGCGTCGTCCGACTCGTCGACGGCGACTTGCGAACGCTCGCCGTCGCCGCCGGGTACGGCGTCACCACCGCCACCGCGCTGTGGCTCGAACACCGAGACTGAGCGGACGGCACGGAGAATCAGGTTCGCGTCTCGGTAACGCCGCCAGGGCTCGAACCGGGCGAATCAGCGATTCACATAGCCGAGGCTACGCGAGTCGACCAAAGAGAATGAGCGCCGTTTCCAGACTACGAGTTTCTGGACTCGGGCGAGACGCTACGCGTCTCGCTGAGCGGACTCTCCCGAAGGGAGAGGAGCGCCGTATTCAGAACGCGCAGCGTTCTGAAGGCGCGCGGGACGCGCAGCGTCCTGCGAAGTGAGTTTCCGTAGGAAACGAGCGCCGCCGCCAGGGCTCGAACCTGGGACAACCTGGGTAACAACCAGGTGCTCTACCAACTGAGCTACGGCGGCTTACACTGCTTCGTACTCGGGTGATTTTGATATGGCTTTCGTTTCGAGGGCGTGAATCGGTGCGTTTTCCTGGAGAAGGGCGGAAGGGGGAGGTATGTCTGATCGGGATGCGGTGTTGTCGCGGGTTCGCGAGCGGGTGGATCCGTCGCCGGCGGAGCGTGAGGCGTTGGCGGCGGCGGCCGACGAGCTCGCGGCGCGGGCGCGGGGCGCGCTCGACGACCTGGGCGTCGACGGCGAGGTGGTGCAGGTGGGGAGTACGGCGCGCGGGACGTGGGTGAGCGGGGACCGCGACATCGATTTGTTCGTTCAGTTCGACCCCGAGTTGGCGCGGCCGGAGTTGGAGCGACTGGGACTGGAGGTCGGGCACGCGGTGTTACCGGACGGGCACGAGGAGTACGCGGAGCACCCGTACGTGAAGGGGGTGTTCGAGGGGTTCGACGTCGACCTCGTGCCGTGTTACGCCGTTGAGTCGGCGGCAGAGATTCAGTCGGCGGTGGACCGGACGCCGTTCCACACGAAGTATCTGGAGGCGCGCGTGGACGAGGCGCTGGCGGCGGACGTCCGTCTGCTGAAGCAGTTCTTGAAGGGCGCGGGGGCGTACGGGAGCGACCTGCGGACGGAGGGGTTCTCGGGCTACCTGACCGAGCTGCTCTGCGTGGAGTACGGGGGGTTCGTGGCGACGCTGGAGGCGGTGGCGGACTGGAACCCACCAGTAAGATTCGACCCGGAGGGCCACGGGACGCGGTCGTTCGACGACCCGCTCGTCGTCGTCGACCCGACGGACGCGGAGCGGAACGTGGCGGCCGTCGTCTCGGCGGCGAACGTCGCGCGCTTCCAGCATTACGCGCGGGCGTTCCTCGACGACGCCGACGAGGAGTACTTCTTCCCGGAGCCGGTGGGACCGGCGGGCGAAGCGGAAGTCCGAGCGTGGCTTGCGGAGCGGGGGACGACGGCGCTCGCGGTGCGGTTCGAGACGCCGGACCTCGTGGAGGACCAGCTCTACCCGCAGCTCGAACGGTCGCGCGACGGGCTCGTCCGCGGCCTGGAAGGTCACGGGTTCGACGTGCTGCGGTCGGCGGTGTGGGCGAACGCGGAGAGCGTGCTCTTCGTGGAACTCTCGGTCGCCGAACTCCCCGCAGTGGAGCGCCACGACGGCCCGCCGGTCGCCGTCGGCGAGCACGCCCGCGGGTTCTACGAGCAGTACGCCGACGACCCCGCGGTGTTCGGGCCGTTCATCGACGGCGACCGCTACGTCGTCGAGCGCGAGCGCGAGGTGGCGACCGCGGTCGAGTTCGCCGAGAAGCGCCTCGGTTCGGTGGCGCTCGGTGCACACGTCGCGAGCATCGTCGACGCAGGCGACTACGAGGTGCTCGCGGGCGAAGAAGTCCCGCCGCTCGCGGGGGACTTCGGCGTCGAGTTACGGGCGTACTTCGAGCCCGAGCCCTAGGACCAGACGTCGGGGTGGGCGTCGCGGGCGGTGTCGATGGCGTCGCGGGTGGCGTCGGTCGGGTCGCCGTCCGGCTCAATCGGGGTGAGGCCGTCGAATATCTCGTGGACCATGCCGATGCCGTCTGAGAGCGTGTCGAGACCGTAGCCGCCTTCGAGGACGAAGCCGACCGCGGCGTCGACGTCGTCGGCCATCGAGCGCACGCGGTCGGTGAGCATCCCGAAGCCGTCCGTGGAGACGTGCATGCGACTGATTGGGTCGTGGCGGTGGGCGTCGAAGCCCGCGGAGACGAGGAGGAGGTCGGGGTCGAACGCCGCCATGGCGGGCGCGAAGACGTCCTCGAAGACGGCTTCGTAGTCCGGGTCGCCGCCGCCCGCGGCGAGCGGGACGTTCACGGTGTAGCCTTCGCCGTCGCCCGCGCCGGTCTCGTCGAAGTCACCAGTGCCCGGGTAGAGGCCCTCTTCGTGGACGCTGAAGTAGGAGACGTCATCGCGGTCGTAGAAGATGTCCTGCGTCCCGTTGCCGTGGTGGACGTCCCAGTCGAGGATGGCGACGTGGTCGACGTCCTCCCGCTCTAAGGCCGCGCCGGCGGCGACGGCGGCGTTGTTGAGGAAGCAAAACCCCATGGCTTCGTCGGCGGTGGCGTGGTGGCCGGGCGGCCGGCCGATGGAGAACGGCGTCTGTCGGTCCTGGTGGCCGTCGAGCGCGTGATTGGCCGCCCAGACGGCGAGGCCGGCGGCGGCGAGCGCGGCGTCCCACGTCTCCGTGACCGCGACGGTGTCGGGGTCCCACTGGCCGCCGCCGTCCGCGCAGAACGACTGAATCTCGTCGAGGTAGTCGCCGTCGTGAACGCGCTCGGCGTCGGCGCGGTCCGCGGGCGGGCCCTCGCGGTAGTCGACGCCGTGGCGTTTCGCGAGCCCGCGCTTGATCGCGCGGATGCGGTCGGGGGATTCGGGGTGTCGGTCGCCCGGGTCGTGTGCGAGACAGGTGTCGCTGACCGCGAACCTCATGCCACGAGCTCGAAGTACGTCGCGACGTCCTCGGCCTGAATCGTGCGCCGACCGGCGTGCTCGGCGAGCACGCGCGCGCCCTCGGCGGCGTCAGTCGCGTACGCTTCGAGGATGTCGGCGAGCGCGAGGCGGGCGTCCATAGCGACGCGGTACTCGTCGTCGATGTCGAGCCGAGCGATGCGGTCGACGGGCGCGACGGGGAGCACGAGAGCGTCGGCGTCCGGGACGTCGGCGACGCCGAAATCCTCCGCCATCAGCGTCTTCCGACCGTCGGCGGTCGCGTGCTCCGCCGCGTCGACGGCGAGGGCAGCGCCGCGGTCCTGGATGCGACGCGCGAGTTCCTCGGCCGCGTCGGCGCTCACCCGTAGGTCGCCCGCGTGTCGCCGAATGATAGTATCGACCGGCGCGAACGGGAGCTCGACACTCATACCCTGAAACGGGGCGCATCGACCCTTAACGTTTTCCGTACCCGAAGCCGGTGACGGCGAGCCCGCCACGGTCCAGCGAATCCGGACGCGAATCCGGGCGGCTGTGGTCGTCGGCGGGCACTCACGAAGAGCTCCGGTCGAAGCCGAGTGACCGCGGTTAGAAGACGTCGTCCGCGGCGAGCCGGCCGTCGCGGAGCGTCCCGCGAACCGTTACCTCCTGGCCGAGCGTGACGTCCGCGTCCGTGTCCACGCTCATCGTCTCCTCGCCGTCGTCGAGGATGACCGGCGAGCCGGCCTGCACGACGACGCCGGTGAACTCGATTTCCTCGCCGTCGGCGGTGGCGTCCTCGCTGTCGCCGTCGTCGAAGGCGGACATCTCGTCGCCGCCGGCGTCGTCGCCCTCGGCGAACGCGGTCAGGCCGGTGTTCCCGCCGCGGGAGACGCTCGCTTCCGCGTCCCCCGCGTCGCCGGCGGGCGCGGCCGCGCCGTCTTCGAGCTGGATGACCGTCGTCTGCCAGCCCGCGGAGGCTTCGAGGTCGTCCTGCCAGCCGTCCTGTATCTGCGCGCCGACGAACATCACTTCGTCGCCGGGGCCGATGTCGAGGTCGGCCTTCTCGCCCCAGAGCGCGACGCGGATATCCCCCGAGGAGTCCTGAAGGCGGACGTTCCGCACTTGGCCTTCGCTGCCGTCGTCGCGGTCGAACGTGCGCTTCGGGTCCGCGGAGCGCACGACGCCCGCGATGTCCGCGGTCGTGTCGAGTTCGAGGTCGGCAATCGGCGTCGAATCGGGGACGTATTCGACGTCCGCGTCGACCGCCTCGACCGTCCCTCTGTTTCCGACGTGGAGTTCGAGCGAGCCGTCGCGCTCCCGGACGTAGCCGTCCACGACTTCGACGACGTCGTCGGGTTCGAACTCGGTCGCGAGGTCCGCCTGGTCGTCCCAGAGCGTCACGCGCACACGACCGGTCTCGTCGCCGAGCACGAGGTTCGATACGCGCCCCTCGCTCCCGTCGTCCCGGCTGAACGTCCGCACGTCGTCCGTATCGAGGACGACGCCGACGAGGTCGACGTCGGAGAGGCCGACCGAGAGGTCCGCCACCTCGTAGGTGTCCCGCACCTGCACGTCGACCTCGGTCTCCTCGTCAACCTCGGCCTTGTCGATACTCACTTCCACGCCACTGTACCCGGACTTCGGCCGGCCCTTCACGCGGAGGACGTCGCCGACCGAGACCTCCTCGACGGCGTTCACGGCGGCCTCGTCCCAGAACGTTCCTCGTACCGAGCCGGTCTCGTCGGCGAGGTCGACGTTCACGACGCGACCGTCTTCTTCGTCCTCGCCGTCGCGCTCGAACGTCCGGACGTCGCCGACGCTCGTGACCTTCGCCACGAACTTCGCCTCGTCCATCTCGGGCGTGACGTCGGCGACGCCGTTCACTTCGCCGTCTTCGAGCTCGTGCGCGATGAGCATCGCCGCCGTCTCGTCGTCCGCGAGCCCCCCCATCTGCTCGACTTTCGCCTCCACGGCCTCCCGGAACTCCTCCAGGGAGACCTCGTCGGTGTCGAGGTCGTCGTAGGTGTCCTCTATCGCACCCATACTCTAGAACAGCACAGGCCGGGCGCGCCGATAAGGGTTGTCCATCGTCCGCTCGCCGCCGGTTCTCGTCATACCTCACTCTCGCCGCCCCACCCTACTTGAACGCTCGCCTCCCGGGACGCCGCCGCCACCGTCCGCGTCCCCTCCCGCGACCGATGCTCGACGCGCACGCTTTCCGGCAGCGCGCCGTCGAACACCACTGTCGCCGTGTACGCTACGTCCGCGAGACACTGCACGCACTCGTCCACGTCGTCTCGCCGCGCCGCCCCCGCCCGAACCAGCAGTTCGTCCGCCCCCGCATCGTACGACACCGTCTCCAAGGCGGCCGTGTAGCACGGACTCGCCACCGGCAACGACCCGTCTACCGACACCTCGCGCTCTCCCCACGCGACCGACGCCCCCTCCGACTCCCCACACGACACGTCCGACACCGAGAGCGACGACGACACCACCGGCGACCCGCTGCTCGTCGTCGACGTCTCCGTCTCGCCGCCCGCTCCCGCACATCCAGCCGCCACCACACCGGCCGCCACGGACAGGAATCCACGACGCTGCATACTCCCAAGAACGCCCCGCGAACGACTATTCCTTCCGCACACTCACACGACCACTTGACCACCAACACAACACCCCACACGCGCCCCACCGAATCGTAACCGCTTTACGTAGCTCGGGACTACGATGAGATGAGTCCGGGTAGGGTAGTGGACTATCCTCTTGGCTTGCGGAGCCAGGGACCGGAGTTCAAATCTCCGTCCGGACGTTCCTTCACTTTACTACGTGACGAGCGGAACGCTCGTCACTTCGTGTCGTTCAGTCACGTCCGGACTCCGCGGGACCAGAGGTCCCGCTGGCCCGCGCTCGCTATCGCTCGCGCGGACTCCGTCCGGACTACCGCGCTCGACGATTCGTTTTGTCTGTACCCGCTCGGCACAGAGCGTCTAGCGCGGGAGTTGTGCGCCTGTCGGAGTTACTGATTCACGTGGCTGTGTGGCGTCGACGCCGCGGTGAGAATACGGCTACGCGTTTCGAGAGTCTCCGTGGCGGTGTGGAGCGGCCACGGAAGTGTTGGCGGGACCCAGTGTGGCGACGGCTGTGACCGGGGTGACCCAGCCGAGTCCGGTCGGCGTCGCCGACCCCTGATTACCGTGCGATGCTCCGCAGGGGGAGCGGTTTTCTCCCCGTTCCAGCGCGCGTGTCGCCGGAACCGGGCGGTCCTGACGCCGGCGTGGCGTGGTTCGGGTCGCGGCAGACCGCGAGTGTGGCCTCCCGGTGCTGCCCCATCTATCCACAACTGGAGATTTCGTAATAAAACCCTGCGCTGACAGTACGACCCCGGAGAGCCGTCAAGTAGCCGGAATGTGTCGAGGCGACGACTGATCGACCGTGTAACCATCCGTTCAGTGAGACGTTTGGCCGGCGGGTTCGCCAGGGCTTTCGGCGGGCCGACCGAACACGACCCATGGACGAACGAGTCGCAGCGGGCGCGGCGCTGCTCGCGGCGGGCTACCCGCAGGCCGCGCGGCGCGCGCTCGGCGACACGGACGACGCGCTCGCGCGGGGCGTCCGGAGCGCGGCGGACGCGCTCGACGCCGCCGAGCGCGGCGCGTGGGCGGCCGTCGAGGAGTCGGCGAACGAGGCAGTGACGGCTTTCGAGGCGGCAGAACGGCAAGAGGCGGTGGCGCTCGAAACGCTCGCGGCGTTCGCGGCGGCGGTCGCGGCGGACCCGGAGACGGTCGAACGGCGCGCGCCGCCCGCGCTCCGCGACGGCGGCGAGTCGGTGACGCTCGACGCGCTCGACGCGGACGCGGCGCTCCGGGCGGGCGAGGCGCTGGCGGCGGCGCGCGACGACGACGACCTCGAAGCCGGGTTCGCGTACGCCCGCGAGGACCTCGACGCGGGCGAGTCGGGCAGCGAGTTCGTGCGCCTCGGCCTCGACGCGCTCCAAGGACCAGCGGGGAAGATGCCGGCCGAGCGGCTGCGACAGCACGCGGCGCGGCGGCGACAGCGAGAAGCGGACGTCGCCGGGCTCTTCGACTAACCGAGGAGGATGGAGGCGGCGACGGCGAGGCAGACGACGCCGAAGAATCGAATCAGCCAGCGGACCCAGCCGGGCGCGGGGTTCTCCGAGCCGTAGCGGCCGCGGCCGGTCGTCGGCGCGCGGCCGAGGGCGCGCAGCCGGAACGCGGTGTCCGGGAAGGCGAGGAGGAAGACGCCGAGGAGGACGCCGAGCGCGACAGTGAGGAGGGCGCGGGCGTCCACAGCTCTACTCGCGGAGGCGCTGGATGCGTTTCTCGACGGGCGGGTGGGTGGCGACGAGGCGCGTCACGAGCGAGCGCTCGTCGTCGTCGAAGATGCAGAGCGCGCCGACCTGGTCGGTGACGCCGGGCTGCTGGCGGCCGCGCCCGCGGGGCGAGCGCTGCGACTGCGCCTGCGTCGTGCGCTCGTTCCCGTGCTGAATCTTCTCCAGCGCGCGGGCGAGCGGTTCGCCGCCGCCGACGTACTGCTTCGCGTCGGCGTCCGCGACGTACTCGCGGTACCGGCTGATGGCGAGCACGAACAGCATGACGATGAACTGCACGATGTTCCCGACGACGATGGCGAGGAAGAAGTCCGCGAGGTCGTTGTCGCCCGTGAGGAGCACGGCCCACTGCGCGACGATGGCGACGACGGACGCGACGCCCTGCCCGAGCACCATCATGACGACGTCGCGGTTCTTGATGTGCGCGAGCTCGTGGGCGAGCACGCCTTCGAGCTCGTCCATGTCGAGGAGCTGCATGAGCTCGCGGGAGACGACGACGGTCCCCGCGCCCTTCCGGCCGACGGCGAAGGCGTTCGGGACGCCCATGTTCGCGACCATCAGCCGCGGCTTCTCGACGTCCATGTCGTTCGCCAGCCACTCGACGCGCTGGTGAATCTCTGGGTACTCGTCCTCGCTCATGTCTTCGGCGTTCACGGAGCGCAACGCCGACCATTTGCCGATCTTGTACTGGACGCCGACGAGCAGGATGCTCCCGGCGACCGCGAGCGGGAGGACGTTCGTCCCCCAGATGACCATCGCGGCGGCGACGGCGACCGCGTAGAACGCGAAGAGCGCCATGCCGACCACGAACATGCGGGCTTTCAACCCGGGATGCTTCATACGCGCTCATTAGACGCCGTCCTACAAGAGTCGTGCGCTCGCGCGGACACCCCCCGGGTATTACGGTGGTGGCGCGTAGCCGACGAGAACTCAAGGGCGGAAGGCGGCGACGCGTCCGGCCGCAGTGGCGACGTAGACCGTGCCGCCGTCGACGACCGGCGGTCGGAGCGCGTTCGCGTCGTCGAACGTCACGGCGAGCGCGGGCGTGCCGTCCGCGGCGCGGCGCGCGACGAGCGTCGGCGGGACAGCGCTGTCGGCCGAATTCGAGACGTACGCGACGAGCGACGACCCCGTGGCGAGCGCGCCGTCGAGGGCGACCTCCGTCCCCCAGTGGCGTTCGCCGGTCGCGGCGTCGAAGGCGTGGAGGAAACCGCGGTCGTGGACGAAGAGGCGGCCGTCGACGGGCGGGCCGAGGAGCGCGCCGCCCCACTGCGCCGTCCAGCGCTCCGCCCCGTCGGCGGCGTCGTAGGCCGCGGCGCGCTCCCCGCTCGCGTAGACGACGCCGTCAGCGGCCGCGTAGGACGTGACGCGCCGCGAGGAGGACGCGCGCCAGCGGACACTTCCGCTCTCCGGGTCGAAGCCGGCGAGGTTCGGGCCGGTGTCACTGTCGAACCCGGCGACGACCGTTCCGTTCGTGAGCGCGACATCGTCGCTCGGATGGCCGGTCCTCGACCAGCGCGCGCTCCCGTCAGCGAGGGAGACGGCGCGAACACCCGAGTAAGACGCGACGTAGGTGCCGCCCGCGCCGACCGCCCACCCGTCGGGGTCGCCGACCTCGCCCGTCCACTGCTCGTCGCCGCTCGCCGGGTCGAGCGCGGCGAGCGTCTCCCCCTCGTTCTGGAGGTAGTCGTCACTGGACGCGACGAGCACGCGCCCGTCGCGGACGCCGAGGAGCGTGAGGAAGGACGTCTCGTCCATCGAGTACGTCCACTCTTCCTCGCCGCTCTTCCGGTCGAGTGCAACGGCCCGGAACCCCTCGCCGGCGACGCCGCGTTGCGCGCCCGGGACGACGTACACGCGGCCGTCCGCGACCGCCGGAGCCGCCCCGCGGCCGCCGGTCCCACCGAAAAAGCCCCGTCCGGCGTCGGCCGACCAGCGTTCGTCGCCGCTCGCCGAGTCGAGCGCGACGAGCGTGCCGTCGTCCCGCCCGACGTAGAGCGTCTCGTCGCGGAGCGCGGGACCGAGTCCGACCGGCCCGTCGAGTTCGAACGTCCACGCTCCGCGAGACGACGGGGGCGCGGACGCGGTCGTCGTTTCGGATGTGGAGTCGCCGCCATCGATTCGGCCGCTACAGCCGGCGGACCCGGCGAGGAGGGCCGCGCCGCCCGCGCGGAGGGCGGCGCGTCTGGAGAGCGAGGGCATACGGACTGGGTTTCAGATATCCGAGTAAGTGTCTTGGGGGGACACGCGGTTCGGAGCGATAACGCGGTTCGGAACGAGGCCGCGAAGCGGCCGAGTGAGAACCGCGGGAAGACGAACGGGGAGTAGCGCGGGACGCTTCGCGTCCCGCTAACCGTACGGGCGACTCGTGGGTCGCCCGTACAACGAAGCGACCCGTGAGTCCGCGCGAAGCGGCCGAGTGAGCACGGTCGGAACGAGTTTCTCCTGGCTCACGGCGTTGCCGTTCGCTCATTCCGTCACGCGAAGCGTGACGTACTGCCCGCACTCGCGCGGCTCGCGCGGAAACCGCGAGAGAGCGAACGGTGGCGAGAACCCCGTTCTCGCTCGCGACCGGAACGCGTCGCGTTCCGGCGACGGCGACCCACGGGAGCCGTGGGTCACGCTGTCCGGCGATGCGTCAGCCGCCGGAGTGCACGCGATTCGGCGGTGCGTCAGCCGCCGGAGTGCACGCGATTCGGCGATGCGTCAGCCGCCGAAGAGGGTGCTATTCGACGCGTTCGTCGCCGTCGAAGTGCGCGGAGTTATCTCTCGGGCTGTAGCCGAGGACCTCCTTGGCGCGTTCGAGGGAGTAGTATTTGCGGTCGTTGTCGCTGATGCCGTAGACGATTTCGTAGTCGTACTCCGCTTCGAGACAGCAGTCGAAGAGGTGGGCGCAGTCGCGGTGGGAGAGCCACATCGCCTGACCGCGTTCGTAGTCGATGGGCGGGTGGCCTTTGGTGAGGTTACCGATGCGTACGGAGACGAAGGAGAGGTCGTGTTCGTCGTGGTAGTAGCGGCCGAGGGTCTCGCCGGCGGCCTTGGAGACGCCGTAGAGGTTGCCGGGTCGCGGGAGCTCCGTGCCGTCGAGTTTGAACTCGTCGTGCGTGCGGTAGAGGTCGGGCTTTCGCTCCGTCTCGTAGTGGGCGACGGCGTGGTTCGAGGAGGCGAACGCGAATTTGTCTACGTCGGCGTCGACGGCGGCGTCGAGCACGACTTTGGTTCCGTCGATGTTGTTCCGCAGTACGGAGTCCCAGGGCGCTTCGGGGCGGGGGTCGCCGGCGAGGTGGACGACGGCGTCGACGCCCTGCATCGCCTCGCGCATCTCGTCCGGGTCGGTGATGTCGGCGATGACGAACTCGTGGTCGGGGTTCTCGGTGGGCGGGTCGCGGTCGAGGAGTCGCCAGTCGTAGTCGTCCCCGATACCGTCGAGGATGGCCTGCCCGACTCGCCCGCCCGCGCCCGTGAGGAGGACCCTCGACACCATTCGGTTCGATACTCGAACAGCGTTACAAAGAAGGATGCGGTTCCCGCCAGCGAAGCCGTCACTCCGCCGACACCACGGCCGTTCAGCGCGGAGCGAAGGGAGCCGCGGGCCGGGACGCGAAGCGCTTTCCGCGACGGGGGCGAGAGCACGGGTATGGCGACGAACCCGGAGCAGGCGTGTTTCGAGGCGGGCATCAAGTTCGGGACGCTCTACCACCAGTTCGCGGGCACGCCCGTGAGCCCCGACTCCGCGGGCTCGCTCGAAACCGCCATCGCGGAGAGCATCGAGAACCAGCCGTTCTGCGAATCTGTGACGGTCGACATCCTCGAAGCCGAACTAGCGGCCGAACTCGCGGACTCGCCGGCCGAGTACACGGAGCTGACGGGGCGTTTCATGGAGGTCGAAGTCGTCGTCGAGCACGAGGGGTGTCGGGTCACCGCGGCGATGGCGATGGAGGACGGCTACCCGCTGATGCGGCTCGTCTCCGTCGACGACTGAGCGTCGCCCGCTAGTCGGCGTCCTCTCTGGCGTGGTCGGTTCGGCGTCGAGGGTGGGCGCGTCGGGCGATTCGACCGGGGTTCACTTTCGGTTTTGGGCGGAGGTATTTAAGGTATCGTGGTGAAGTGTGTGAGTATGAGCCAATCCAGCCTGGACGACGACGAACTGTTCGGCGAAGCGGCGGCGGAGATGCGCGAGGACGTGGAAACCCACCTCGCGAAAGCCCGCGACGCGCTCCCCGAGGGGAAAGCCGTCTGGGACGTCGAAGCCGACAACACGCTCGGCGTGCTCAACGGCCTGAAGTCCGCGCTCGCCGCCGACGAGGTCGACACCCACCTCCGTGACGCGAAGAAGTGGTACACCATCGGCGAGCGCGCCGACGCCTTCGAGGACGCCAGCGACCTCCAAGCCGAGATCGAGGAGATCGAGTCCGTCCTCGACGACCTCCAGGCGGTCTCCGAGCACGTCGCCGAACTCACCGGCACGATTCCCGAACTCCGGTCGAAACTCGACGACCTGCACGCGGACGACGACGAGTAGCGCCTCCGGTCGGACGCTCACGCCCACCGGTCGGACGCTCGTACTCGCCGCCCGCCGCTCACCGCCCGCCGGTCAGTCGAGGTCGCGGTCGGCGACGGCGCGGGCGAGTTCGACGAGGGCGTCGGCGGCGAGCGTCTCCAGTTCTTCGCCTCGTTCGGCGTCGCCGTCGCGGGGGTCGCCGACGACGCCGTTCTCGCTGAACTCGTGGGAGTCGTGGGCGAGGTTGACGCCGGCGACCCAGTCGCCCCAGCGGGGGCTCGCGCCCGCCGCGGCGTCCTCGATGCGGTCCTCGTGGACGAGTTCGGGGTGGACGTGGCGGAGGAAGGCGGTTTCGAGCGGGCCGGCGTGCCCCATGTCTTTCGAGTGGTCGCCGACGGCGTCGAACCAGGTGAAGGCGACGGCGTAGGCGTCGTCGTGGCGGGAGACGGTGGCGGTGACTTCGGCGAGCGCGTCGGTGTTGCCGCCGTGGCCGTTCACGACGATGACGCGGTCCCAGCCGTGGTGTACGAGCGATTGGATGGTTTCCCGGACGGATGCGCGGAAGGTGTCCGGGGTGAGCCAGAGGGTTCCGGGGAAGTCGCGGTGTTCTTCGGAGACGCCGACGGGGAGGGTGGGGGCGACGACGAGTTCGCCGTCGTAGCGGTCGGCGGCGGCGTCGGCGACGGCGCTGGCGGTGAGGGCGTCGGTGGCGAGCGGGGCGTGCGGGCCGTGTTGTTCGGTGCTGCCGACGGGGAGGAGGGCGACGTCGGGGTCGGCGTCGGCGGCGTCGGTCCAGGTAGCGTCTCCGAGGTGCATGGGCGTGGTGTGGCGCGGGAGTCCCTTGAACCCGGTTGGTCGGCCGGATCAATGGGTGTGTGTTTCCTAACAGTCGAACGGAAATACGGGGTCGCGGGGTGTCAGCGGGGGAGAACGCGAGGGGCGCGGAGCGGTCGCCGGACCCGTGTCTGACGGCCGTCGGCGGCGCGTGGTGGGCGCGGCGGTCGCCGCGAGCGAACCCCTCAGTCCGGAGAGTGTTCGGCCAGTGTTATTAAGAGGATGCCTAGGAAAGTGCTGGTGGAGCTATGCCGCACTGTCAGAACTGCGAATCTTTCGTGACGGACGCGTACGCACGGGTGTTCACGCCCGATACCGAAGCACAGCCGCGTGTCTGCCCGAACTGTGAGGATAAAATCCGCGACGGTGCGGACGTGCGACAGGCCCGGTCGACGCGACGAACCTGATTCTCTGGAGCGGTCGATGCGGCGGCGTCTGATCCGACGCGCAAGTCACGCCGTTTATAGGGAACCGGCCCGTGTAACTGTGTAATGACCGAGTCGGATCCGGAGGTCACGCGCTTGTTCGGCGGGCCGGGGAGCGGGAAGACGACCGCACTCCTCGACCGCGTCGAGGAGATTCTCGAACGCGACGGCGTCACCGTCCGGGACGTACTGGTCGTCTCTTACACGCGAGCCGCCGCCGCGGAGGTCCGCGAACGCCTCGCGGAACGCCTCGACACGAAGCCGCGGTCGCTCCGCGGGAACGTCAGCACGATGCACGCGAAAGCGTACGAGCTCCTGAACCTCTCCCGCGGCGACGTCGTCGGGGAGAAGGACAAGGAGTCGTTCTGCGAGGAGTACGGCATCCCCTACGAGGACGAGTACTCCTCGGGGAGTCGCCGAACGGCACGCTCCACCGCGCTCGGGAACAAGGTCATCGCGACGAGTCAGTGGCTCCAGCGAACGGACCGGGAGGTCGCCGACTGGTACGACGTCCCCTTCCGCTGGAACGAAGAGGAGGTCCGACTGCCGCCGGACATCGACGACAACGCGCAGACGGGGAACAAGTACACGCCGACGTGGCCGTCGAGCGACGACCGCTACGACATCCCCGAGGCGATTCGGGCGTGGCGGACGTACAAGGGCGAGAACGATCTCGTCGGGTTCGCGGACATGCTGGAGCGCGTGCAGCAGCGCTCGCTCGTCCCGAACGTCGACTACCTCGTCATCGACGAGTTCCAGGACATCACGAGCCTCCAGTACGAGGTGTACAAGGAGTGGCGGCCGCACATGGAGTCCGTCCTCATCGCGGGCGACGACGACCAGGTCGTCTACGCGTGGCAGGGCGCGGACCCCGACCTCCTCCTGGAGACGAAGGTGACGGAGGACATCGTCCTCCCGAACTCCTACCGCCTCCCGTCGAAAGTGCTGGAAGTCGTCCAGCAGGAGGTGAGCCACATCGAGCACCGCCAGGAGAAGAACCTGAAACCGCGGAAGGAGGGCGGGACGGTGGAGGCCGTGGACAGCCCGTCGATGCTCGACCTCGTGCGGAACGTCCGCGGGACCATCGAGGAGGAGGAGGACGAGACGGTGATGGTGCTCTTCCGGGCGCGCTACCAGCTCTTCGACTTCCTCGACGAGTTCATCGGCGAGGGCATCCCGTTCCAGGCGCTGACGGACCAGCGGATGTGGACGGACCGCCTCCAGCAGTACGTGAACGCCGTCGAGGCGCTGGACGCGGGCGAGGACGTCGACGGGATGCAGGCCCGCCGCCTCGTCGACATGCTGCAGGAGTCGGCGTTCGGGACGAACGACCGCGGCGACCTCCGGCAGGTCGTGGAGGACCGCGAGGAAGAGCTCGGCATCGACGACCCGACGCAGGTGACGGTCGACGCGGACACCGTCCGGGACATCATCCCGTTCGTCCCCGGGCCGAGTTCCGCGGCGGACATGCTGCGGAAGGTGACGCGCTACCAGCGCCGCAGCGTGGACGCGTACTTCTCCGGTGACTACCGGGGGACGGCTCCCGACAGAGTCCGCCTCGGCACGATTCACTCCGCGAAGGGTCGTGAGGCCGACCACGTCTTCGTCGCCACCGACCTCACCGAGAAGGTCGTCGAGCAGATGGCGGCGACGGCGGACCCCGACGACCTCCCGGAGGGCATCGAGGAGTTCACGCGGCAGACGGACCCGGTGCCGATTCTCACGGACAACGAACGCCGCGTGTTCTACGTCGGGATGAGCCGGGCGCGCGAGCGCCTCGTCATCATGCAGAACCTCGTCGACGGCGCGCCGACGCTCCCCATCGACGTGCTGCTCTACGGCGAGCCGACGGACAAGCCGCTCGGCGAGACGCTGGACGAGACCGCCCCCATCAACTTCCACTGATGCCGCCGACCGGCGACGACGCCGGGGGCGACTCGGGTCGCGCGACGCCCGACCGTGCGGCGAGTCGTCCCGGATACGGCGCGCTCGCGGCGGAGCTCGCGGCGCGCGACGCCGTCGGATTCGTCGCCGTCGGCGACCGGTTCGACGACGACCTCCGGTATCTCACGCGGTTTTCGGGGCCGGACCGGGCGTGGCCGTTCGTCTACGCGGGCGAGGAGGCGTTCCTCTGCGCGCCCGCGCTGTTCGCTGAGCAGGCGCGCGAGGAGTTCGCTGGGACGGTGCTCACACAGGGCGACCTCGCCGCGGACGCGGCGGGCGCGCAGGCCGCGGAGCTACTCGCGGAGCACGCGGGCCTCGACGGCGGCACCGTCCTCGTTCCGGCGTCGCTCCCGCACGACGCGGCGGTCTACCTCGAACGCGCGGGGTTCGCCCTCGAATCGACGGACGCCGTCGCCGAGGCGCGGCGCGTGAAGTCGGCGTGGGAGGTCGAGCGGCTGCGCGAGGTGCAGGCGGCGGCGCAGGCGGGGATGGCGCGCGCCGAGACCGTGCTCGCCGAAGCGGCCGTGCGCGAGACGGACGACCGCCTCGTCCACGAGGGCGTCCCGGTGACGACGGAGTACCTGCGGCGCGAGGTGAACGCCGTGCTCGGCGCGGAGGGCGTCTCCGACGCGCACAACACGGTCGTCGCGGCGGGCGGGGCGTGCGCGGACCTCCACTTCTACGGCGACGTTCCCGTGCACGCGGACGAGACGGTGCTCCTCGACGTCTCGCCGCGCGGCCCCGAGGGCTACTACGGCGACCTGACGCGGACGTTCGTCGTCGACTCCTCGGGCGGCTGGGACCGCCGCGCCTACCTCGCCGTCGAGTCGGCGCAGGACATGGCGTTCGACGCCATCGAGGCCGGCGCGCCCGCCGAGTCAGTCCACGAGGAAGGCGCGGCCGAGATCGTCGCGTACGGCTTCGGCGCGGGCGCAGACCTCGACGCGGGGTTCACGCACGGCGTCGGTCACGGGGTCGGCGTGAGCCTCCACGAAGCCCCGTCGCTCACGGCGAGCGAGGAGCTACGGGTCGGCGACGTCGTGACGGTCGAACCGGGGGTTTACGACCCCGAGAAGGGCGGCGTGCGCATCGAGGACCTCGTCGTCGTCACCGAGGACGGCTTCGAGAACCTCACGGACTACCCGCGGAGCAGCACGCCGCGCGTCCGGCGCTGAGCTGAGGCGAAGGCCTGGCGGCCGAGCGTGGAGTATCCGGCTAACGGAGAGCAGTCCGGTGGGCGTCGAATTGTTCGGTGAGCGTGGAGTGGTCGAGAGAACGAGTCCTCAGTCCTCGTCGGGGTCTTTGACGAGTGTCCCGCCGAGTTTTTCGAGGTAGTCGCCGGGGTCGAGCGGGTTGGGGAGGACTGTGGGGACGGTGAGGAGGAGGACGGCGAGGCCGAGCGCGGCGTACCCGAAGGGGTCGCCGGCGAGGCTGCGGCGGACGCCGAAGACGATGAGCGGCGCGGCGACGACGAGCATCCCCGCGAATCCGAGCGTCCCGATGATTCCCATACGCTTCTGTCCGGCGCGGAGCCACATAACGCTCTCGTCGCCGCAGAGCGTAACGGTCATGGAACGCTCCCCGATAGTTAGACGTAGATGTTCACGGGAATCGTCGAAGCGACGAGCCGCGTCGAGCGAGTGACAGACACCGAAGACGGCCGTCGGCTCCGTCTCGAAGACGGCGGGCTCGGGCCGTTCGAGCATGGTCAGTCCATCAGCGTCTCCGGCGTCTGCCTCACCGTGGAAGAGTACGGTGACGGCTGGTTCAGCGTGTTCACGGCGAGCGAAACCCTGGAGAAGACGACGCTCGACGCGGTCGAAGCGGGCGACGGCGTGAACGTCGAGCGCGCGATGCCCGTCGACGGCCGGCTCGACGGCCACGTCGTTCAGGGGCACGTCGACACGACGACGGACGTCGTCGGCGTCGAGCGGGTGGGGGAGGACTGGACGTTCACGTTCGCGCTCCCCGACGGCTACGAGCGCTACGTCGCGCCGAAGGGCTCGGTCGCGCTGGACGGCATCAGCCTCACGGTCGCGGCCGTCGACGACGACGCGGGGACGTTCGACGTCGCCATCATCCCGACCACTTACGACGAGACCACGCTCGCGGAGCGGGCCGTCGGCGACCGCGTGAACGTCGAAGTCGACGTCGTCGCGAAGTACGTCGACCGCCTCGATTCGTACTGAGAGAGAGCCACAGGGCAGTTAGTCGACGCGTTCGACGGCGGGCGTGAGGCCGTCGAAGTCGTCGTCGACGCGGCCGGCGTCGTACTCGCGGTACTTCTCGCGGTAGCGGGCGAGTTTGCGGTAGAGGATGTAGAAGAAGACGCCGTCGTAGACGAAGACGAAGAGGAGGTAGGCGACGCCGCCGCCGATGGGGAGGAAGTACGTGAGGACGCCGACGTGGCCGACGAGGGAGTTGTAGGTGGCGTGGATGACGGCGGCGACGAGGAGGCCCTTCACCACGATCGGGCCGCGCTTGCCGGGGTTGAACTTCGCGAGGCCGAGGTAGTAGCCGGCGAACGCGGAGTAGATGACGTGGCCGGGGCCGGCGAAGAGGCGGACGGCGGCGGTGTCGAGGGCGGCCTGAAGGGCGGCCTGGCCGCCGCCGGTGCTCGCCGCCTGGAGCGCGGGGCGCGTGATGTAGATGAAGTTCTCCACGGTGGCGAAGCCGAGACCCGCGATTGCGCCGTAGACGGCACCGTCGACGACGGAGTCGAAGTTCGGGCTGTCGTAGGCGTAGAGGCGGACGGCGAGCCATTTGACGGTTTCCTCGACGGGGCCGACGACGAGGAAGAAGAAGAGGACCATGCCGACGAGCGGGACGACCTGGAAGACGCCCTGCAGCATGGTGTTGACGACGGCGGCGAACCCGGCGAAGAGGAAGCCGAGGAGGAACGTGACGACCATGAGGTCGAGCGGCTCTTTGATCGTGACGTCGATCTTCCAGACGACGAGCGCGAGGAAGAACGCCGGGATGACGGAGAGGACCGTGAAGACGGCGATGAAGGGGTTGCTGACGGCGGCGACGCCGACGATGGCGAACTGCGCGGCGAGGATGAGGACGGCGACGACGGCGAGGATGTATTCGACGTTCGTCGTGAGGAAGGCGTGGAGGCGGGTGGCGACGTGGTCGACTATCGAACGGTCCTCCCAGTCGGCGACGTCGTAGAGGTCGGCGTCGTCGGCGGCGGCGCGACGCACGGGGTCGTAGGCGTCCGGGCTGTCTGGCATACGCCGGCTTCTCGGGCCACCGACTTGGTTCTTCACACAACCGGGGAAATACCTACGTGTTAATATGCCTAAATGGTGGGGTTCAAGTAGTGGAGCCACTCGTGGTATCGTATGACACGAAGTCCGAGCCGAGGCCTGCTGTACACCGCGCCGCCCGCGGAGAACGCGAACGACCGAGACGACCGACGCGTCGCCGCTGACGGCGGCGACACCGCCGAGCCGACGCCCGCCGACGACTGATTCTCCACCGACGCGGATAGACGCCGACGTTTTAGTGGTCCCGCTCGAAGCACCGCCAATGTTGTTCGACGCGCGGACACGCGAACACCTCCGCGACGCCGGTCTCACGCGCGACGACCTGCGACGCATCGAGGACGCGGTCGCGGCCGACGCCCGCGAGACCGCGGACGCCGTCGAGTCGTTCTTCGACGCACACGACGTCGTCTACTCCGACATGGACCTCACGCACGCGAAACACGACCGCCCCGAACACGACGTCGACTACTGCGACCTCTTCACGCACAGCCAGGACATTCGCGGCTTCCTCCGATTCGAGACGTGGGGCGCGTACGTGGAAGGCGCACGCGTCCTCCGCTCCGCGGAGGACGCGGACAGAGCGAGCGGGAGGGCAAGCGACACGCGAGCCGCGCGCCGCGAAGCGGAGGACGGGAATGACGCGGACGCGACGGACGCGCCGCCCGTGCTCGTGGAGTTGTCGCTGGGGGCGACGGTGCACGACCGGGTTCGGTTCGCGGCGTCGCGGGAGGCACTGTGAGAGCGCGCGTTCGCGGCATCTACGCGACGGCGGGGACGGCGCGGTTGCGGGGCGCGGGGCACGCGGTGGTGCAGGCGTCGCCGCCGATTCGGGAGCGGTTCGACGGCGAGTTTCCGACGGCGGCGGCGGACGTCTCAGTGGAGACGACGAGCGACCGACAGGGCGTGTGCGTCACCGGCGGCGCGGATTCGGTCGCGGACGCGGTCGAGGCGCTGCGCGGGTTCGACACGTTCGTCTGGGCGGCCGCGCTCCCGCAGGACGCGGTGTTCGACGGGGTGGTGACGCGGACGACGCGCGGCGGCGCAATCGTTGACGTGGGCGTCGGCGAGGGCTACCTGCCGTTCGACAACGCCGACGGGCACGTCGAGGAAGACGACGCGGTGCGGGTGCAGGTCGCGGAGCCGAAGCCGCCGTGGGCGGACGACCGCGCGGTGCTCGACACGGAACTCCGGCTCACGGGGTCGCTCGGCGGCCTCGTCCGCGGGCGGGACGCGGCGGTGGCGTCGACGCCGCCCGGCGACAGCGAGCTCGCGCAGCTGACGGAGATGCTCCCCGCCGGAGTGCCCGACGGCTGGGCGGTCGAGTGGGGGTACGCGGCGGCGGACGCGTCCATGGACGACCTGAACGACGCGCTCGCCGACCTCGCAGAGGCGGCGACGGAGCTAGACGCGGCGCTGGCGGGGACGCTCGACCCGACGGCCGAGGTCGCGTCGCCGGCGGCGACGACGTGGTGTTGGTTCGGGCGGGCGACGCGGGACGCGTTCGACGAGACGCGGCGGGAGGTCGTGGCGACGATGCCCGGCCACCACCGCGTGAAGGCCGCGGACCGCGCGGCGAGCGCGGCGGTGGACTTCGCGGAGGGCGTCGGCGTCGACGCGGAGGCGTTCCCGTTCGAGGCGGTGTCGGACGCGTTCGGGCCGCGCGAGGACGACCGGGTCGCCATCCAGCACGGGAAGCCGGACGGCCGACTGCTCGTGCTCGGCCGCGGTGACGTGACGAGCCTCGACGCGGATGCGAGCCGCATCACGGTGAAGCGGTCGATGACGGCGGGCGGGTCGTACGACGCGCTCGGCGTGCCGCGGAGCGAGGGCGACGTCGCCGTCACGCGGTTCGTGGAGGGACGCTGGTGGTATCCGACGGTCTACCGAGACGCCGACGGCGGGGTGAAGGGGACGTACGTGAACGTGAACACGCCGCTCGAACTCTTCCCGGACGCGGTGCGGTACGTCGACCTCCACGTCGACGTGCTCAAGCACGCGGACGGCCGGGTCGAAGTCGTCGACGAGGACGAACTCGAAGCGTCGGTCGAAGCGGGGGAGATGCCGCGGGCGCTCGCGGACGAGGCGCTCGACGTCGCGGAGACGCTCGCGGACCGACTCGGCTGAGAAGGAGGGGTAACTGAGAGAGACGGCGCTAACCCCCCGTCCTCGAGGAGCGAGGGAAAAGCCGAGCGAGTAGGGCGGGGTAGTTAGGGTTTGACGCGGTCGTAGGCGTCCCGGACGTCGTCGGGGGTGACGGCGAGGGAGGTGGCGACGTCGTCGAGGGACGGCGGGTCGAAGGGGTCGAAGTAGCCGAGGTCGAAGAGGTAGCCGACGATGTCGAAGCCGCGGGTGTCGTCGAAGTCGTCGGCGGCGGAGAACGTCTGGATGCCGTCAACAGGAAGCCTGTGGCGTTCGGTCGCGGTGAGGAAGGCGTCGACCGCGGGTTCGCTCGGGAAGCGAACGACGAACCGCGTGGCGTCCGTGGTGCCGGCGGCGGTCAGGACGTCGGCGTCGGTGTCGAGGAGGAGGTCGAGGAGGCTGCTGTCGTCGTGGATGCACTCGGCGCGGAAGAGCACTTGGCCGTCGAGGGTGTCGAGGGCGACGACGTCGCGCACGACGGCGTCGGCGGCGAGGCGTTCGGCGAACGTGTCGGGCGCGACGTCGCCGTGGACCCAGAAGTGGAGCGCGAGCGCGTCACAGCCGAGGGATTCGACCCGGTCGAGTTCGACCCGGACGTCGTCGGCGGGGAGCGCACGCGTCAGTAGGAACTGCGCTCCGGGCACGGTGAACGTCGCGACGAGACTCACGACCTCCGGTATTCCCCGATAGGATAAAAGAATAGCGCCACCCGGGGCGGGCGCTCGCGTTAGAAGTGGGCGTCGGAGGCGGGGCTGCCTTCGCCGCGGCCGCCGCGGCCGCCCTCGTTCCGGTCGATGCCCATGACGGACTCCGGTTGCTGTTCGTCCCAGCCGGCGGTCCCGTCGTCCTGGAAGCGGACGGTGACCTCCTCGACGGCGGGGAACTCCGCGGCGAGGTCGGTCTTGATGCGGTGTGCGGTTCGCGGGCTGATGCCGCACCCCGAGCAGGCACCGCCGAGTTCGACGACGACTTCGCCGTCGTCGGGGTCGGCTTTCCGCACGGCGCTGTTCCCGCCGTGCATCTGGATGATCGGCATCTGCGCGGTCAGCCACGTCTCCACGCGCGAATGTAAGTCCTCGCCGTCCGCCGTCTCACTCATACTACGCGGGTTCGTGCTACAGATACGTTAACCGTGGGATTCAGGCGGCGCAGCGCGGCGACCGCGAGAAGCGCGGGACGGCGACAGAGAGGGGCTCGACAGTCGGAAGAACGAGCAGCGTCGTCAGTACGCGTTACTGCGGTCGCCGGTGCCGCCGGTGATGGCGGACGCGACGGCTCCTTTGAGGACGACGTCGTCGCCGAGCGTGGTGAGTTGGATGTCGGGGACGTTCGCGAACACGAGGTCCTGGACGCGGTCGCGGATGGGGTCGAGGACGAGTTCCTCGTTGTGGAGGGCGACCGCGCCGCCGACGTAGATGACGATGGGGGCGTAGGCGTCGACGATGTTCGTGATGCCCATCGCGTTCCAGTCGGCGGTCTTCTCGATGACGCGGCGCGCGAGGGGGTCGTCGGGGTTGTCGAAGACGTCTTTCGCGGAGAAGTCGGGGTCGTCGAGCGGGAGGGCGGTGTCTTCGCCGTCGTGGAGGTCGCGGGTGTACTTCGGGATGGAGTTCCCGGAGCAGTAGGCCTCCCAGTGGCCGTCGCGGCCGCAGCCGCAGGTGCGGCGGCCCTCGGGGTCGAGGACCATGTGGCCGACTTCGCCGGCGTTCCCGTCCCAGCCGGAGAGGACGTGGCCGTCGACGGCGACGCCCGCGCCGATGCCGGAGGAGATGGTGACGTAGACCATGTCGTCGGGGTTCCGGTCGGAGAAGAAGCGTTCGCCGATGACGCCGGCGGCGGTGTCGTTGTGGAGGAAGACGCGGTCGGTGGCGGCGAGCTCTTGGAGCGGGCCGACGAGGGGGATGCGTTCGACCGCGGGCGGGAGGTTCGCGGGGTCTTCGACGACGCCGGCGGCGAGGTCGAGCGGGCCGATGCTGCCGATGCCGACGCCGGCGAGGTTCCGGGTGTCGATGCCCGCGCTCGCGGCGGCGTCCCTGACCGCGTCGAGCACGGCTTCGGTGACGGCGATGCCGGCCGGGCCCTGTGGGGTCGCGCGCCGCTCGACGGCGAGCACCTCGCCCGCGTCGTTCGCGACGGCCGCTCGGAGATTCGTCGCGCCGAGGTCCACGCCCGCGAAGTACGCCATACACGTATGTCGCGGCCCGCGGCCCACTTAACCCTAGAGATTTCTTCGGGCCGTAGTTACCTCACGACTGACTCGACGGCTGGGGGAGTTTCGGGATGAGCCAGTTCAGGAAGGCTTCCTGACTCCGCGTCTGCAGCCAGACGCGCCCCGGGCCGCGGAACCGGCAGACGAGGCCTTCGCCGGAGAAGAGCGTGGATTTCAGCCCGCCGATGCGCTCGACGTCGAAGCTCGCGGTGTCCTCGAACGCGACGATGTGCCCGGTGTCGACCGTGTACTCCTCGCCCTCCGCGAGGTCGACGGTGTCGATTGCGCCGTAGCTGGAGACGAAGACGTCGCCCGCGCCCTCCAGCCGGAGGAGGAAGAGGCCTTCGCCGCCGAAGAAGGAGCGGCCGCCGCCGAACTCCGTGTCGAGTTCGATGTCGTCGCTCGCCGCGAGGAAGGAGCCGGACTGGACGTAGAGAGTTTCGGGGCCACCACCATCACCGAGTTCGTGTTGGACGATGTCGCCGGGGAGGGCGGGCGCAAGGGTGACTTCGCCGCGTTCCTCGGCGGTGAAGGTGTTGACGAAGAAGGACTCGTCGCCGAGGACGGAGCGTTTGAGCGAGGAGAGGAAGCCGCCTTGTGCGGCGGTTTCCATGGCGACGCCGGCGTCGTGACTGACCATCGCGCCGGCTTCGGCGCGCAGGCCGTCGCCGGGTTCGAACGTGATTGCGGCGAGCGCGAACGACGGCCGGTGACGGATGTCTGCGTCCATACCGGTTCTCCGTCGCCGTCGAGTATGAATGTACGCCTCGGACGCGAGAAGAGTCGAGCGATGGGGTTAGTCGCCGCGGACGAAGGTGACGGGGCAGGGGGCGTTGAGGATGACTTCCTGGGCGGTGCTGCCGAAGACGGCTTTGCCGGTGGGGCTGCGGCGGCGGCCGCCGACGAGGACGAAGTCGGCGTCGACGTCTTCGGCGGTGGCGACGATGGAGGAGCCGTGTTCGCCGACGCGGCCGCGGACGTCGTATTCGACGTCGGCGTCGTCGAGGGAGCGGCCGATGTCGCGGATGGTGGCGTGGCGGCGGGCGATTTCGTCCTCGGTGAGCTCCCCGTGGTCGTTCACGTCGAGGCTTTCGAGGGTCGTCTGGTACTCGCTGCTGGTGAAGACGTGCGCGAGGACGACGTTCGCGCCGGTGGGGACGGCGAGGTCCACGAGCGTCTCGGCGAGTTTCTGCGCGCGGTCCGCGTCGTTCGGGCCGACGGCGAGGAGGATCGTCTCGATGGCCATAGGCAGAGCACCGACCCCGCATGCTTAAACCTATGTCGTCGGCGGGAGAGAACTCCGGCATGCTCACACCGGACCTCGCGGGACGCACGGCGCTCGTCACGGGGAGCGCGGACGGGCTCGGCCGGAGTATCGCGCTGTCGCTCGCGCGCTGCGGCGCGGCCGTCGCCGTCCACTACCACTCCAGCGACGCCGCGGCGGCCGCGACCGCCGAGGACGCGCTGGACGCGGGCGCGCCCGCCGCGACGACCGTGCAGGGCGACGTGACCGACGAGGCGGGCGTCGACGACCTGTTCGCCGCCGCCGAAGCCGAACTCGGGAGCGTCGACGTCCTCGTGAACAACGTCGGGGATTTCGCGCCGTCGCACTGGAGCGAACTCGACGCGGACACGTGGCGGCGGGTCTACGAGACGAACCTCCTCGGGACGATGCTCTGCAGTAAACGCGCGCTCCCCGGGATGCGCGAACGCGAGTGGGGGCGCATCGTCAACATCGGGTACGCATCCAGCGAGAAGGGGCTCGTGAACGCGAAGAACTTCCCGTACTTCGCGGCGAAAGCCGGCGTCCTCATGTTCACGCGGATGCTCGCGAGCGACACCGAGATGGACGGAATAACCGTAAATGCCGTCTCTCCCTACGTCGTCGAGACGTCCGACGAGTTCCCGGACGACGCCCCGCGCGGCCGCTGGGCGACGCCCGGCGACGTCACGCAGGCCGTCCGGTTCTTCGTCGACGAAGACTCCGAGTACATCTCCGGGGAGAATGTCGAAATAGACGGCGGCTGGCTCCCGGAGAACGTCTAGCGCGGTCTTGTTAGCGCAGGTTTTCGCCGTGAGACCGCGGAGCGGTCGAGCGGGAAAAGCGTGCGTGATGGATATCGAAGCGGGTGGCGGCTGGCTCCCGGAGGACGGCCGACTGTCTGGTAATACGCTTTGGGTTCCGGAACCCGTCACCCGCATGGCGAACACCCGAATGTTTCGAGTACTTTATTTAACTCATGAAGGAAATCGACCTGAGCGGGAAGGCGGCAGTCGTGACCGGCGGGGCGAGCGGGAACGGGCGCGCTATCGTGGAGGCGTACGCGGAGGCGGGCGCAGACGTGGTGGTCGCGGACATCCAGCCGGAGCCGCGGGAAGGCGGGACACCGACGCACGAGCTCGCCGCGGAGGAGTACGGCGTGAACGCGACCTACGTGGAGTGCGACGTCTCCGACGTCGACGCGCTCGCGGACGCCGTCGAGGCGGCGGACGCGTTCGGCGGCGTCGACGTCATGGTGAACAACGCGGGCATCTTCCGGCAGAAGGATTTCGTCGACGTGACCGAAGCCGAGTTCGACCAGCTGATGGATATCAACGTGAAGGGCGTGTTCTTCGGCGCGCAGGCCGCGGCAGAGCGGATGCTCGAAACCGGCGGCGGCTCCATCATCAACATGTCGAGCGTCGCGGGGCTCCGCGGGGCCGGGACGTTCTCCGTCTACAACACCTCGAAGGGCGCGGTGCGCCTCCTGACGTACTCGCTCGCGGACGAACTCGGCCCGGAAGGGATTCGCGTGAACGCCATCCACCCCGGCGTCATCGACACCGCGATGACGAACGAGGACGTTCCCATCGCGACCCAGGAAAGCGCGGAGGACACGCCCCTGCACCGCCTCGGCCAGCCGGATGACGTCGCCGGCGCAGCGCTCTACCTCGCTTCGGAGGACCTCGCCGGCTACGTCAACGGCGAATCCCTCGTCGTCGACGGCGGCCAATCGAACACGTAACGAGACACGCTTTGTAGTGCGGGTTTTTCGGCGAGCGCGACGGCGCGAGCCCGAAAAACGTGCGCGCAAGCCCTCGTCGTCGACGGCGGCCAGTCGAACGCCTGATCGCGGCAGGGCGAATCTTTACTTCGCTTCCCGCGCTCCGAGCGGGTATGCACGAGCGAGCCCGCGATTTCGTCGCAGAGGCCGAGGACCGATACGGCGTGACGCCCGCGGTGACGGAGTTCCCGGAGGGCACGAAGACGGCGGCGGACGCCGCGGACGCCGTCGGCTGTGAGACCGCGCAGATCGCGTCCAGTATCGTGCTCAGCGCCGACGGCGACGCCGTCGTCTGCATCACGAGCGGCGCGAACAGAGTCGACATGGACAAAGTCGCGGACGCCGTCGGCGCGGACTCGGTCTCGATGGCGGACGCCGACCTCGTCAAGGACGCCACGGGGTGGAGCATCGGCGGCGTCCCCCCGATCTGCCACACCACCGATTGCCGCGTCCTCATGGACGAGACCCTCCTCGACTACGACGAAGTCTGGGCGGCAGCGGGCACGCCGACGACTGTCTGGCCCATCGCTCCCGACGAACTCGCCGAACTCGCCGAGGCCGACGTCGCGGACGTCGCGGAAGAATAGCGGTTCACTCGTTCTCCGCGTCGACACCCTGCCCCCACTCGTCGCGGCCCTCGCTCCCGAGCCTGTCAGACGCGGCTCTCGGGGTCGCCATCGCCGACGGTCTGAACGGAGGTCCGACGACGATCATCCTCGAACCAGTCGACGGGCATACAAGAGTTAGCAGGCGGGAGTATAGGGTAAGGGAGGTAATCGGCGTGTTGCCGAACAGCTGCCGAGGCTCGGTAAGTACAGTGGCTGTGCTGAACAATCCATGGTGCAAGCGTTCGGCGACCGAGCGGTCCGTGAGGAACCGGTATCGCGCGAGAGCAAGCTCTCGCTGAGTCACACTCGCTCACTGTGTTCGCTCGCGTGACGGCCGCCGATTCGCCGAGGGCGAGGCCGAGGAACCCCCGAAGGGGGTGACGACGGCTTGTGTTCGAGCTTTCGCAAGCGACCGCAGGGAGCGCAGCAAAGGTCGGTGTGTACGCCTACATAACGAACTCCATCCCCAATTTCGCTAGCCTGCACAGCGAGGGTCCTACTGTGGATAGCACGGCGAGCCGTCATTCATCAGGAGCGGGATATTTGAGTTCGCCGCTCTCCGAACGATCTTTGAGCCACACCGATCCAAGCTCAACATCATCCAAGTCAGTGAGACGATCTCGGAGGGTTGAGATGCGCCCTTTCCCCGAGACATAGAGTACGTTCTCGTACTCATGCTCGGCGATGGCAGTCTGTGTCCGCGAAACCATTTCATCGGTGCGTTCCTCTTCCGTCAGCTTGGCACCGATAACAAGGCCAGCGACTCCGAGACTGAACGCGACGAGAACGAGCGGGATCGAAGTGATCTGGAAGAGTGCATAATAAAAGAGGACACAAGCAGGGAGGGCACTAATCACGGCGAGACGCTCTGATGCTTGGCCGAGCCACCGAAGACACCAAAACCCGACGTTTCCGAAGACGCAGATAATCGCTACCGGGATCGGTGAGAAGACGACAGCGAGACCGATCAGAACAGCCCAGTTGGCGATACTGAACCAGAGACCGCCTGCTGAGAAGTAACGCTGGAAATGGGGATCAACCTTGTGAAGTGAAATCCCGTGCTCGGCATGAACTTCTCGTGCAGCGCGGACTTCTCCCGGAAATACGCTCCGAGCGCGAAGAGCAAGCAGTGCAAGTTGAGGAGATCCAACCATAGCGAATCCCGTAACAACTAGTGGGAGTCGGAGAAATGCGAGTAACCAGTATCTGACCCGGATCCGTTCCTCTGGCGCTTCGATACAAACCGCCTCTGCATCGGTTGCCGTGACTCGCTCTTCGATCTCCGTTTTGATGTTTGAATACCGGTCCGAGTGGGCCGCGCCGAACAGATGAATCAGACTCGCCATATCGGATATTTAATGTGGCTGTAATTAAATTTACGCTTCAGTGATAGCCGCCCTTTTACGAGTATGTGCTGGTGTAAACGAAGGCAGAGAGAGTATCTCGTTCCACTAAGTGGCTGTGCTGAACAACCAATGGTGCAAGCGTTCGGCGACCGAGCGGTCCGTGAGGAACCGGTATCGCGCGAGAGCAAGCTCTCGCTGAGTCACACTCGCTCACTGTGTTCGCTCGCGTGACGGCCGCCGATTCGCCGAGGGCGACGCTAGGAGCGCTCGGGCCGACGACCGAAGGGCGCGAGTGTAGCGAGCGGACTGAAGGAGGAGCGCTTTTTCCCGAGTTTTTGCCGAGCGACAGCGCGCGAAGCGCGCCGAGCGCAGCGCAAAAAGTGGGTGTCTAGTTCCCTTCGATGGCGTCGATGACCATGGCGGCGGCGAGGACGGCTTCTTTGGGGACGTCGCTGGCGTCGTCGATAGTGACGGTATACTTGTCTGCGAGGGAGAACTGGCCGGCGACGCGGCCGACGTGGTCGCCGTCGGCGTCTCGGATTTCGTACTTGTGGGGGATGACGGAGAAGAGGTCGCTGATGGCGCGGAGGGCGTCGACGAGTTTGGATTCGGATTCGATGGTGGCGATGAGGGCTTCAGTGTCGGGGTCGCGGAGTTTCCACTTGTGGGTGAGGAAGGTCCAGTTCTGGTCGAGAACGAGGACGGGTTCGTCGGTCTGAGCGTCGATGAGGGCGTAGTTGCCGGCGACGTCGAGGATGCCGCCGGCTTTGACCGTGAAGGCGGGCCGGCCGTCGCCGGTCTCGAAGGGGAACTCCTCTTTGAGCTTGAACATCTTCTGTTTGCCGCGGAGGACGACGTTCCCCCGGGTGTCTTCGGCTCGGTACTTGTTCCTGACGAGGGATTGAGTGACGAGGTACTCGTCGTCGGTGAGGTCGAGCGCCCGGATGTCGTAGTCGGTCATACTCCGTGATGGCGCGTGATGCGGGATAAAGACGGGGGTGGTGTTGGCGTCGGAAAGGCGGCGTGGGCGTGCGGGCGTTCGCGACGGCGAGGAGACAGTGAGGTGGGAGGGGAGGTGGTGAGGTGCTGGAGGGTGAGGCGCTGGGGGAGTTCGGGGTGTGGCGACCGACAAGCCTTCACTGTCGCGCGCGCTATCTGGGAGCAATGAGTGAGGACTTCATCGAGGTCCGCGGGGCGGAGGAACACAATCTGAAAGACCTCGACGTGAAGATTCCGCGGGAGGCGTTCAACGTGGTGACGGGCCTCTCGGGGTCGGGGAAGTCGTCGCTGGCGTTCCAGACGGTTTACGCGGAGGGCCAGCGCCGCTACATCGAGTCGCTGTCGGCGTACGCGCGGAACTTCCTCGGGCAGATGGACAAACCGCAGGTGGAGTCGGTCGAGGGGCTGTCGCCGGCGATCAGCATCGACCAGAAGAACGCGGCGAACAACCCGCGGTCGACGGTGGGTACAGTGACAGAGCTCCACGACTACCTGCGCTTGCTGTACGCGCGGGTGGGGACGCCGCACTGCCCGGAGTGCGGGCGTGAGGTTGGCGAGCAGTCCGCCCAGCAGATGGTGCGCCGCGTGCTGGAGCTCCCGGAGGGGACGAGGGCGAAGGTCGCCGCGCCGGTCGTCCGCGACCAGAAGGGCGCGTTCGAGGACCTGTTCGACGACCTCCTCGGCGAGGGGTATTCGCGGGTCGAGGTGGACGGCGAGTCCTACGACCTCGCGGTGGAGAAGCCCGAACTCGACGAGAACTACGACCACACCGTCGACGTCGTCGTCGACCGCGTGAAAGTCTCGGAGGACGCGCGCTCGCGCATCACGGACTCCGTGGAGACGGCGCTGGAGGAAGCGGACGGCGTCCTGAAGGTCATCCTCCCGGACCCGCCGGCGGACGTCGAACTCGGCGGGTCGACGGCGCGCGCAACGGGCGACCTCGCGGGCGAGGACGACGAGCGACTGGTGGTGGAGTTCTCGGAGGCGCTCGCGTGCACGCACTGCGGCATCGACATCTCGGAGATAGAGACGCGGAGCTTCTCGTTCAACAGCCCGCACGGGGCGTGCCCGGAGTGTGAGGGCATCGGGGAGACGAAGGAGGTCTCGGAGGCGCGCGTGATCGAGGACGAGTCGAAACCCCTCAAACACGTCTTCGAACCGTGGAGCTACAACCGGAGTTACTACCAGACGCGGCTGGACAGCGTCGCCGAGCACTTCGGCGTCTCGCTCTCGACGCCGTTCGAGGACGTCGACGAGGAGATTCAGCAGGCGTTCCTCTACGGGACGGACGAAGACGTGGTGTTCAAGCGGCAGACGAAGAACGGAGTGAGAAGGAAGGAACAGCCGTTCGAGGGCGTGATTCCGAACCTGGAGCGTCGCTACGTGGAGACGGATTCGGATTCGACGCGCGAGCACATCGAGGACTACATGTCGGTGACGACGTGCCCGGCGTGCGAGGGATCGCGGCTGAAGCCCGAATCGCGCGCGGTGCTCGTGGACGGCACGGGCATCGCGGCGGTGAACCACATGAGCATCGCGGACGCGCTCGAACACTTCGAGGGCGTCGAGGACTCCCTGGACGAGCGGGAGCGACAGATCGCGGAGGAGATTCTGAAGGAGATCCGCGCGCGCCTCGGCTTCATGACGGAGGTCGGCCTCGACTACCTCACGCTGGACCGGGAGGCGTCGACGCTCTCCGGCGGGGAGAGCCAGCGGATTCGGCTCGCGACGCAGATCGGGAGCGGGCTCGTCGGCGTCCTCTACGTCCTCGACGAACCCAGTATCGGCCTTCACCAGCGGGACAACGACCGCCTGCTGAACACCCTCGAAGAGCTCCGCGACCTCGGGAACACGCTCGTCGTCGTGGAGCACGACGAGGAGACGATGCGGCGCGCGGACCAGGTCATCGACATGGGGCCGGGGCCGGGCCGCCACGGCGGCGAAATCGTCGCGCAGGGCGACGTCGAGGAAGTGATGGCGACCGAGGGCTCCGTCACCGGCGACTACCTCTCGGGACGCAAGCAGATTCCCGTGCCCGAGGAGCGCCGCGACTGGGAGGACTCGCTCACGGTTCGCGGGGCGCGCCAGCACAACCTCAAGGACCTCGACGTCGACATCCCCGTCGGCGCGTTCACCGCCATCACGGGCGTGTCGGGGAGCGGGAAGTCCACCCTGATGCACGACATCCTCTACAAGGGGCTCGCGCGCTCGATGAACGACAACACGAGCGTGCTGCCGGGCGAGCACGACGGCATCGAGGGGATGCAGCACATCGAGAAAGCGCGCCTCATCGACCAGTCGCCCATCGGCCGGACGCCCCGGAGTAATCCGGCGACGTACACGGGCGTCTTCGACTACGTCCGCGAGAAGTTCGCGGACACGAAGCTCGCCAAGCAGCGCGGCTACGAGAAGGGCCGCTTCTCGTTCAACGTGAAGGGCGGGCGCTGTGAGGAGTGCGGCGGGCAGGGAACAGTGAAGATCGAGATGAACTTCCTCAGCGACGTCCACGTGCCCTGCGAGGAGTGCGGCGGCTCTCGCTACAACGACGAGACCCTCGACGTCACGTACAAGGACGCGACCATCGCCGACGTCCTCGACATGAGCGTCGAGGAGGCCTACGACTTCTTCGAGGCCGACTCCCGACTGGGTCGCCGCCTCAAACTCCTGATGGACGTCGGCCTCGACTACATGAAGCTCGGTCAGCCCTCCACGACGCTCTCTGGGGGCGAAGCGCAGCGCGTGAAGCTCGCCGAGGAGCTCGGGAAGAAGTCCTCCGGCGACACGCTCTACCTCCTCGACGAGCCGACGACGGGCCTGCACTCGGCGGACGAGCGGAAGCTCATCGAGGTCCTCCAGCGCCTCACGGATAGAGGGAACTCCATCGTCGTCATCGAGCACGAACTCGACCTCGTGAAGAACGCCGACCACGTCATCGACCTCGGCCCCGAGGGCGGCGAGGCCGGCGGCGAACTCGTCGCAGAAGGCACTCCCGAGGAGGTCGCGCGCGACGAGGAGAGCTACACGGGACGGTACCTCCGCGATAAGCTCCCCCGCGTCGACATCGCGGGACCGCGGAGCGACCGCGAGAAGCCCGAAGCGCCCGCGCCGGCGCAAGACGACTGACGCGGTTCGGAACGAGCGCCGACGGCGCGAGCGAGGACCGCGAAACGCCGACCGCTGAACGGAGTGAGACGGGAGGCGCGCGGTGGAGCGTTAACGCGGTTCGGAGCCCCCGTCGGAGAGGGTGTGGGTTCTGGCGGCGAAACGTTTTGATCCCGTCGTCGCGTCGGGGCGGTATGACGTGGCGCGAGTTGGTTCGGCGGGAGTTGGCGCGGTATCGCGCGGAGACGGGGACGGAGTTCGTCGAGCGCCGGGAGTTCCTCGACGTGGCGCTGCCGGCGTTCAGGGAGGCGTATCCGGAGGCGTCGACGCCGGCGCAGACGTTCAGTCGAGTGATGCAGGAGTTACGCGACCGCGGCGAGGTGGATTTTCACGCGCCGGGAACGTATCGGATTCTCGACCTCGACGTCGAGGACGCGGAGGCGACTGCGGGACGGGAGGCGGGTTCGAGGTGGAAGTCGGAGTCAGAGCCGTCGGGGAAGCGTGCGTACTCCGCGCGGGAGTACGAGACGGCGGTCGGGGCGCGGTCGATGCCGGCGGCGTTTCGGGAGTACGTGCTCGACCGCTACGGCCACCGGTGTCCGGTGTCGGGCGTCGACCACGACGCGCTCTTGGACGTGGCGCACGTCCTGCCGTGGAGTGAGTATCCCGAGCACCGCGCGGACCCGTCGAACGTCCTGCCGTTGAGCCGGACGGAACACGCGGCGTTCGACGCGGGCGTGTTCACGCTCGACGCGAAGTATCGGCTGCGGGTGGACCCGGCGTTCGAGACGGAGAGCGACGTGCTCCGCCGAGCCCTCCTCGACCGGGCGGGCGAGCGCGTCGACGTCCCCGAGGACGCGCTCGACGCCGAGTATCTCGCGGCGCGGAACGAGACGGTCGAGTGGTGGTGACGGCGCGGGCGTAATCAGGTGACGAGAGTGTTACTCATTCGGGCGCGTGCCGCCGCGGCCCACACGTTCTTCCGCCCGCCGAGACTCCACTCGGGTATGGGAGACCAGCGAAAGGCGGACTATCTCGAAGCGGCGGACGTCGAACCGAACCAGTGGGACAGCCACCCGAGCGACGCCGAGTTGGAGGAGACGGTGGAGAACCTGGAGGACCACGGGTTCGAGGTCGAGGTCGTCGCGGACGCGGACGCGGCGCTGGAGTTCGTGCAGGACGAGATTCCGGACGGGGCGTCCGTCATGGACGGGCACTCGACGACGCTGGAGGAGATCGGATTCATGGAGCACCTCCACGAGGGGGACCACGAGTGGGAGAACCTCCACGAGCACGTGTTCAGCATCGACGACGACGAGGCGCGGGCGGCGGCGCGCCGTGACGCGCAGACGGCGGACTACTTCCTCGGCGGCGCGAACGCGATTGCGCGGACGGGCGCGCTCGTCGCGGCGGACGCGTCCGGGAGTCGCGTGGGCGCGTACCCGTTCGCGGCGAAGCACCTCCTCGTCGTCGCCGGCGTGAACAAGATTCAGAAGGACGTCGAGACGGCGCGAAAGCGCCTGCGGGACTACGCGTACCGCCTGGAGGACGAGCGTTCGCAGGACGCGTACGGCGCGCCGAGCGCGATCTCGAAGGAACTCGTCTACCACCGCGAGCGCACGGAAGGCCGAACGACGGTCGTCCTCGTCGAAGAGACGCTCGGCTACTAGGGCTACGGACAGCACGCTTTTTCTCCGCGGGCGGCCTGTGAGTCGGTATGCGTATCGCAGTGTTCGGTGCCGTCGGACGGCTCGGAGAAGCGGTGGTGTCGGACGCAGTGAGCGCTGGGCACACGGTCACGGCGGTCGTGCCGAGCGCGGACGCGGCGCACGAGGCGCGCGGGCTCGGTGCGTCGCGGGCGGTCGTCGGCGACCCATATCGAGGAGCGGGAATCGCGGACGCCCTCGACGGCGCGGACGCGGTGGTGTTCGTCGAGCGGGAGCGGCGGTCGGCGGACGACCTCGGGGTGGCGGCGGTGCGGGTGACGGACGCGATGGAGCGCGCCGGCGTGCGGCGGTTCGTCGCGCTGTCGGGCGCGGGGGCGCGCGACCGACCGGGCGACCGGACGCTCCCGCTCCGGCTCTACGACGCCCTCCGTGGGGTTCGCGGGACGAGCGTGCGGACGGAGCGGGCGTTCGCGGGCCGGGTCGCCGACGCCGACCTCGACTGGACGGTGGTGCGCGCGGCGCGCCTGACGGACGGGCGGGGCGACGGCGTCTTCCAGCACGGCTACCGCCGCGTCGGCTTCCGGGACTCGGTGTCGCGGGAGAACGCGGCGAGTTTCCTCGTGTCGGTGGCCGAGTCGGCGAGCTACGTCGGCGGGATGCCGGTCGTGACGGAGCGGATGGAGCCGAAAGCGCACGCGTCGGGGCCGCTCGCGGGTGGCGCGCCGATGGGGCGGTAGGCGAAGGGTCTTTTCCCGCGCGTGGTCTTCTCCTCTCTATGTACGATTTCGCCGTGGTCGGCGTCGGCCCGCCGGGCGCGCGGTTCGCGCGTCGCGCCGCCGAGCGTGGATACGACGTCGTCGCGTTCGAGCAGGGCGAGCTCGGGACGCCGCTCGCGTGCTCCGGCCACCTCAGCCTCGACGTCTGGGAGTACGTCCCCGAGGCGGCGCGCGACGACCTCTTCCAGAACGAGATTCGGGGCGCGCGATTCCACGTCGGCGGCGCTGAGTCGACGCCGCATCCGTTCTACCGCGTGGGGGAGCCGGTGTCGAACGCCGTGGACCGCGTGCAGTTGGATAAGGTGTTGGCGGACGCGGCGCGGGACGCGGGCGCGGACGTCCGCGAGCACCACACGGTGACGGGCGTCGAAGAGCACGCAGAGGGCGTTGAGCTGACCGTGAGCGGGCCGGACGGCGTGTTTACGGCCGAGGCGCGGATGGTCGCGGGCTGCGACGGGCCGCGCTCGCGCGTCCGCCGCGAACTCGACCTGCCCGAACCGGAGGAGTTCCTGCACGGCGTGCTGGCGTTCGACCCGGAGCCGGACGACGACGACTTCGTCGACGTCCACCTGACGGTACCGGGGTTCTTCGCGTGGCGTATCCCGCGCGGGGACGCCGGCGTGGAGTACGGGCTGGCGGCCGCGCCCGACGTGAGCGGCGACGTCGGGGAGCGCTTCGACGCGCTCGTCGCGGACTACGGCGTCGCAGAGCGCATCGAGCACCGGTGTTCGGGGCTCATCCCCATCGGCCCGGCGGACCGCGTGACGAGCCGCCGCGGGTTCCTCATCGGGGACGCCGCCGGGATGACGAAGCCGTTCACGGGCGGCGGCATCCTCTACGGGATGACGGCCGCCGACTGCGCGGCGCGCGAAGTCGACCCGGCGTCGCCGGGGACGCTCGCGCGCTACGAGGACGCGTGGCGCGCGGAGTTAGGGAGAGAGATCGAACTCGGGAAGTGGCTCCGCCGGGCCTACGACCTCCCCGACCCCGTGAAGCGCGCGGGCCTGTGGGCGACGAGCGGCGAGATCCGCGTCCACATGGACAAGCCGACGAGCGCGCTCTCAGTCGACCAGCTGAAGGCGTTCCTCGGACGCTGAGCGAGTAGGGAACTAGGTCTCCGATTCTTGGACGGCGTCGGCGTATCGCGTGAGGAACTCGCGAGTGGTGACGTCGCCGGCCTGGAGGCCGCAGAGGAGCTGTTCGAGGCCGTCGCGGTCGCCGGGGGAGAGGTCGTCGAAGCACGCGGCGCAGAGGTACTCGGGCGGGTCGCCGGCGTGGTCGTGTCGGGCGTCGTCCGCGTGGTCACCGCTGTGGTCGTCGGTGTGGTCGCCGTGCTTGTGGTACTCGTACGCGTCGGCTTCGTCGACGCTGGTTCCACATGCGATACAGGTCACCGAATCCACGCCACGCCGCAGCATACCACACCCTATGCGGTGGCGGTACTTAGCGGTTCGCCCCCGACCGGCCGATTTATGCCCGACACCGGCGATACGGCGAGTATGAAGGTGTCTTCCCGCCACCACCTCCGGAGCGACGACGTCAGCGACCTCAACGACGCCATCGACGCCCACCTCGGCGTCCGCCTCGACGCCGACGCCTACGAACTCGTCGAGTTCGCGGACGAGGACTTCGATGTCGTGCTCGTCGACGGCGACCCGCTCGCGTGGTACGTCGACGACGAACCCTTCCTCACCGTGCAGGGCGCGAACGAGTACCCGCCCGAGGCGGGAACGGTGACCGTCGACGCCGGGGCGATCTCGTTCGTCAGCGACGGCGCGGACATCATGCGCCCCGGCATCGTCGACGCCGACGCCGGCATCGAAGCCGGCGACCTCGTCGTCGTCGTCGAGGAGACCCACGGGAAGGCGCTCGCCATCGGCCGCGCCCTCACCGGCGGCGACGACATGACCGGGAGCGAGGGGAAAGTCGTCGAGAACCTCCACCGCGTCGGCGACGAACTCTACGAGTTCACCGTCTAACGCACGCCCCGCTCACGCCCGCGACCTCATCCCCACACCCGCTTCTTCGACTCCGCCCGCTTCTTCGACTCCGCCCGCTTCTTCGACTCACTCCCCGTTCCCGCCCGCATCCGTGCCGCCGTCGCCCGCGCCGGCCGCGTTCTCGTCGGCGTTCGTTTCGTTGCCGTCCTCTGTCTCGTTGCCGTGCTCCACCTCGCCGTCCCCCGTCTCGTCGGCGTACTTCGCGAGGGCGTCGCGTTCGCCCTGTTTCGCGAGCCGGTAGGTCTCCCGGAGGTCGCTGATGGGGGATTCGCTGGCGTCGACGCGGAGGTCGTCGTAGTATGAGTCCGTGTCCTCGGTCGTGGCGACGCAGACGGCGGCGGACTGCACGGGGAGGTCTTCGCGTTTATCCCCGCCCTCGCCTTGGCCCGCGCCGAGCGCGTCGATGAGGCGCTCGATGAGCGGCGCGTCCGTCTCCCGACCGGCTTCGTAGGCCGCCGCCGTCTCGGTGACGACGGACTCGCCGGTGAGGAGGTTCCCGGCGACGGTGTAGCCGTCGCCGGACGTGTGCCCGTACCAGCCTCGGCAGTCGTCGCCGGAGAACGCGAAGGAGCCGTCGGCGTCGACGCCGTGGAGCTGGCGGTCGGACTGCCCGTCGTCCGCGTTCAGGAGGGACTGGAGGGCGTCCTCGACGGCGAGGCCGTCGTCGATGTACTCGACGCCTCGCTCGCCGAGGTCGACGTTGACGAGGCTCTGCGTCGCCACCGCCGCGTTCTCCGAGACGAACGGGCAGAGCGTCCCGACCGCGGGGAGCCGCGTCGTCACCGCGACGCCGAACCGGTCGTGTTCCTCGCCGTCGTCGCCCTCGTAGGTCTCGTGGACGCAGATGCTGAACGTCATACTCCCCGACTCGCCGGCCGCGAGTAAAAACGCACGCGAACCGGCACAGCCGGCGTTTCTTCTCGTCACGCCCGACGTAAGAACTATGGACGCCGCCGGGGTTCTAGCGCGTATGGGATTCATGGAGAAGATCCTCGGCGGCCGCGGCCGCTCGACCGAGGACTACGTCGAACTCGACATCGACATGCTCGGCAGCGAGAGCGCCGCCGACGCCCGGAACACGGTCTACATCGCGGAAATCGGCGGGCAAGAAGACGTCATCGCCATCAAGGACGCCGTCTACGACGGCGACATCGTCATCGCCGACATCACCCGCCTCCGCACGAAAGACCACACCGTCGAGCACGTCATGGACGAACTCCGTCAGGTCGCCCGCGAAGTCGACGGCGACATCGTCCAGAAGGGCGACGACCAGCTCATCATCGTCCCCTCCGGCATGGCCATCTCCCGGGAGAAACTCAACCGCTAACCCCCGCTTCGCGCGGCGTCTCGCGCCAGCCGAACTGCCGCTTCTGCTCTCGCTTTCGGAGGGAACGCGCCGCGTTCACAGAGATATCGACCGCGACGACCGAGCAGAAAGAGACCGCGGGTTCGAGAGTTACGAGACGTTGTCCGGGGTTTCGTCGTCCTCGACCTGGCGTTTGAGGGATTCGCGGCGGGATTTCGCGTCGCGGCCGGTGGCTTCGAGGAGGAACTCGTTCTTCGCGGAGACGGCGTCCTCGGCGGCGTCGACGTTCCCCTCCGCGATGACGTCGGCGGCGTCGCGCTCCTCGAACTCGACGGCGAGTTTGTCCTTCTTCCCGGAGTAAGCGACCGCGCCCGCGACGATGCGCTTGAACACGGGGTTGTCGGGGTCGCCGACGACGTAGAGGTCGGAGCCCTTGTACTCCTCCGTGCCCGTGATTTCGCCGAAGTACTCTTCGATGGTCCCCTCGAGGTCGGGGATTCGCTCTTCGAGGTACTCACCGCGTCGCATCTTGTACTCCTTCATGCGCGTAGAGAGTCGGGGAGACGGTAAAACGTCTTCGTCAGCGAGGGACGTTCCGCGATTCGAGGTAGCCGCGGTGGCAGTCCGGGCAGATGTCGCCCGCGCGAAGCGACAGCCGCTCGGGGGAGGCCTCGTGCCCGCACTCCCCGCAGACGAGGACCTCCTCGGGCTTCGCTCCGGGGTCCGCTCGGCTCCCCGCGCTCGCGGCGTCGCCCTCCGCGTTCGCGGCGTCGCCGTCCACGCGCTCGGCGGCTGTCGCGGGCTGCGCCGCGCTCGTGTCGCTCTCGTCGGACCCGAGGAGTTCCGCGTCCTCGTCGGCGGCTGCGGCGGACGCGGTCTCCTCCGTGCGCGACGGCGTGAGACTCCCGCCGAAGGAGACGCCCGACTCGCCGTCGTCGGTGTCGTCCGCGGGGTTCGTGGCGTCGTAGCCCTCGTCGACGCCCGCGGCCTCCGGCCAGCCGCCGTCACCGCCCGAAGACGTCGATGAGGCGGCCGTTCCGCTCGTCGAACGCGACCCGGACGTCGACGCCGACGCCGAACCACCGGTTTCCTGCGACCGCGTCGAGTCGGTCGGGGTCGACTCCGTCGTCGTGGTCGTGTCGGTCATGACTTCGACGTCCTCGCCGTCGGGCGTGGGTTCCTCCCCGGTGAGTTCACCGACGTTCTCGCCGTCTGCGCCCGCGGGCTCCGACCACTGCTCCTTCCCGGCTTCCTCCTCGCCAGTGTCTTCGAGGATGATGCCGTCGTCCTCTTCTGCGGACTGCGCCGGTTCGAACTCCCCGCCCGCCGAGCCCTCGGACGCCGACGTCGACGGTTCCGGCGTCCCGCCGGACGACGCCGAACGCCCGCTCCCGCCGCCGTCGTCGTCCGGGTCGGGCCAGTCCGTCTCCGCCTCGATACGCTGGTCCTCGATGCTCGGCTCCGCCTCGGCCGCTTCGTCGGCCGACGTGGACTGCGCGGTGTCAGCCGCAGCGTCGTCGTCGCCCGCGTCGCTGGTGGCGTCGCCGGGCCGCGTCGTGTCTTCGTCGATGCCGACCTCTTCCGGCTGGCGGATGGAGCGGACTTCCGTGTTCTCGCTGACTATCTGTTCGTTCCCGCAGCGCGTACACGTCTTCACCTCGCGGACCGTCTCCACCACCTCGTTGCCTTGCTCCTCGCGGTTCCGGACGACCTCCGGCTCGCCGTAGTCGTGACCGAGGAGAGAGCATGTGAGACCCATTACGGCGTGTCTACCCTATCCGGCGGGAAAAGACTACCGACCAACTCAGCGGCCCGTGATTCGGCAGACGCGACGTGGCTGGCGCACTCGGGGGATACGGTAAAGGCGCTCGGGCGGCTACCACCGTGTATGCAGGCGAAGCGCCAGTACCGGGACCGTGACACGACCGAGGTCGCGGTGCTCGACGCGCTCGTCGACCGACGCGAGGAGGGGATGACGGTGTTCGAACTCCGGTCGCGCGTCGACGCCGACATCGACGACCTCGAAGAGTCGCTGAGCGCGCTGAAGTCAGACGGCCTCATCACCGCCGAGTCGAACGGCGAGGAGACCCTGATTCGGCCGGCCGACCGCGTCGTCGCCGAGGACGTCACCGCGCCTGACGGCGGCGAGGAGTCCGTCATCGCGTGGCTGCGTCGGAAACTCGGGCTGTAGGCCGGGAGCGGTCGGTTTATCCACGCGGCCGCCCGACGTTCGACTATGACACTCATCCGCGACACGCACGCGGACTACGGCGCGTCCTTCGAGACGGTCGGCGGACGCGAGTACCCCGCTGAGTACGGCCGCTCGAACCGCGCACACCGCGCCGTGCGGAACGTCGTCGGCGTCACGGAGACGCCGTACGGCGTCGTCACCGTCTCCGGCGACGACCGCCACGAGTTCGTGAACGACGCCGTCACGAACGAAGTCCCGACCGAGGACGGCGCTGGCTGTCGGTGCTTCCTCCTCGACCCCCAGGGCGGCATCGAGTACGAACTCACCGTCTGGGTGACGGCCGACTCCCTGCTCGTGTTCACGCCGCCGGGCCGCGCGAGCGACCTCGCCGGCGAGTGGAGCGAGAAGGTCTTCATCCAGGACGTCTCCGTCGAGGCCGCGACCGAGCAGTTCGGGACGTTCGGCGTGCACGGGCCGAAGGCGACGGAGAAAGTCGCGAGCGTCCTGCACGGCGCGACCGCGCCCGAAGACGCCTTCACGTTCGTCCGCGGACGCACGGCCGACATCGGCGTGAACGTCGCGCGCCTCGACGACCCGACCGGCGACGAAGGCTACGAGGTCTTCTGCGCCGCCGCCGACGCCGAACCCGTCTTCTCGACGCTCGTGACGAACGGCCTCAACGCGACGCCGTTCGGCCGGACCGTCTACGAAGCGCTCACCCTGGAGGCCGGCACCCCCCTCTTCGACACCGAGCTCGAAGGGAAGATTCCGAACGTCGCCGGCCAGGACGCCGCCGTGGACTACGAGAAGGGCTGCTTCGTCGGCCAAGAAGTCGTCTCCCGCGTCCACAACCGCGGCCGGCCGAGCGAACGCCTCGTCGGCGTCTCCTTCGAACGCGACAGCGACGTCGCCCCCGGCCCGCTCGACGACACGAACGGCGAGATAACGAGAGTCGCAGACAGCCCGATGCGCGACGCCACGCTCGCCTTCGCCTACGTCCCCTTCACCTTCGAGGACCCGTACGTCACCCGCGACGGCGAGACGGGCGCAATCGAGAAACTCCCGTTCGTCGAGACGGAGAGTCGCTCCGGCCGGACTCCACAGTACGACTGAGCGGCAGAGTCGAACTCTCTCTCGTGTGCCCGTTTTCGGAACACTTGGAACGCGGCGGAAACAGCCGACCGGACGAACACTCCGGGTGGAAAGGGGGCGAGTCGTCGGCGCTCCCCCGCGTACGTCCGACCGATTCGACACATAGCGGCGACACGACTAACTACGGCCTCGTCTTATTCGGGGTATGAGCGAAGAGCAGGCCGCGGCCGGGACGGCCGAAGGCCAGGGTCCGGTGCGGATCTCCGAGACGCTGGGCCGCCAGCTGGAGAACAAGCGCGAGGACCTCTTCGAGAAGTTCGAGATTACGGACGGGTTCCCGCCCGAAGTCCTCGAGGAAGCCGAGGAGCGGACGGACGGCGTCCAAGAAGAGATTCAGTCGGAGGTCGAGGAGCGCGAGGACCTCCGGGAGATGACGACGTGGACGACGGACCCGGTGGACGCCCAGGACTTCGACGACGCGTTGAGCGTCGAGGAGCGCGACGACGAGTACGTCCTCTGGGTGCACATCGCGGACGTCTCTCACTACGTCCACCCGGGATCGGCGATGTGGGAGGAGGCCATCGACCGCGGGAACACCGTCTACCTCTCGGGGTACACGATTCACATGCTACCGCCGACGCTCGCGGAGTCCGTGTGCTCGCTCGTCCCGAACGAGGACCGCCTCGCGCACACGGTCGAGATGCACCTCGATAAAGAGCATCTCTCCTTCGAGAACATCGAGATCTACAAGTCCGTCATCCAGTCGGACGAACGCCTCACCTACACGCAGGCGGAAGAGCGCCTCGACGACGAGGACGCGGCGCTCCACGAGGAGAGCAGGCTCGTCTTCGACATCGCCGACCGCATGCACGAACAGCGCAAGGAGGACGGCTCGCTCGTGCTGAATCCGCGGCGCGACCGCGCGCACACCATCATCGAGGAGTGCATGCTGAAAGCGAACAAGGCCGTGACGCACGAGCTGATGTGGAACCGCGGCGTCGAGGCCGTCTACCGCGTCCACCCGCAGCCCACGCCCGACGAGTGGGGCGAGGCGCTCCGCGAGATCCAGGAGCTCGACGGCGTCTCAATCCCCGGGTCGACGTGGGACGACCCGCGGAAGGCCGTGAACGCGACCTTAGAGCAGGCTCCCGAGCGCCAACTCGGGAAGATTCAGTGGGCGGTGATGAAGGTCATGCCGCGCGCGAAGTACATGAACGACCCCTTCGGCGGCCACCACGCCCTCAACTTCGAAATCTACGGGCACTTCACGAGCCCAATCCGACGGATGAGCGACCTCGTGAACCACTGGATCGTCGACACGAACGACGTCCCCGAGGACCTCGTCCAGCTCTGCGACCACGCCAGCGAACGCCAGAAAGCCGGCGAGACCTGCGAACGCGAGTACAAGAACTTCCTCCAGGAGGTCGGCCTCGACCCCAACCAGGTCAACAACCGCGGCATCGTCGTCGACGAAGACGTCGACGAGATTCAGTACTGAATCTCGTCTGCTCACGAGAACTCCGTTCTCGTGAACGTCGAAGAGATCGAGTACTGACTCGATCTCGTCTGCCAACCGGAACGCGAACCGTTCTCGTGAACGTAGAGGAGATCGAGTGCTGAACCCCTCCGGCTCGCGAGGGCGTTACTCTCGTGAACGGGGAGAGAAGTCACGTACTGATGGGGCACCGTCGGGTGCCGTGTGTCACTGCGACGGGGTATTCTCTCGGACCGTGAGCGGTTAGCGGGTGAAGAGTGCTGCTTAGAGTGATTCGGAGGAGCGAGAGGGGTGGTCGTGTTCGGGTTCGAGCGGGCCGGTGAAGGCCTTCGTGTGTTCCGTGGCGGGGGCGTCGCCGAAGCCGGTGGTGTCGCCGTCGGGGTCGAAGCCGCGGCCGCGGAAGAAGGCGCTGCCGACTTCGTTGCCGTCGAGCGGGGCGGCGGTGAGGGCGGTGACGCCGGCGGCGCGGAGGGCGTGTTCGGCGGCTTTGAGGAGGGCCGCGCCGACGCCCTCGCGCCAGAACTCGGGGAGGACGGCGACGTCGTGGACGGTGGCGGTGGAGGGTGCGTCGGGGTCGACGGTGGCGTGGATGAAGCCGATGACGTCGGTGGTCTTGGCGGCGTCGGCGTCGAGGACGGCGACGTAGTAGCACGCTGACTCGCGGACGGCGGTGCGAATCGCGTCCTCGGTGTAGGTGTCGTCGAAGACGTCGTCGAGCGTAGCGTCGGTGACGGCGTCGGCGCGGGCGGCGCGACCAGCGGCGCGCGCGACGTGTCGAACGCCCCGTGCGTCGCCCGCGTTCGCCGAGCGGACGGTGGCAGAATCCATACGCGGAGTGCGTACCGCGCCGCCAAGAACCTACGGGCCGGGACGAATCACGCGGGCTTCACGACGACGACTGCCACGCCGAGCGTCGAGTAGATACCCTAGGAGATGAGGACGTAGCTGTCCGGGTTCTCCGGGTTGTATTCGAGCTGGCAGCCGCCGATCTGTATCTCCGTGTACTCCGTGTGTGGAACGCCGATTCCGGTCATCGTACACTAAGATACACCATCGAGCAGTTAGTAAATTTCGGCCGCATAGTACAGAAATGAAGTCGGGCGGCGCAAGGACTCTCGACGAAGAACAGTCGTCCACCGAGAGTGCGAGTGGAGACGAAACCGAATAGAGAGACCCCCTATACCGTCAGTCGTCGGGTTTTCCAGGGGAAACAGAGGG
>NZ_BMPG01000004.1 GCF_014647475.1 Halocalculus aciditolerans | reverse complement strand
TCATTAGTCTCCGAGGAGCGACAGCCATCGGGGCTGTTGTTGTTCGGGGATTTTTCTCGGTATACTCGTAGCGTTGCGGTTAGCGGGGACCGCTATCCTTAAGCGGTCGTCGCGTTTACCGAGTATTGCGTGCCAAGGTGGCAGAGTCCGGCCTAACGCAGCGGCCTGCAGAGCCGCCCACCGCCGGTTCAAATCCGGCCCTTGGCTCTTTTGAGCGAGCGAAGCGAGGTCCGAGAGACGTCGTCGGATTCGAATCAGGGAGCGGTAGCGACTGTGGTTCAAATCCGGCCCTTGGCTTTTCGGTATTCTCGTTCGCGAGTGGCGACGCCGTGTTTCGCGCGAAGTTGCGGCTTTCGTCATCGTCTGGATTGCACGCCGTGGTGTGAATTGCGCAGCGGGTCGACGACTGGGCTGGTTCTCGGGAGTGTGTTGAGTGTCACGACCCGTGCGTTCATTGTTTTGCGCGGTCAAACTCGTGTATGAGCGAGCACGAGCGGGCGACGTTCGCCGGCGGTTGTTTCTGGTGTGTGGAGGCGGTGTTCAAAGAGCTACGCGGTGTGGAGGAGGTGACGAGCGGGTACGCGGGCGGGCACGTCGAGGACCCGTCGTACGAGGCGGTCTGTGAGGGCGACACCGGACATGCGGAGGTCATCGAGGTCGCGTTCGACCCCGAGGAGATCACCTACGAGCAGCTGCTCGCAGTGTTCTTCACCGTACACGATCCGACGACGTTGAACCGACAGGGGCCGGACGTCGGGAGTCAGTATCGGTCGGCAGTGTTCTACGAGAACGACGAGCAGCGGGAGGCCGTCGAATCGTTCGTCGAGGAGTTGGAGTCGGAGGGCGTCTACGAGGATATCGTGACGGAGGTCGAGCCGCGGACGGAGTTCTACGAGGCGGAGGCGTACCATCAGGATTACTTCGAGAAGAATCCCGGGTCGACGTACTGTCAGGTGAACACACAGCCGAAGCTCCGGAAGGTCCGCGAGAAGTACGGGGACTTGCTCCGCGAGTGACTGATTTCGTTAAGCCCGGTCCGACCGGGAAGGCGTTAGGTCGTTAGTCGCGCCCGGTCTGGGTGTCGTCGGGGGCGTCCTCTCCGTAGCGGCCGGAGGAGATGTCGTAGTCGGAGAGGAGGTAGGCGTTCGCGAGTGCGAACAGACTGATGCCGCCGATGGCGAGTCCGGGGAGGCTCCCGGCGCCCGTGTCGGGGAAGTACGGGTAGGAGAGCGCGAGATCTTCGACGATGGTGTCGGAGGGCGGGAGGACGCCGGCACCGACGTCGTCGGGAATCTCGTTTTCTTCGGCGGGGCCGCCGGGTTCGCCGCAGACGATGCGGGCGACCATCCCGAGCGTCTTGTGGGGCTCGCAGTAGTAGTCGTAGGTTCCTTCGGCTTCGAAGGTGTAGTCGAACGTCGCGCCTTGTTCCTGGAAGACGCCGCTGTTCCAGGGTTCTGCGTCCTCGGGGATGAGGCTGACTTCGGCGCGCGGGTTCTCCGGTGAGTATGAGGCCGTCGAGTGCGCGCCGCTGGCGTTGACCCAGCGGACGGTGTCGCCGGGCTCGACGTAGAGGCCGACGGGGTCGAAGAGATACTCGCTCCCTTCGGTGTGCATCTCGACGATGTAGGGGTCGTCTTCGGTTCCGCTGCCCTGTCGCGGGTCGCCGCCCTCGGACTCTTGGGCTGCTGCGGTGCCGATGATCGCTGTGCTCGCGACGCCGGTGCCGGCCGCCGTGGAGAGGAACTGTCTTCGTTTCATGTGCAAGTCCCGGTGTGGAGTCTCTCTTGTGGGTCTTGACGCGGCGGTGTTGAGTGTGTTTCGGAAGCGCCGTGTGGGATTTCGGCTTCGCGCAATCGAAACAACGATGTATCCGACGTACCGAAGTCACGGGTAAGTCAACTGCCGCGTCGCCGCGCAGTTCGCGGTACGACCAAAGGTTCCAGAACATGAGAAGGGAAACGGCCATCGTACTGCTGTTGATAGCCGCCGTCCTCCTACCGATGTGGGGAGTGGCGTCTGTTAGCGGCCACAACAGCTTCGAGACGATTGCAGTCCAGCAACCGGAGAACAGCACGCTCGCCCCGACGGGGCACTTCATTAACTCCCCGACCGAGATTTCCGTGCAGATGGCGGGAATACTGAGCTGGCTCGGCCTCTTCGCGATTATGGGGTTCGTCGGCTGGCAGGCCCGGTTCATCAACCGGGTGGGACGGCGGGGTGAACCGCTCTCCGGCGAGGAGGGCCCGCTCCCCGACGTTCCGAGCTTCGTCGAGTCCGAGTACCGCTCCATCGTGGCGTACTGGCCGGCTCGCGCGGATCTGAAGGGCGTCTGGCTCGTCGGCCTGTTCGCCTTCCTGTCCGTGTTGTTCGCGGCACTCCTCGGCGCGGAGGCGTTCTCGCAGTCACGGCTCCAGTTCCTCGGCGTGTACACAGCGTTGCTGTGTTTCTCGCTCGCGGAACTCGTCACGTGCTATACGACGTACTTCATTCCGTCCATCGAGGTGGCGGAGGAGCGCGACCACTAACATGAGTGCAGACGACACCGAATCCGAAGTCGAGACGAGCGTCGAACCGGACGGACAGACCGAGCAGGCGGACGAGGTGCCGCCGTCGCCAGATGACACGATTCGGACGACGCGGCGGAACGCGGCGACGTTCCTCGCTGGTGTCGCTGGCGCGGCGGCGATCGGGAGTTTCGCCGTGTCCGCGCTCACGGGCGTGGAGAACGCCGCGGTCACCGGCGGCCGCGAGCTGACCTACAAGAACATCTACACGAAGGGCGTTCACCTCGTCGACGAGGAGGGGAACCGCATCAAAGCGGACGCCATCGAGGAGGGGAGCGGTGAGATGCTGACCGTCTTCCCGGAGCAGGAAGGCGGCGGAGCGCTCGTGACGGGGAAGACGACGACGCTCCTCCTGCGGTTCAGCGAGGGCGACTTTCAGGAGCCGACGAATACCGACGGGACGGTGCAGGGGTACGTGGCGTACTCCGGCGTGTGCACGCACGCGGGGTGTTCGGTCAGTCAGCGGTCCGGGCCGAACAACCGGAATCTGCACTGTCCCTGCCACCAGTCGGAGTTCAACCCCCTGCAGGGGTGTAAGGTCACCGGCGGACCGGCCCCGCGGCCGCTCCCCCAGCTCCCGATCGGCTTCACGGAGGACGGTAGTTTGATCATGGCAACCGGGCCGTTCGAGGGTCCGATCGGTGTCACGGAGTAACTCAATGGCGACAGAAGACAACACCCCTAATCAGTTAGAGACGGACGACGACGGCGGCTACGGGCAGAGCCGGGTGTACACGTGGCTCGACGACCGCCTCGATTTGAACGACCAGTTCCTTGGAAAGGCCTTCCCGGAGGACAAGTACGCGTCGTTCCTCCTGGGCGAGGTCTCCCTGTTCTCCTTCGTCATCCTCGTGATGACGGGGACGTTCCTCGGCTTGCTCTACCGGCCGGGCGCGGCGGCGACCGAGTACACGGGCGCGGCGGCGCAGTACGCGGGAACGGAGGTCCCGGTCGCGTTCGCGAGCGTGCTGCGTATCACGTACGACGTGCCGTTCGGGATGTTCACGCGGATGGTCCACCACTGGGCGGCGTTCGTGTTCATCGCGGCGATCGGCCTGCACATGCTGCGCGTGTTCTTCAGCGGTGCGTACCGGAACCCCCGCGAGCTCAACTGGGTCGTCGGCGCGACGCTCCTCTTCATCAGCCTCGGCGAGGCCGTGTTCGGGTACGCGCTCCCGTTCGACGAGTACGCGTCGACGGCGACGGGGATCGCGTTCACGATCGCGGGTTCGATCCCGTACGTCGGTGAGACGCTGAAACTCCTGATCTTCGGCGGGGAGTGGCCGGACAACGCGGCCGTCATCCTCCCGCGGTTGTTCTTCTTCCACACGTTCCTCATCCCGCTCATCATCGGCGGACTCATCGCGGTCCACATGCTCTTGCTCGTCCGGCAGAAGCACACGGAGCAGAAGGGGACGCGTGACTCCGACGAGCAACACGGCGTCGAGGAGAACGACCAGTCCCGCGTGGTCGGCGTGCCGCTCGTGCCGAACCAGGCCGCGGTCACGGTCGTGGTCTTCCTCGGCGTGCTCGGCGTCATCGCGTTGCTCGCGGCGTTCTTCCCGGTGCAGCGCCTCCCGATCTGGGGGCCGAACAACCCGACGAGCACGCCGGGAAGCGTCGCACCGGACTGGTATCTGATGTGGGTGTTCGGCATCCTGAAGATCGTGACGTTCGTGCCGAAGACCGAATTCGTCGGCGGCGTCATCGCGCCGGGTATCATCGCGACGGTGCTCGTGCTGTGGCCGTTCATCGACTACAGCGACAGGGAGGTTCACTTCACGGCTGACCCGATTCGCCGCCCCAAGCAGACGGCGGTCGGCGTCGCCGCGATCACGATGGTGCTCATCCTCTCCATCGCGGGGATGAACACCGGCCTCGTGAAGTTCCTCGCGCTATTCGGCGTCGAGACGACGTCGGGCGGCGTGCTCCTGCCGCTCCAGATACTGACGGTCGTCGTCCCGGTCCTCTGGGGCCTCATCACGTACGTGGTCCTGAAACGCGGCGTCGAGCGGCGAGACGTCGAGGATCCGAGTGAGACGGCCGCAGAGGCCGACGCGGACTAACCCCACAAATCACACACAATGCCACCGACTCACACTCCCCGCGTCTCCCCGCGGGTGTACTTCCTCCTCGACCGCGCGACGAAACTCGCAGCGCTCGCGCTGCTCTCCGTCGCGCTCGTCCCGGAGGCCTTCCCGCGGTACTCGATTCTCCTCGGCGTCCTCGGCGTCCTCGTCGGTCTCATCACGGTCGTCGTGCAGCCCGAAGAGGACGACACGGAGTAACCCCGTTCTTCGCGTCGTTCCGTTCTCTCGTTTCCTGCCGTCGTTCCGCTGGGCGACGAAGCCGTTCAGTCGAGCATGGTTTCGAGTTCGCCGCGGTCGACGCGGTATTTGAACTTCGGCGCGCCGTCGACGAGGACGTAGGGCACGCGGTCGCCGTACTCGGCTCGGAGATCGGGGTCGGTGTCGACGTCGACGAGTTCGATGTCGACGGTCGCGTCGACGCGGGCGGCGACGGCTTCGACGGCGGCTTTCGCGTCGTCGCAGAGGTGGCACTGCTCGCGCGTGTATATCGTGACGACGTGGTCGGGCGCGGGCATCGACGCGGCGTTACCGCGTGCTGTAGAGGTAGTAGGCGAACCCGAGGCCGCCGACGAGGAGGAGGAGGCTGCCGAGAATCTGTCCGGCGGTCACGGCGATGCTGTTCGCGTACTGCCAGGGCATCCCGACGAGCGTCATCAGGCCGACGAGAGCGAGAACGACGCCCATGGGGATGCCGACCCAGTCGAGCGTGTCGATGTCGTCGAATCGCGCGTTCATACTTCGAGCGTCGTCGTCCGCCCACCTCAACTTACCGGACTAGGGGACGCCGACGGCGCGGTGTCGCCGGTAGAGGTAGTAGAGCGCGACCGCCGTGTCGAACACGGGTACGAAGAAGCCGACGACGGCGACGAGCGCCCAGTTCCAGGGCTCCGGCGACCACTCGACGTCCGCGTCTCGCACTGCGGTCGCGTCCCGGAACACGGCGAGCGGGAAGATGACCCGCACCGCGAGCGCGAACACGAGGTAGGGAACCGCGACGACGAGCGCCCCCGTCGGCGGCTGGCCCTGCGACACCAGCGTCGCCGCGACCGCCCCGACGAGCAACACCCCGAGCCCTATCTCGACGACCGTCACCACGACCAACACCCCGATCCAGTACCACCACCGAGAGTCCACCCGGACCTCGGACGCCTCCTCGCTCATACCTCCGCCTTCGACGCCTCATCCCTAAAAACCGACACACCGACGCACGCCACTGACAGCCGCCGCCGTCGACGCCGAACCGCATCTCCTGACCGAGTGGCGACCACGGCGCGGTGTTGGGTTCGCGGGACGAGCGGGCCGGGCGCGATTCGAACACTGGCCGAGACGACGGTCTCACCTCGTTCGGGCGCTCTGACTCGCTCGTCCGAATCGCTGAACAGCGATTTGAACACTGGCCGGGGCTCGCTTCGCTCGCCCCGTCTGGTGGTCAAATCGCGCGAGCCCGCACACTCGCTCACAGATCGACCGAACACACCTTCGGGTGTTCGGTGTGGTTCGCGAGAGAAGCGGGCCGGGCGCGATTTGAACACGCGGCCGTCTGGTTAAAAGCCAGACGCTCTGCCAAACTGAGCTACCGGCCCGTACTCGTAGCTGAGGCGGGGGAGTGGTTAAACGTTTACGAACCGCAGGGCGGACGCCTCGCCCGTTGCGGGAGGGTTACTCTTCGAGGTAGTGCTCGAGGGCGTCGGCGATGATGTCGCCGGGTTGCTGGCCGTTCTCGGCGGCGGTGCGGCGGAGGTCGCGGTAGGTGTCGAGGGGGAGGTCGACGGTGATGCGGCCGGGGGTGATGCCGTGGTCGCGGAGGGCGTCGGCGACGTCGCGGCCGTCGGCGATGTCGCTGGCGAGCGCGCGGACGCCGCGGACGGTGAGGTCGGTGTCGATGACGGCCCAGGCGAGCTGGTAGCGGGCGTCGCCGGAGACGCGCGCGATGTGTTTCGCGGCGGTCGGGGGGATGTGGCCGAGGGCGACGTGCCGGCGGACGGGTCGGGGGAGGTCGTGAACGCGCGCCCACTTTCGGATGAAGGAGACGGTGACGTCGCTGCCGGCGCGTTCGGCGGCGGCCGTGTAGGACTGTTCGGCGCGGACGAGGGCGGCGCAGGCGGCAGCGCCGCGGAGCATGGCGAGTTCGTCGTCGGGGAGGTTGCCGAGGGCGAAGTCGCGGACGGTCTGTGTGGCGTCCTCGATGCTCTCGGGGTCGTCGGGGTCGAAGCGGACGGCGTCGCGGGCGCGTTCGCCGGTGACGCGCTCGTCGCCGCGAACGACCGGTTCGCCGACGGGAGATTCGCGGTCGACCGGCGGCGTCCCGTCTTCACTCATAGGGACGTGTAGGCCCCGCGGCGTACAACCATCTTACTCCTCGGTCTGTTCGTCGCGCTCTTCGGAGAGGTGCTCCCAGATCTCCGTGCAGCCCGCGCCGGGCTCGACGTCTTGGAGGTGGGCGTCGTCGCGCTCGCGAGCGTCGGATTCCTCAGTCACGTTCATCGTGTGTGAGTTCGGGGGCGACGTCCAGGGATGCCTGCTGGCCGGCGGCCTGGTCGGTTTCTCGGTCGGTGCGGTCACTCATTACGCACGTGTACGGCTTCCGTCGGGTTAAGGGCGCTCGCGCGTGCAACCCTCGCCCTCGCTTGCGGGTAGCGGCGGGGATTGACGCGACCCGTGACGGCGATGCTGAGCGAAAACGACACTCTCAGACCGACTGTAGCCGCCACGCTGCTGACCCGCGGTGTCCGGTGACGTTACGCCTTCAAGTGATCGCGAGCGCTCGCGCGGCGAGTGATGACGCGTCGGTCAGTAGGTGTGTTCCTCGCCGTGTGCGGGCGCGGTGGCGTCGAAGCCGTCGGTTTCGAGTGCTGCGGCGAAGGCCTCACAGCGGTCGCCGTGGTTCACGACGACGGGCGTGTCCGTGTACGCGTCGAGGAAGTCGCGGAGGCCGTCGCGGTCGGCGTGCGCGGAGAAGTCGTACTGTTCGACCTGCGCGCTGACGGGCATTCGGCGGCCGTCGAGTTCGGCGCTCCCGGTTTCGAGGAGGTCCCGGCCGGGCGTTCCCTCGACCTGGTAGCCGGTCATGGCGACCTTGTTCGTGGGGTTCGCGCGAATCGCGGGGACGTAGGTCATGGCGGGGCCGCCGGAGAGCATCCCGCTGGTGGTGACGATGGCGGCGTTCTGGTCGGCGATGCGTTTCCGCTGGCCGTCGCGGCCGGTGACGAAGCGGGCGTGGGATTTGGCGCGGCGGAGGGCGTCGGCGTCGCGGACGAACTCGGGGTACTGCCGCAGCATCTCGGTCACCTGTTTCCCCATGCCGTCGACGTAGCAGGGGATGTCGTGGGCTTCGCAGACGAGCAGGATCTCCTGGGTGCGCCCGATGGCGAACGCGGGGACGACGACCGTGCCGCCCTCCCAGAGCGTCGTCTTGACGCTCTGTGCGAACCGCGCTTCGACGGCCGCGCGCGGGTCGTGCTCCACGTCGCTGTACGTGCTCTCGCAGATGACGACGTCGGCGTCCGGTCGCGCGGTCGTTCCGGCGACGAGGCGTTGGTCGTCAGTGTGGAAGTCGCCGGTGTAGAGGAGTCGGGTGTCGCCGTCGTCGATGAGGACGTGCGCGCTCCCGGGGATGTGGCCGGCGTTGTAGAAGGTGACGTCGTGGCCGGCGGCCTCGAAGGTCTCCCGGTAGCCGTGGGTTCGTGAGACTTCGGTGACGCGTTTGACGTCGTTCTCCGTGAACGGGCAGTGGAGCGTGCCGCCGTGGAGTTTGAGCGTGTCGCGGGCGAGCGTGAGCGTGAGCTCGTACGTCGGGGGCGTCCAGTGGATGTCGGGTCTGTTCGCGCCGGAGAGGAGGCCGGGGAGCGCGCCGACGTGGTCGAGGTGGCCGTGGGAGACGACGACGGCGTCCGGCTCGGGCGTCTCGACGGGGAACTGCGGGGGGGTCCCGGTGAGCATCCCGAAGTCGAGGAGGAGGGAGTCGTTCACGAGGACGGCGCTCCGACCGACCTCGCGGACGCCGCCGAGGAACCGAATGTCCATAGCTGGGCGTACGCCGCGGAGTGGTTTGGGCCCGTCGGTGCCCGCCGTCGTCGGGTGCGATCCCTCCTCGAACTACCCGGGATACTGCTAGCGGGCCGCATGATTATTGACGTCGGGGCGGAGACGTACTAGTAGCACTACACCAGATGACCGATGGGATGTCGTTTCGAGGAGGAGTCCGTGACACGGAGAACGCGCTGGTCGACCCGCCGGCGGCGTTCGTCGAGCAGGCGAACGTCACGGCTCGCGGGGTGGACCGGGAGTGGCCGGAGTGCTGGGCGCGAGCGGCCGACTATCTCGATTGGATGACGCCGTACGAACGTGTCCTCGACGCCACGGACGGATACGACTGGTTCGCGGGCGGCGAGCTGAACGCCTCGTACAACTGTATCGACCGGCACGTCGAGGCCGGCCGGAAGAGCCAGACGGCGCTCCGGTGGGAGGGACGACTCGGTGAGACGCGGACGTACACGTACCACGACCTCTCCCGGGAGGTGAACGCGCTCGCGGCGGCGCTCCGCGACCGCGGCGTCGAGGCGGACGACGTCGTCACGCTCTACATGCCGATGGTGCCCGAGCTCCCCATCGCGATGCTGGCGTGCGCGCGCATCGGCGCGGTGCATTCCGTCGTCTTCGCGGGATACTCGGCGGACGCGCTCGCGACGCGGCTCGCGGACACCGGGTCCGCCGTCCTCTTCGCCTGTGACGGCTACTACCGGCGTGGGACGGCGTACGACCTGAAGCGGAAGGCCGACAACGCCTGCCTCGACGTCCCTCAGTCGGTCGACCGGATCGTCGTCGACCGACTCGACGACGACCGCCCGCACGGCGACAACTACACCGATTATGCGGCGTTCGTCGCGGATTACTGGGGGGAAACCGTCGCCCCCGTGGCTCGCGCGGCGAACGACCCACTGTTCGAGATTCAGACGTCCGGGACGACCGGTGAGCCGACGCTGATTCGACACACGACGGGCGGCTATCTCGCACAGGTCGCGTGGACGACGCACGCCGTCCTCGACCTCGAGCCGGGGGATACGTACTGGTGTACTGCGGATATCGGCTGGATCACGGGTCACTCCTACACCGTCTACGGGCCGCTCGCGCTCGGTGCGACGACCGTGCTCTACGAGGGGACGTCGGACTACCCGGAGCGCGACCACCTCTGGGAGGTCATCGAGCGCAACGGCGTCGAGGTCTTCTACACCGCACCGACGGTCATTCGTGCGTTCGCGAAGTGGGGGTCGGACCACGTCGACAGACACGACCTCTCGAGTCTCCGACTGCTCGGCACGGTCGGTGAGCCGACCGACGAGGCGACGTGGGAGTGGTACTACGAGCACGTCGGCCGCGAGTCGTGCGCCGTCGTCGACACGTGGTGGCAGACGGAGACCGGCGGCGTCCTCCTCTCCACCCTCCCGGGCGTTGACGGCATGCGTCCGGAGGCGGTCGGCCCGCCGCTCCCGGGCGTGTCGGTAGATATCGTCGACGCGCGCGGCAACTCCGTCGACACCGGCGATTCGGGGTCGCTCGTCCTCACTCGCCCCTTCCCGGGGATGGGGGTCGACGTCGGGGAGTCGACGGGGAACGCGCCCGAGGCGTGGCGCTACCGGACCGGGGACGCGGCGACCGTGGACGCCGACGGCTACGTCCACCTGCTCGGTCGGGAGGACGACGCGCTCGACCTCGACGGCCGGCGGCTCTGGACGCACGAAATCGAAGCCGCTATCGTCGGCGTCGAGGGCGTGGCGGAGGCGGCGGTGGTCGGCGTCGACGCCGGCGGCGTGACGCCGTACGCGTACGTCAGCCTGCAGCGAGGCACCGGGCCCGCGTCCGCGATCCGCGAGCGCGTTCGAGACGCTGTCGCCCGCGACGTCGGTGCGTTCGCGACGCCGGCGACCGTCGTCTTCACGCCCGACCTCCCGAAGACCCGCTCCGGGAAGGTGATGCGCCGCCACCTCCGACAGATCGCCACGGGCGAGGGGGTCTCGGACACGAGCGTGCTGCGCAACCCCGAGATCGTCGGCGAGCTCGAATCCGTCACCGACGTTTCGGAGTAAGTAGCGTATCCGAAATCGCTCGCCGTATAGAGCCACACGTCTCACCTCACAACTCGACTCGTCGTCGTTCTCGCCGCGCAACACTTATTTCGTGATAGTGAGGAAAACGAATCGAGATGGCGCGACATCCGGACGGCGACGCGCTTACTGACGCCGAGTACGAGCGTCTTCGCGACGCGACTGAGTCGTACCGCGAGGACCTCGTCGTCGCGCTCTGCGGGGAAGCCGGGCTGCGGCCGGTAGAGCTCGCCACCCTCCGACCAGCGGATCTCACGCGCCGCGGCGACGACGCGACCCACGACTGCTTCCGCGTCCGATCCGACGGCGAAGAGCGGACGGCGTACGTCCCCCCCGACGTCGCGGACGACGTCCGGAAATACGTCAACGCCACCGGTATCGCGTCCACCGACCGGATCTTCGACGTGACGCCCCGCCGTCTCCAGATGCTCGTCTCGACGGTCGCCGAACGCGCTGCCGCCGGCGACGACCGCCTCGCCGACGTGTCCACGCGCGACCTCCGCGCGTACTTCGCCCGCCGGCTCCTCGTCGACGACGGCGTCGATCCGCGCATCGTCCAGGCGACGGGCGGCTGGTCGCATCTCGGGAGTCTGGAGCCGTACATCGACCCGCCGACCGACCGAGCGGTCGCCGCCGCGCTCCACGACGCGTGGTCGGACAACGCGGACGGAGCAGACGGCGAACCCGACAGCAACGGGGTGGACGAGGCCACGCCCCAGAAGACCGGTGCTCCCGCCGGCCCCGCCGGATCGTCGGTCGACGCGACGTCGACCGCGCTGGGGGTCGCGCTCGACGACGTCTCCACCAGGGCCGACGCGGAGCAACGCGCCTGCGAGACGCTCTCCGACGCGTACGACGCTGCTGCGGTCTGCGACGCGAACGGGAGTGTCCGGGCGTGCGTCGGCCTCGAGGACGCGGACGAGCGTGCGGCTGTCGCGGACGCGCTCGACGCGATCATCGAGAGTCACGGCGGCCTCGACAGCGTCCGGTTCGTCGAACGAGCGCTCGACACCGGCGTCGCCGAGCGCGAGCGGACGCTGGCCGCGACCGCGGTTCGCTCCGGCGACCAGACACACGGCCTGCTCTGCGTCGCCGTCGATGCGTCGCGGCCGACGCACGGCCTCCATCGCCTCCTCACCGACGCGGGGCGTCGCGTCGGCTGGGTGATTGCGGCGACCGAACGCAAGGAGCTGTTGTTCTCGGAAACCGGCGTCGAACTCGTCTTCGAAGCGGACGCCGAGTCGTTCTTCGCGGCAGCGTCGGCCGCTCTCGACTGCGAGCTCCACCTCGACGGCTTGGTGCCCGCCCCCGACCACGCGCTCCTCTGCTTCGTCGCCGCCACCGGGACGTCGGCGGAAGCGTTCCTCGAGCGAGCCGCCGACAGCGACGCCGTCTCCGACGCCCGACTCATCCGGGATATCGGCGACCGCGTACGGCTGGAACTCGTCCTCCGCGAGCCGTCCCCCACGGTGACGCTCGTCGAACTCGGCGGTGCCGTCGAATCTTTGACCGCTGCCGACGGGGCCGCACGCCTCTCCGTCGTCTTCCCGAGCGGCCACGACGTCCGCGCCATCGTCGAACGGGTCACCTCGACCTTTCCGGGAGTCTCCTTCCAGGCGAAACGGGAGGCGTCCCGCAGCCCCCTCACGGGTGACCTCTATCGGACGCTCGACGAGACCCTCACGGAGAAGCAGTGCTCAGCGCTTCAGGCGGCGTACTTCGCCGACTACTTCGAGTGGCCGCGGGGGAGCACCGCGGAGGAGCTCGCCGACTCCATGGGGGTGTCAGCGCCGACGCTCCACAACCACCTCCGGAAAGCCCAACAGAAGCTCTTCACGGTGCTGTTCGACGCTGCCTGAGCGTCGCGATCCGCCCTGTTCTAAGCCCCTTCTTGAATTAATTAGAATGAATGTTTATGTTGGTTCCTTCATGCGTTATTACCTGGCATGGTAGAAGACAACAATCTCGAAACCCGACTGGCCGAACAGGACGAGTTCGAGCCGCCGGCGGAGTTCGTCGAGCAGGCGAACGTCACCGACGAAGGGATCTACGAGGAGTTCGAGGAGAACTGGCCGGGCTGCTGGGAGCAGGCCGCCGACCTTCTCGACTGGTACGATGACTACGATCAGGTGCTCGACGACTCGAACCCGCCGTTCTACGAGTGGTTCACCGGCGGGAAGATCAACGCCTCCTACGAGTGCGTCGACCGCCACCTCGACGACCGCGGGGACGAAGTCGCCATCGAGTGGGTCGGCGAACCCACGGAGGAGGCCGACCGCTCGATCACCTACGAGGAGCTCCACCGCGAGGTGAACGAGTTCGCGGCGGCGCTCCGCGACCTCGGTGTCGGCGAGGACGACGTCGTCACGATGCATATGCCGATGATCCCCGCTCACCCGATCGCGCTCCTCGCCTGCGCGCGCATCGGCGCGCCGCACTCCGTCGTCTTCGCCGGGTTCTCTGCGAACGCGCTCGCAGAGCGCATGAACGCCGCCGACTCGGAGTATCTCATCACGGCCGACGGCTACTATCGACGCGGCGACGCGCTCGACCACCTCTCGAAATCCCGGGAGGGGCTCGAGGACGTCGACCACGACGTCGAGACGGTCGTCGTCGACCGGCTCGGGGACGACGGCCCCGGCCACGACCTCCACGAGAGCGAGCACGACTACGACGACCTCGTTGCCGAACACGAGGGCGCGACGGTCGAGCCGGTCGAACGGGACGCCGAAGACATGCTCTTCTTAATGTACACCTCCGGCACTACCGGCCAACCGAAGGGGGTGAAACACACGACGGCGGGCTATCTCGCGTGGACGGCGTGGACCTCGCAGACCGTCCTCGACATCAAACCCGAGGACACCTACTTCTGCTCGGCCGACATCGGCTGGATCACGGGGCACTCCTACATCGTCTACGGGCCGCTCGCGCTCGGGACGACGACCGTGATGTACGAGGGCGGCCCGGACTATCCGGAGCGCGACCGGTTCTGGGAGATCGTCGAAGACCTCGACGTCACGCAGTTCTACACGGCACCGACCGCGATTCGCTCCTTCATGAAGTGGGGGAGTGAGTATCCGGGGCGTCACGACCTCTCCAGCCTCCGACTGCTTGGGACGGTCGGCGAACCGATCAATCCCAAACCCTGGAAGTGGTACTACAAACATATCGGGGGAGAGTCCTGCCCGATCGTCGACACGTGGTGGCAGACGGAGACCGGCGGCCACATGATCACGACGCTTCCCGGCGTCTCGAACATGAAACCCGGGAGCGCCGGCCCTCCCGTCCCCGGTGTCGACGCTCGAGTCGTCGACGGCGACGGCGAGGAAGTCCCATCGGGCGGCGCTGGCTACCTCACCGTGGACAAGCCGTGGCCGGGGATGCTCCGCACGCTCTACAAGAACGACGAGCGGTTCATCGAGGAGTACTGGGCTGAGTACTCGGACACTGACTCCGACGACCCCGACGACTGGGTGTACTTCCCGGAGGACGGCGCGAAGATCGACGACGAAGGCTACATCACCGTTGTCGGCCGCGTCGACGACGTCGTCAACATCTCCGGCCACCGGCTGGGAACGATGGAGATCGAGTCCGCGGTCGTCTCGGCCGACGGCGTCGCCGAAGCCGCCGTCGTCGGCGCTGACGATGACATCAAGGGCGAAGTCGTCCACGCCTACGTCATCCTCGAAGACGACGCCGGTGGCGAGGACGCCGTCCGCGCGGCTATCGAAGCCGCCGTCGAAGACAAGATCGGGCCGATCGCGCGACCGTCGAAAATCATCTTCACGCCCGAACTCCCGAAGACCCGCTCCGGGAAGATCATGCGCCGTCTCCTCGAAGAGATCTCGGACGGCGAAGAACTCGGTGACACGTCGACGCTCCGCAACCCCGAGATCGTCGCCGACATCCAGGCCGAAGTACGGGGGAACTAACAATGCCAGCCAACACAGACACCGCAAACCCTGCACCGCTCGGACTCGTCGCGTTCGGACTGACCACCGTCCTGTTGAGCCTCATCAACGGCGGCATCCTCCCCAGCGCCGGCGAATCCGTCGTCCTCCCGCTCGCGCTCGCGTTCGGTGGGACCTGCCAGCTGTTCGCCGGCATCCTCGAGTACAAGGAAGGAAACACGTTCGGCTACACCGCCTTCAGTAGCTACGGTGCTTTCTGGTGGTGGTTCGGCCTGCTCCTCCTCTTCGCGGGGAACGGCTGGCTCTCGGTCGACGGAACCACCGTCGGCGTGACGCTCCTCCTCTGGGGGCTCTTCACGGCCTACATGTGGGTGGCGACGTTCAAACTCAACTGGGCGCTCTGGTCCGTCTTCCTCACGCTGACGATCACCTTCCTCCTCCTCGGACTCGGTGACCTCGGCTACGGAACCGCGACCCTCGGCGGCTACGTCGGCATCCTCACCGGCCTCCTCGCCATGTACACCTCCTCCGCGGAGGTCGTCAACTGGGCGTGGGACCGCACCGTCGTCCCCATCGGCGGCATGCCGCTGAGCGACTGACCACGCCGACTCCGCCCTACCTTCTCGTTTCGCTCTCACTCCCCGCTTCTCGAGCGGCCGCACCTCCTCATGAAGCTACGGGTGCGTGCGGGCCTCGCGGGTTCACCGCGGCTTATCGGGGACGCCACCGTACGTCGCGATGTCATGCCTCCGGAGACCTTCGACATCGACGCGAACTGGGACGCGCTCTACGTCGGCGGCGAGTGGGTCGCTCGCGGCGACCGCGACGCCCTCGCGGACGAGGACCCGTCGACGCGCGAGCAGGTCGCGACCGTCCCCGCCGGCACCGAGGACGACGTCGACGCGGCCTACGAGGCCGCCGCCGAAGCCCAGAAACAGTGGCGGGAGACGCCGCCCGCGGCCCGCGAGGAGGCCGTCCGGACGGCGCTCGAAACCCTCCAAGCGCACAAGGCGGACGTCGCCGACCTCCTCACCCACGAAGTCGGCGGCACGCAGATCATGGGCGAGACGTCCGTACAGATCGCGTCCGACCAGGCGGGCGAAGCCGCGACGCTCCCCCGCCGGATGAAGGGCGAACACGCCCACTCGAACATCCCCGGGAAGGAGAACCTCGTGCAGCGCGAGCCGAAAGGCGTCGTCACGGCCATCACGCCGTGGAACTTCCCGCTGAACCTCACGATGCGCGCCGTCGCGCCCGCAATCGCCGCCGGGAACGCCGTCGTCCTCAAACCAAGTACTAACTCGCCCATCACGGGCGGCCTGCTGTTCGCGAAGCTCTTCGAGGACGCCGGCCTCCCCGACGGCCTCCTGAACGTCGTCACCGGGAAGGGCTCCGACATCGGCGACCGCGTCGCCAGCCACCCGGAGAGCGACGTCGTCGCCTTCACGGGCAGTACGGAGGTCGGCAAGCACGTCGCCAGCCTCGCCGGCGGCAACCTCGCCGTCCCCGCGATGGAGCTCGGCGGGAACAACGCGCACGTCGTCACCGCCGACGCCGACGTCGACCGCGCCGTCGACGCCGCGACCTTCGGCTCCTTCGTCCACCAAGGCCAGGTCTGCATCTCCATCAACCGCCACATCGTCCACGAGGACATCTACGACGAGTACGTCGAGAAACTCGCCGCGCGCGCGAGCGACCTCCCCGTCGGCAGCGCACACGACGCCGACACCGTCGTCGGCCCCATCATCGACGAATCCCAGCGCGACGAGATGCTCGGCTACGTCGAGGAAACCATCGAACAGGGCGCAACCCTCGAAACGGGCGGCAGCGTCGAAGAAATCGACGGTACCGAGGACTCCCTCGTCGTTCAACCGACCGTCCTCTCCGACGTCACGAACGACATGGCCGCCGCCTGCAACGAGCACTTCGGCCCCATCGCCCCCGTCATCCCCTACAGCGACACCGACGAAGCCGTCGCACTCGCGAACGCCACCGACTACGGGCTCTCCGGGGCCGTCCACGCCGGCGACCTCGAACTCGCGAAACACATCGCCGACCGCCTCGAAACCGGGAACGTCCACATCAACGACCAACCCATCAACGACGAAGCCCACGTCCCCTTCAGCGGCGTCGGCGCATCCGGCATGGGCTCCTACAACTCCGACGCCTACCTCCACGAAATCACCGAGACCAAGTGGATCAGCATCCAGCACGACGAACGCGACTATCCCTTCTAGAGGACCTTTTACGCTGCGCTCAGCGCCCAAGGGGCGCTTCGCTCGGTAAAAGCTCCACCAAAAGCACTCCTCCTTCGGTCCCTGCGGTCCCTCAGTCGTCGGCCTCGCGGCGAAGCCGCGGGTGAATCGGCGACCTACCGGGTCCTAACGGACCACTCGGTCGCCGAACGCTTGCAGCGGTTTTTCCGCCCCCGTCTCTCGTCCGAGCCTTCACATGCGATGACGCGGCGAAGTGGGCGTATGCGTTAGCGAGTTACCGTCGGGCGTTCGCGGTTGTGCGACACGCGCTCGGCGGGCCGTCGTCGTCGCCTGTCCGCCCCAGCCTCGCCGTGAGTCGGTATTCGACGGGTTTTAGGGCGCACTCCCCGTTGTCGGTCGTATGGCGAGTTTCCAAGTGGTGGTGGCGGACCCCGAGTCGGGTGCGTCCCACCAGCTCGAGGTCGACGGACAGGACGCGAATCGATTCCTCGGTCGGGAAATCGGCGACGAAGTCGACGGCGACGCCGTTGGACTGACCGGCTACACGCTCGAACTCACGGGCGGTAGCGACGCAGCAGGGCGCGCGATGCGCAGCGACGTCCGCGGCTCCGGTCTGGAGAGCGTGCTCCTCACGGGCGGCACCGGCTTCAACCCGGAGAAGGACGGCGAGCGCCGCCGCGTCTCCGTACGCGGCCGCGAGTTCTCCGAAGAGACCGCGCAGGTCAACGCGAAAATCACCGAACGCGGCGACGAAGACGTCGACTCCCTCCTCGGTGAGGGCGACGAAGACGCCGAATAAATCACTTTCCACCGCGTTTTTCCGCAGTGACCCCGTAGCGTGAGCGATGACTAACGCACTCGACGAGTTCCTCGACGGCGACCGCGTGGAGGACGTCGCCGTCTACCTCTCCGAGTCGACGGTCGGCGACCTCGGCGCGCTCGCGGAGTACGGCGTGGACGTCGATGACGGGATCGTGCTCGTCCTCCCGGGCGACCAGGGTCGCTCGGCGTTCAAGCGCGTGAGCGGCATGGACGCGATGGACTTCGCGGGCCGCGCGATGGACACGGACGGCGACATCGACCGCGACCTCGCGAGCGGCGAGTGCCCGTCAAAGCACGCGGACGAACCCGACGACGACCACCGGGTGAAACTCGGGTTCGCGTTCGCAGAAGAACAGAACGAGGAGGTCGGCGGTCTCTACGCGGAGGGCGCGGTCGTCCACGCCTACGCCTACTGCACGTGCGGAACGGCGTACTCGGACCGCTGGCTGATCGACGAGTAGGGTTACTCGGCTTCTTCGTCGACGTCGGGGAGGTCGCGGAAGGCGTCGAGGATGACGCGTTTCGTGACCGCGCCCTCCGTCGTCCAGTGCTGGGCGTAATCCATCATGTCGTCGTAGATGTCGGGTTTACAGCCGGCGGCGCGCGGGTGGCCGCCGCCGTTCACGCGGCGGGCGACGAGATGGCATTTCTCGAAGCCCTCGCTCCCGCGGATGCTCGCGGAGCCCGCGGGCTTGACGACGACCGCGGCGTCCGCGCCCTGTTCGCGGAGCTCTTCGGCGACTTCGTTCTGACTGCAGCGGCCGTAGGTCGCGGCGACGGTGACGCCCTCGATCTCGTGGAAGTTCGCGCGTTTGACGGCGCGCTCGATGAAGTCCTCCTTCTCGACGCGGCGCTCGGCGAGGAACTCCTGGGCGTCGGCCGGGAGGTCTGCGCCGTGCTCCTGGATGGTTTCGAGGTACTCCTCGGCGTCCGTCCAGTAGGAGTAGTCGGCGAGGTCCGCCGACCGGGGGTCGTCGTTGATCCAGAGGTCGTGGTCGCGGGTGACGGCGGCGAGCTCTTTCAGGTGGCGGGGGAGGTCGGCGTCGATGCTGCGGGCGGCGACGTCGGCGGTGCACTCCTCGTCGGAGTCGCCGACGACGAGGTCGACGCCGGCCTCTCGGACGGCGGTCTCGACGTCCTCGGTCCACTGGTGGTGGTCGTACCAGGTGACGGAGTCCGCGCCGGCGACGAGACGTGCGAGGTTGTCGACGACGTCTTCGAAGTCATCCGGGCAGAGGTCGCAGACGTAGACGGTCGCGCCCTCGGCACCGTACTCGGCGGCGCGGCGGAGGCCGTCGTCGAGGTTGTGCGGGCCGGCGGGGATGAGCGCGCCGCTGCCGTGCGCGGCGCGCACGATGGCGGCGGCGGCGAGCCCGTCGGGGTCGGGGTCGGTGACGATGAGGACGTCCGCGCCTTCCGCGCGCTCGCGGACCTCCTGGTCCTCGGCGGCGCGCTGGACGTCGTCCGGCACGAAGAACCCGGTGCCGGGGAGGCGGGATTTCCGGGTCGGCGCGAGGTCGTCGTCTTCGATGACGTGTTTCTCCATACGGGAGAGAACCGGGCGAGCGGCAAAGAACCGGCGGTCCGCCGGTCAGGTGAGCTGTCGGACCGTGAGCACGGGCACGGGACTGGAGCGCACGACGCGCTCGGCGACGCTCCCGATGAGGAAGCGATTCTCGCCGTGCCGGCCGCGCGTCCCGGTCGCGATGACGTCCGCGTCGACGTCGCGGGCGTACTGGATAATCTCGCTCGCCGGCCGCCCCGTCCGCACCGCCGCCGTCACCTCGCGGTCGGTGTGCGCTTCGACGTCGGCGACGGCGTCGTCCGCGCGCTCTTCGAGCGCCGCTCTCATCTCCGGTTCGAGTTCCTCCGGTGCGCTCTCCAGCTCGCCCGCGTCGATGACGTAGAGCGCGTGGACGTCCGCGTCGAAGCGCTCCGCGAAGTCGACGCCGACCTCGATGGCTCGCGCCACGCTCTCCGAGCCGTCCGTCGCGACCACGACTCGCTCGATCATACCCCATCCTTCCGACTCCCCCGGCATATAGTGTCGGGTGTGGCGTCGCGCCGACCGCAGGGGAACGTTTTACCTCCCGCGGCGTCCCAGATACGGGTATGACACTCGACGTGGACCTCGTCCTCGTGCCCGTCGACGGGAGCGACGCGTCCGCGACCGCCGCCGAGTACGCGGTCGCCGTCGCCGAGAAGTACGACGCGGACGTCCACGCCCTCTACGTCCTCGACGACCAGGTCGCCCGCGACATCGAAGCCGGAACAGTGGAAGAAGCAGCCGTCGCCGACGACGTCCGCGCGTTCGTCGACGACATCCGCGAACTCGCCCCGGACACCGTCGACGTGAAATCCACCACCGCGAACGCGTTCTCGACGACGCGGAAACGGACCACGCCCGGCGACGTCATCCTCGACACCGCCGAAGCCGTCGACGTCGACTTCCTCGTCGTCCCCCACGACACCACCGAAACCACCGCCCCCAGCATCCTCGAAAAAGCCGCCGAACACGTCCTCCTCTACGCCAGCCAACCCGTCCTCTCCGTCTAACCGACTGCCGCTCCGCCTCCGGCTTCACCTCCGCTCCCGGCCGTCTCTCCGCGTTCCTGCTCGGCTACTCTTCGTTCTCGTCGTCGCTCTCCGCGAGTCGGAGCGTCATCTCCAGCTCGAAGGATTCGGCTTCCGCGGTCTCGAACCCGACTTTCTCGTAGAGCGCGACCGCCGGTCGGTTCCACCGCTCGACCGTGAGCCAGACCTTCTCCACGCCGTTCGCCGCGCCGTACCCGAGGAGGCCGGCGATGAGGTTCGACCCGACGCCCGCCCCCTGGTAGTCTTGGTGGACGAAGATGGCGAGTTCGGACGCCCCGCTCCCGTCCGGTACGAGCGTCGCGTGCCCCGCCGCCTGCTCGTCGTGCCACGCCACGACGTTCAGCGCCTCACCGTCCAGCAGGGTCTCCAGCCAGCCCCGCACGCGGTCCTCGCGGAGCGGCGGCAACCCCTGCGCGCGGTCCGCCGGGTCGAAATCGTCGTACATCGCCACCAGGGCCTCGAACACGTCGTCTCCTTCTGCCGCGGCGCGAATCTCGATCGGCCGGCCGTCGCCGTCGTCGAATTCGACCGGCGGCTCCGGGAACGGCCCCGCGACCGCGTCCGGATACCGTCGGTTCCCGATCATCGGACGAGTGTCACCGACACCCGCGAGTTCAGGAGCACGAACTCGGCGACGTGGCCGAGCCGTATCTTCCCCATCGGGCTGCGTTCACCGCCGCCGAGCGCGATCTGGTCGAAGTCGTCCTCCTCGGCGATGCGAACGAGTTCGCTCCCGGGGTCGCCGGCGACGTGCCGGATGTCCGCGTCCAGCCCCGCGTCGAGCAGGACGTCGAGCGCGTACTCCTCGACCTCGTGGGCGTCCCGCGGGCTCTCCGGGTTCTCGAGAATCGCGACCGTCAGTTCGTCGTTCGCCTGTACCGCGCGTTCGACCGTGCGTTCCAGCGCGTCGAGCGAATCGTCCGTCCCCCCGATGCCCAGTAGGACCTTCATTATCCACTTCCTCGCCGCCTCCCTCTATAAAACCCGCGACGGCGTGACCGGCTCTCGGCGTCCGCTGGCTATTAGCCCGTGGGGGGCGAGGATGCGGGTATGGACGCGTCAGAGTTCACGGAGCACGTGCGCGAGGCGAACGAGACGGCGCTGAGTCGACTGGGGTCGTCGAAGTCGCTGTACGCGGCGACGGGCGGCGAGATGGACACGGAGGACGTGCTGCACGCGGCGGCGGACGCGGAGCGCGCGGCCGCGGAGACGTTCGAACAGTGGGCGGCGACGAGCGAGGGCGTTCCCGCGGGCGTCTACACGGCGACGGCGGAGGAAGAACGCGAACACTACGAGACGGTCGCGGGCGAACTCGACGACCACGAGCCGGGCGATGCGGTGTCGGCGATGCAGGCCGCGCTCCGCGACCTCACCGATCCCGTCGAGCGCGTCGGCGGCTACGTCGGCCGCCTCGAAGCGACGGATAAGTCCAAAGAGCAGTACGTCGGGTTCTTCGTCGGACAGGCCGACCCGCAGACCGCCCAGCTGTTCCGCGGGCTCCGCGACGACCTCGACGGCCAGCGCGACCGAATCGACGACCTCCTCGACGCCGTCTGCGAGGACGACGCGGACGTCGAACGCGCGCTCGACGCGGCCTCCACCGTTATCCAGGCGGCCTACGACGAGTACACCGAACAGCTGGAGTCACTCGGCGTGAACCCGAAACCCGTCTGCTAACTCCTCACGCTTCCCGCGACCCCTTCGTTTCGCGTGGAACTACGGTTCTTGCCGGAACACTCGAGTGACGCGACCCTCGAACCGCGGGCCGCCCTCCGTTTCCTCGAACCCCGCCGCGCGGAGCGCTTCGACTAAACCGCCGTCGACGACGAGCACCTCGACCGGCACGCCCGCCGCCGCCGCTCGCTCGAGTGCCGGCGCGAGGAGCGCGTCGACCGCCCCGGTTTCGGACGCGAGCCGCGTCACCTGCACCGCATCGTCCCAGTAGTCGAACGCACACACGCCCACAATCTGCCGGTCGTCCTCGGCGGCTGACGCGTTCGCCTCGACATCTGCCTCTCCGACGACGACCGACCGCTCGGCGAGCAGGCGCTCTGTGGCGCGCGTCGGCGCGTCGAGGAGCGCGCATATCGCGTCGACGTCCGCCGGCGTGGCCTCACGGACCTCCATCTCCTCCATACCCCGAGAGAGGCCGCGCGCGTGGTTAAGCCCCCGGGAGCCGAAGACACCGTCCGTTTTCGCATGGAGGGATAACGTTTTGCTTGCCTCGCCGCTACGTCACGCCATGAATCGTATTCGCACGCCGCGGAGGAATCGATGCGCGTAGTCGCGAAGTTCGGCGGAACGAGCCTCGGGAGCGGCGAACGGATCGAGCGCGCCGCCGACTCCATCGCCGACGTCGTCGCCGCCGGGAACGAAATCGCCGTCGTCGCGTCCGCCATGGGCTCGACGACCGACGACCTCCTCGACTCCATCACGTTCGAAGCCGAAGACGAGGACCGCGCCGAAATCGTCTCGATGGGCGAGCGAACGAGCGTCCGGATGCTCAAGGCCGCGCTCGCCGCGCGCGACGTCGACGCCACCTTCATCGAACCCGGCCACCCCGACTGGCCCGTCGTCACCAACTCCCGCGGCGAGGTCGACGTCGAGGAAACCCGGAAGCGCGCGCAGGCGCTCGCGAAGAAACTCGACGGCACCGTCCCCGTCATCACCGGCTTCCTCGCCGAAGACCTCGACGGGAACGTCACCACGCTCGGCCGCGGCGGCAGCGACACGACCGCCGTGATGCTCGGCCGCTACATGGACGCCGACGAAGTCGTCATCGTCACCGACGTCGAAGGCATCATGACCGGCGACCCCCACGTCGTCGAAGGCGCGCGGAACGTCGGCGAGATCACCGTCGACGAACTCCGCAGCCTCTCCTTCCGCGGCGCGGAAGTCGTCGCTCCGAGCGCGCTCTCTTACAAGGACGACAGCCTCGACGTCCGCGTCATTCACTACCAGCACGGCGACCTCCTCACGGGCGGCACGAACATCGAAGGCACCTTCGAGAACATGATCGACATGCGGGACACGCCGATGGCCTGCCTCACCGTCGCCGGCCGCGCCATCCGGAACTCCCCGGGTATCGCGTCTCGCCTCACCACCGCGCTCTCGGATGCCGACATCAACCTCGACGCCATCGCCTCCGGCATGGACTCCATGACGTTCTACGTCGACGACAGCGTCGCCGAGCGCGCCGAGAACATCGTCCACCAGGCCGTCATCGAGAACGACATCCTCTCCTCCGTCACGGTCACGGACGACGTCGCCGTCCTCCGCGTCCTCGGCGGCGAACTCCCCAACCAGCCCGGCGTCATCCACGGCATCGTCGAACCCATCAGCGACGCCGGCATCAACATCCACGACGTCATCACGTCCGCGACGTCCGTCGCCATCTTCGTCGACTGGGAGGACCGCGAGGAGACCCTCGAAATCCTCCAGAACCACTTCTCCCAGTAACCTCCGCCGTCGGCCACTTCTGTACACTACCCCGAGGTTCTGCACAGCCGCGTACACCCCGTCTCAGGAGGAGCTTTCACGATTTCACGCCTCGTAGACAGTATGCGTGGCTACCGTGCGAAGATGGTCGAACCGACCCGACTCGTGCCTCCCGAGGAACGCGAACGCGCCCTCAGCGAGGCGGGCTACAACGTCTTCAACCTCCCCTCGGACCGGGTCTTCGTCGACCTCCTCACCGACTCCGGAACGGGGACGATGAGCAGCGAGCAGTGGGCGGCCCTCCTCCTCGGCGACGAAGCCTACGCCGGCGCGTCCAGCTTCGACCACCTCCGGGAGGCCGTCGAGGAGACGATGGGGTTCAGTCGAATCGTCCCCGCCCACCAGGGCCGCGGCGCGGAGAACGTCCTCTACGGCTCGCTGGTCGCCGAGGGCGACACCGTCCTCAACAACGCGCACTTCGACACGACGCGCGCCCACATCGCGGCGAACGGTGCCGACCCCGTCGACTGCCCCACCGAGGAAGCAGGCGACTTCGACTCCGAACACCCCTTCAAGGGGAACTTCGACGTCGACGCCGCCCGCGACGTCGCCGACGACGTCGGCCCCGAAAACATTCCCGCCGTCGTCGTCACCATCACGAACAACTCGACCGCCGGCCAGCCCGTCTCCGTCGCGAACCTCCGCGAGACCCGCGCGTTCGCCGACGAAATCGACGCCACCTTCGTCATCGACGCCTGCCGGTTCGCCGAGAACGCCGCTTTCGTCCAGCAGCGCGAACCAGAGTTCGAAGGGGAGAGCGTCGCCGCCATCGCCCGCGAGGAACTCTCCTACGCCGACGCCGTCGTCATGTCCGGGAAGAAGGACGGCCTCACGAACATCGGCGGGTTCGTCGCCGTCCGCGACACCCCCGACCTCGACGCCCTCTACGACGCCTGCCGCCAGCGCGGCATCCTCTACGAGGGCTTTACGAGCTACGGCGGGATGGCCGGCCGCGACCTCGAAGCCTTCGCCGTCGGTCTTCGAGAGGCTGTCACCGACCACTACGTCACCGCACGCGTCGAACAAGTACGAGAGCTCGGCGAAGCACTCGACGACGCCGGCGTCCCCATCTACTGGCCGCCCGGCGGCCACGCCGTCTACCTCGACGCCAACGCCCTCCTCCCCCACATCGAGAGTTCAGAGTTCCCCGGTCAAGCCCTCGTCTGCGCCCTCTACGAGGAAGGCGGCGTCCGCGGCGTCGAACTCGGGAGCTTCGCCTTCCCCGATACTGATCGTCCCGACCTCGTCCGCCTCGCCCTCCCCCGCCGCACCTACAGCGCCGAGGACATCCGACACGTCGTCGACACCGCCGCCGCCGTCGCCGACCGCGCCGACGAACTCACGGGCTACCGCGTCGTGAGCGAGCCGAGCGTCCCCGAACTCCGCCACTTCTCCGCACGCTTGGAGCCGCTGGCATAGTCGTTCTTCCCTAATCCTCCGCCGCTCGACCTACTACCGGAGACGTCGTCTCCGGCGTTTCCGAACGCCCGCGACCTCTCGCGCGCTCTGAGCGACGTATCCTTCGCTAGCGCTCAGGATAGGGGTCGCTCGGAGACACGCGAGAGGCCGCCGTGGCGGGACGTGCATCGCCCCGCTTGCTCTCACTCGCCCTCAGTCGGAGGCAAGCTCCTCCTTGCCCACACTCGCTTTGCTCGCGTGGACTCCGGCCCTCGCGAGAACCCCTTTCGATGACCCGCCCTCCGTAGCGGCTGTCTCGCCTGCCGACACTCGGCGGCTGTCCGGTCGCGGTCTCCGACTACTTCCCCTGTCGGAGGCGTTCGCCGGTGTCCTTCGGGAGTCCGGCGTCGCTGACGGCGTCGGCGACGGCGTCGATGTCGTAGTCGACGCGGTGCTCTGTGACGTCCATGTTCTCGAGGTCGACGACGGCGTAGGCGGCGCGGGGGTCGCCGTCGCGGGGCTGGCCGACGCTCCCCGGGTTCAGCGCGATGCCCGCGTCGTAGACCTCGTGGTGTTGGACGTGCGTGTGCCCCATGACGAGGACGTCCTCGTCGCCGAGGAGGTCCTGACCGAACAGTTCGGGATACGTGTAGCGGTCGGGGTCGGCGGGGTGGCCGTGGACGATTTTCACGCGGCCGTCGGCGGCGCGGGTCTTCTCGGGGAGCGCGCGCAGCCACTCCAGCTGTTCGGCGGAGAGCGCTCGCTGCGCGAGGCCGATGCCGGCGCGCGCCATCTCGTTCGCGCGGTAGTTCTCGCCGAGCGCGACCTTCCGGTCGTGGTTCCCCATCACGCACGCTGCCGCTTCCTCGCGGACGCGCTCGACGCACTCGGCCGGCCACGGGTTGTAGCCGACGACGTCGCCCGCGCAGACGAGCTCGTCCACCGCGGGCATATCCGAGAGCACCGCCTCCAGCGCCACGAGGTTCGCGTGGACGTCGGAAATCACACCGATTCGCATACGGAGAACACGGACCGCCGGCCGCCTAAAGCTTGGTTAGCCGTTGTAGACCGCGGACGTCACGCCGCCGCCGTCGACGGTGACGCCCGCCGCGCAGACCGCGTGCTCGAAATCCGCCTCGTAGACGTCGCGCGCCGCCTCGCTCGCACTCACGGCGTCCAGCGCGAACGGCGTCGGCGCGTTCTTCTCGTAGGTCGCGACGAGCGTCGGCTCCGAAACCTCCTCGACGAGCAACGCGTCCCTCCGGACCACGCCGATGGTCGCCGTCTCCGCCTCGACGACGCCGGCGACTCTCGGCGTGTCGTAGTCGTCCTTCTCGTAGTCCATCGCCAGCAGGGCCTCCGCGAGCGCGTCCCGCGCCGGATACCCCCGCTCGACTTTCTCCGCGACCGGGTCGACGTGCGAGCCGTTCCCCACCACCGCTCCCGCGTCCGCGGGCCGCAGGCAGTTGTAGGAGACGTAGGGGTTGTCCGTCGGCTCCGCGTCCGCCGTCGGCACGACCGTCAACATCCCGTCGCGCTCCACGACCTCTCGGTTCGGGAACGAGCGCGACGACACTCGATACGCACCGATGCCCGGACCGACGACCACGAACCGCCCAACGTACATACACAGATGTGGGTAAACTACGGAGAAATAACTGGTGATTTAGGCACGTTCGGCCGAACCCCTCCGTTTCGACTGGAACCCCCGACGGGTCGTCCGATATCGTCCACTTCAGCCTCCACTCGACACCCGCCCCAGTGGCCTCCCGAGGACTCCGGACGCCCACTGAGGGATACGAAACCCACCGACTCGCCTCGACGCCGACGTTCTCCTTCTCGCACATTCCCAACTCGACACTCCCGAGCCACGGCGGTTTTCCCACACCACGCCCGAACGACGAGAACGACCGTCGCGACACCTCGTTCTCTATCGGTCGTGGTCCGCAAGACTCATATCCGGCCGTAGTCTACGGTGGGATGCGAAGCAGAAGTCGCCGACAGCGACCACACAGTTCCATGGGGTAGTGGCCAATCCTGTTGCCTTCTGGGGGCAACGACCCAGGTTCGAATCCTGGTGGAACTATTCTTCCATTCTCACACTTCGACAGAGACGTCTCTCCACTTGACCGCGAGCTACGACTGATTCCGGATAACCCTGGGAAATCGCGTTCCGAACTCCGTCGTCGTCGTGTCGGCCGTCGACGCCGGAGTCGTGGCGGTTCCTTGCCCCTTAGTCGGCGTTGGAGTTGTTCCGTGCGCCGCTCGACCCGCTGGTGAGTGCTTCTTCGACGGTCTTGTTGAGGGCGCGGAGTTCGGTCGCCGCGCCGCCGGGGAGGCTGTCCTGTGGGTCGGCGAGGGCGGGCTGGCCGTCGGGGTCGGGGTTGCCGACGATGACGGAACCGAGCATGCCCATGGATTCGTGGGGGATGCAGTAGTAGTCGTAGACGCCTTCGACGTCGAAGGTGTGGTCGAAGGTGCCGCTGGTGAGGGTGCCGGAGTCCCAGCCGTCGGCGTCGTCGGGGATGCGCTGGGGCTTGTCGTTGTCAGCGGAGTAGGAGGTGGTGGTGTGTGAACCGACGGTGTTGTTGAAGGTGACCGTGCCGCCCTGTTGGATCCAGACGACGTGCGGGTCGAATATCTGGCCGCCGGAGGACGTCATCTCGACTTCGATGGTTTGGGTGTTCGCGCCGCCGGCGACGTCGTAGGTCTCGACGTTTCCGCCCCCGCCGCCGCAGCCTGCGAGCAATGCGGTGGTCGCTGCGAGGCCGCTCGCGCGTAAGTAGTCGCGTCGACGCATACGCGACAGAATGGTCGCCACCGGCATAACTTTCGCCATCCGTCCTGACACCACTACCGCCAAACATAAAGTTTAGACGTGGCTAACTCGTGATAACGATGTCTGAGAACGCGACGGGGCGGCGGCCGCGGCGTTCCGTCGCTCGGCGAGTCGACGCACAGCCATCACGGACGCCTCGGCTCCCGGCCGCGATCCGGGGAGCGGCCGCGCCGAGCGACCGCGTGACGGGGGCCGCGTAGCGTGGTCGCTCCGGTCCCGCTCGACGCCAGCGGCATCAGCGGCCTCATCGACCAGTACGACCACTTCGGGCCGGCGGTCACCGCGTTCGTGACGAACTTCCTCGCGACCTTCGGCGACAAGGGCCAGCTCGCCGTCATCACGCTCGCGACCATCTACGACGCGAAACGCGTCTTCCTCGGCGCGGTCACCGCGTTCGCCGCTTGGAACGTCGTCGAAGTCTCGGTCGGGTCTGCCGTTCTCGGGGCGCTCCCCGGCGGCGTCACCCCGCTCCTCACGGGCGCGCTCTTCGTCCTCGTCGGCCTCTGGACGTGCGCTCAGGCGTACTCGCTCTACACACGCGACGGCGAAGCGGTCGCCAGCGACGTCTTCGCCGGCATCTTCCCCGGCGACCTCTACGACCGCCTTCAGGGCTCCGGAGCCTTCGTCATCTCCTTCGTCGCCATCGCCATCGCCGAGTTCGGCGACAAGACCCAGATTCTCACCATCAACCTCGGCGCGACCTTCCCGGACTCCCCGGTCGCCGTCATCGTCGGCGCGTGGCTCGGCCTCGCTCTCCGCACCGGCATCGACGCCGTCATCGGCACGGCCGCCGAACGCGTCCTCCCGATGGCGTTCGTGCAGGCCGCCGGCGCGGCCGTCTTCGTCGCCGTCGGCCTCTTCCAGTGGGGCGTCCTCGGCGGCACCACCGTCGTCGCTATCGCCGCCGCCGCGGTCGCGTTCGCCGTCGGCGGCGCGCTCTACCGGCACTGGACCACGCCCACGCAGGCGTAACGAACCGACCAGCCGACCATCTATCCCCCTCTTCTCAGCCGACGCGATTCTCGCCGACGCGTCGCGCGTCGTCGCGCCGCACTGCGTGACCGCCGCGCCGCGCTACGGCTCTTCGTCGCGTTTCTCGGCCGCGAGCTCTTCCAGCTCGCGCTCCGAGTTGTACTCCGAGATGTCGCCGTGCTCCTCGCCGGCCGGCCCCGTGAGCTCGCCGAGGATGGCCTCGCGGGCCTCCGCCTCCGTCTCGTACTCGTCGTCGGCGAGCCGGTCGAAGACGTCCGCGAGGCTCTCCGTCTCGTTCGGCAGCTCGTTCTCCCGGTCGGCGTAGACCGCGCGGAGCTCGTCCGTGTTCGACGGATACGACGCGTGACCGACCGTCGCCTCGACGGCCTCCAGCGTCTCCTCGACACGTTCGGCGCGCGACTCCTCTTTCGCCGCCATCTTCTCCGTGTGCGATCGCTCTCGGTCCGGCATACGCGGACGTTCTCACGCCTCCCGGAAGAGAATGATGGCTGTCCGGTGGTCCACGCGGCGCGAGACATCGGGTGCGTCGGTGGCTCCGAAAGCCCCGGTACTCCCTATTTCTCGACGTCGAGGAGGGCAACGCGCTCGCGAACGAGCGCGGACAGTCCGGCGGTCGTGGCGTCGCGTTCGGCCGGCGTAATCTCGTAGAAGTCGGTGATTCGGTCCTCGTCGGCGGCGACGCCGAGCGTCTCGGCCGGCTCGTAGGCGTCGAGTTCGCGGACTCGCTCTGCTGCCGCGTCCTCGTCACCACGGTCGGAGCTGTGCTCCTCCCTGATTCGCGAACCGGAGGTTCGCTCACCCCCGTCGATAACGACGACGGCGGGCGTCTCGCCCTCGCTCACGCCCATCGCGAGCGCCTGTGAGATCTGGCGGCGGCCCGCGGCGTAGAGGAGGATTTCGACCGCGCGTTCCCGCGCGACGTTCTCCCCGCGCTCGAACGCTCGATCCGCGTGCGCCACCGCGCTCTCCAGGTGGGCTTCGTCGACGACGTACCGCGCGTCGAACGCCTGCACCGCCGCGTCCGTCCCCGCGCCGACGTCGCCGAGTTCGGCGACGAACGCGTCCACGTCCGCGACGTCGAAGACGCCTTCCACGACCCTCATCGGCTCACCCGAAATCACCGAACGTCGCCTGTCCCTCCGGCTCCCCGTCCGCTTCCGTGTCCGCCGCCGCGTCGTCGTCGGCGTCGACATCGGTCATCGACGGGTTCGGATGCCCGACGTTCTCCAGGATGGATTCGGCGGTCTTCCGCCGCCCGCGCACGGCACCCAGCACCGTCGACTTCTCCGCGTCGCGGAGGTCGGTACGGTCCTCGATGCCCGCGCGGTAGAGCCGCCGAGCGCGCTTCCGCCCGACGTTCCGCACGCCCGCGAGGTCAAGGAGTTCCTCGCGAACGCCGTACTCGACGCGCTGGCGGGCTTTTCGTACCTCGATGGCGTTCTCCAGCCCGAGGTCGCCCGCGAGCCGCTCCGCCGCGCCGAGCAGCCACTCCGCCGTCTCCACCTTCCCCCGGATGTCTCCGGGACCGACGCCGTACTGCTCCGCGAGCCGGTCCTCGTCCAGCTCTTCCGTCCAGTCTTCGAGGAGCTTCGCCGTCTTCAGCGCCGACAGCCAGTCCTCGAAGGCGTTGTCGTCGAACTCCGACGGCATCGACCCGCAGAACTCCTCCTCGCGCTCGTACGCGAGCTCTGTATATTCCTCCCGGTCGCCGGAGCGCAAGTAGAGCTCGTACATGTCCGGCGTGCGGGAGACGAGGTGGTAGAGGCCGAGCGCCGTCGGCTCCTCCTCGGCTTCGAGGCCGTGGATGATCTCGGCGGCGCTCATCGGGTCGATGTAGAGCCGGCTGACGAGGTGGCCGGCGCTCGTCGCCGACAGCGCGTCGCCGTGGCGCTCCACGAAGTCGTTCGCCACGAGGTAGTCGAGGACGTCGTCCGTCACCTCCGCGAGCCGGTCTGAGTCGTCGGTCTGCGACGCGTAGAGCGTCGAGTCGAGGAACTCCAAGAGGCTCTCTCGGGTCGTCGCGAACCCGGTCGCGATTGTGGCGAGCACGTGCGTGCGGAGCGCGGGCTCCGCGGCGAGCTTCGAGCGCACCGGCTCGGGCTCCGCGTAGATGTAGCGGTCGAAGAGCTCCTCCATCTCGTCGTGGTTCTTCGCGAGCAGGAGGGCTTCGCCGTAGGGGTCAAGGCCGGGGCGGCCCGCCCGCCCGAACATCTGGTGGACTTCGAGGACGTCGAGCGGCTGCATCCCGCCCGCGGTCCCGTCGTACCGCCGCCAGTCCCGCACGACGACCCGCCTGCTCGGCGTGTTCACGCCGGCGGCGAGCGTCGGCGTCGCCGCCACGACCTTCACGAGCCGGTCGCGGAACGCCTCCTCGACGAGCGTCCGGTGGTCGCGCGCCAGACCCGCGTGGTGGAACGCCGCGCCGCGCTCCACCGCGTCCGCGAGGTCGGACGAGGTATCGGTATCGCTCACGTCCCGAATCTCGTCGGCGACGTCGGCGAGCGCCTCCCGCTCCTCCGTCGTGAGGTGGCCGCGCGTGTTCTCGGAGAGCCGGCGCGCCGCCGCCTCCGCGTTCCGCCGCGAGTTCACGAACACCAGCGTCGACCCGTCCTCGTCCAGCGTCTCCTCTACCACTGCCGCGGTCTGACTCCCCGCCGAATCAGCGGGGAGCTCTCGCTGACTCCCGTCGTCGAAGTGCGCCGCGCTCCCGTAGTGGACGCCCGTCCGCAGGTCGATGGGCCGCCACGTCGAATCCACGAGCGCGGCGTCCAGCCAGTCGGCGAGCTCGTCCGCGTTCCCCACCGTCGCGGAGAGCGCGACGACCTGCAAGTCCGGGACGCGCTGGCGGAGCTTCGCTAAGGTGACTTCGAGCGTCGGCCCGCGGTGCCGGTCGTCTACGAGGTGGACCTCGTCGGAGACGACACAGGAGAGGTCGTCCACCCAGTCCGCGCCGTTCCGCACCAGCGAGTCCACCTTCTCCGACGTCGCCACGATGATGTCGCGGCTCCCCAGCCAGTCGCCCTCGCTCTCGTAGTTCCCCGTCGTCACGCCCACCGAGAGCCCGAACTCCTCGAACGCCTCGAACTCCCGGGCCTTCTCCCCGGCGAGCGCCCGCAGCGGCACGATGTAGAGCGCCGTCCCGCCGCGCTCGATGGCCGACAGCATCGCTAGCTCCGCGATGAACGTCTTCCCTGACGCCGTCGGCACCGACGCCACCACGCTCTCCCCGTCCGTCACGCCGGCCTCCACGGCCTCCGCCTGCGGCGGGTAGAGCTCCTCGATCCCCTCGGACGCGAAATGCTCCGTCACGCCCGCAGGGAGCCCCGACAGCTCCGATACTCTCATTGCACCGAGCTAGGCGACTCCCCCGGTTTAAACTATCGCCGTCAGGCCGCGGCGTCGACGTGCCCCGCGAGCACCGCGTTCACCGTCGCCCCTAGCAGCACGATCACCGCCGCCGCGTACAGCCACGTCAACAGGAGGATGATGCCGCCGAGCACGCCCGACGCCGTCGCCGCCGTCACCGCCACGTAGACGTTGAACAGCACGCCGAGCGCCACCCAGCCCACGCCCGCGAACACCGCCCCCGGCAGCCCCTCCCGCGGCGTCGTCGGCGTATCCGGCAGGAAGACGTAGAGCGGGAGGAACGCCACCGCGAGCGCGCCGGCGAGGAGGAGTGGCCCGACCGCGTCCAGCAGCACGCGGTCCACCACCGCCGCCAGCACGTACCCCACGCCCACCACCAGCGCCGACGCGACCGCCATCACGCCCAGCGCCACCAGCCCGTCGACCGCCGCCGACACGAACGTATCGTCCTGCCGCCCGTAGATACTCGCGAACGCCGCGTTCAGACTCCGAAACACCTTCAGCGCGCTCCACACCAACACCACCCCGCCCAGCGCGCTCGTCGTCACCCGCCCCACACCGCCTTCGAGCGCCTGCGCCACCGCCGCCTCCCCGCTCGGCGTCAACGACCCACCCAGCACCCGCAACACCTGCTCGGACACAGAGACGTCCGACACCGCCGCTGCCACCACCACCGACAGCGCCAACAGCGGCACGAGCGACATGAACGCCGCATACGCAATCGCCCCCGCCACCAGCGTCAACCGACGCTCCTGCACCACATCGTACACCGCCCGCGCCGTCACTACCGCCGAAGCAGCCATACCACCGACCACGATCCCCCGCCGAAAAACCCCGATGGCTAGCACGCCCACCCACACCCCCGCACTCGTCTCCTCGTGATTCTCGCTCGCGCCGTTGGCGCTCGCTCCGAATCACGTACCGCACGTCGCGCGGCGCGCGTGTCGCTCCCTCTCGGTCGCTCCCGCGCGCCGTCTCGCGGTTCTCGCGCGAGCGGCACGTCGCGCGGAGCGCGACGAAACGGGCGAGTGGCAGGCGGACCGAAGGTTCGCCGAACGCACGAACGGCGAGCGCAGTGAGCCGTGAGCGGCGGAGTCGTTCGAAAGACGCATCGCGTCTTTCGTGATGACAAGACGGCTCCGCCGTCTCGAACCGCCGCGAGCCAGCGAGTGCGAGCAGGGAGGAACTCGTTCCGACCGTGCTCGCTCGCGCCGTTGGCGCTCGCTCCGAATCACGCACCGCACGTCGCGCGGCGCGCGTGTCGCTCCCTCTCGGTCGCTCCCGCGCGCCGTCTCGCGGTTCTCGCTCGCGCCGTTGGCGCTCGCTCCGAACCGCGTTACCTCCCGACGTTCCGGCCGACCCCACTCCCGAAGGTCTCGTCGTCGCCGCGAGCGTCGTAGGCGATTTCGCCGCGGACGAGCGTGAGCGTCGGGAAGACGCCTTCGAACCCCTCGAAGGGCGTCCACTCGCACTTCGAGTGGAGGTCGTCGCCGCGAATCTCCCTTCGGTCCTCGGGGTCGACGAGGACGAGGTCGGCGTCGCGGCCGGCTTCGACCTTGCCTTTCGCGGGGAGGTCGAAGATGCGCGCGGGGTTCGCGGCGGTGAGGTCGCGAACGCGACTCCACGTCAGCCGTCCGTCGTCGACGGCGGCGAGGAGGAGCGGGAGGCTCGTCTCGACGCCCGGCACACCACTGGGAGCGTCCCAGATGCCCGCGTCCTTCTCCTCGCGCGTGTGCGGCGCGTGGTCGGTCGCGACGATGTCCACCGTGCCGTCGACGAGGCGCTCGAAGAGGGCTTCCCGTCGCTCCTCGCTTCTCAGGGGCGGGTTCATCCGCCCGAACGTTCCCAGCTCGCTGAGGTCGTCGCGGGAGAGGAAGAGGTGGTGGGGCGTCACCTCGCAGGTCGCGCCGCCCGCGCTCGCGGCGTCGACGCCCTCCGGCGTGCTCGTGTGCGCGATGTGGACCTGCGCGTCCGACTCCTCGCCCACTTCGACGGCGCGCTCTACCGCGACTGCCTCGGCTTCCGCCGTCCGATAGGCGCTCCACGCGTCCGCGTCGTCGCGCTCCTTCGCGTCGTCCTCGAAGAGCGCCGCGTCCTCCGCGTGCACGGTCACGGGCACGTCCTCGTCGGCCGCGCGAGCGAGCGCTTCCGCGAACAGCTCGGCGTCGATACCCATCTCGCCAGTGGAGTCCGCGAGGAAGACCTCGCCGAGCGCGAACAGCGGCCGCTCGAAGAGCGAATCCGGGTCCCACGCCTCCGTGACGCCGCCGTTGATGCCGTAGTCCACGAGGCTCTCCGAGGCGTACCGCTCCTTCTCGTCGAAGGACGCCGCGTCCGTCGTCGCCGGACTCGTGTTCGGCTGGTCGACGACGGTCGTCACGCCGCCCGCGGCCGCCGACCGACTCCCCGTCGCCCACGTCTCCTTGTGGGAGAACCCGGGCTCGCGAAAGTGCACGTGCGCGTCGACCGCGCCCGGGAGGAGGCGGTAGCCGTCCGCGTCCAGCCAGTCCTCGCCATCTAACTCGGGGGCGACCGCGTCGATGCGCCCGCCGTCGTTCAGCCGCACGTCGCGAACGCGACCGTCCACCAGCGTCGCGTTCCGAATAACTCGCATACCCGGACGCCCGGGCGGGAGCGCCTAAGAACCTTCTACTCCGCGCCGGCCGTCGCGAGGCAGTACTCCAACTCCTCGCGCACGCGCTCCCACGCCGTCTCCCCGCCCGCGTCCGCCACCGTCCCGACGCTTTCCGGGTCGAACGGCGCGTCGAGCGCCCGATACACGCCGTCGAGGACGTGCGAGATCTCCTCGCGGTCGTCGACGAGGAGGACGCCGGACGCCAGCGCCGCCTCCGACGTCACGCGCTGTGCGACCCCCACGAGCTTTCCCTCGTACTGGAGGCTGTGGTCGCCCGGACAGAACGACTCCGGCGGCTCGCCGTGCTCGGCGGGGACGCCGAGGTGCCAGAGAGCGCGCTGCACCGCCGACGTGGCCCGCGCGTACCGCTCGTTCATCCCCGCCCGCAGCTCCTCGACGGGGTCGGCGCGCGCGAACGCCACCGTCGACGCCGTGTAGGCGACCGCGCGCCCGCCGACGCTCCGCTCCACCGGCTCGAACCCCTCGACGCGCGCGTGCGCCCTCGCCTCCTCGTACCCCGCCGCGCGCGTGTCCCGCCGCCCGAACGCCACGCACCGCCCCGGCCGCCACACCCGAATCGCCGGCTCTCCCGACGACGCCAACGCCAACAGCTCCGCGACGCCCGCCCGGCCCGCCTCGTCCGCGCCCTCCCCCTCGCGCTCGCCCCGAACCACGTACATACCACCGTCTTCTCCCCCGCGCAGGTAAACGCTAGCGGTGCGAGCGACTCCGTCCGATTCGGCTTTGTCGATGCGGACGGAACGCGAGGTATGAGCGAGCCGGCTCGCCCGTTCCTCTCCCCAGACGTGCTCCGGTCGTACCCGCGGTTCTCGCGGTATAACTCGCCGTATCCCGCGCACGACGCGGGCTGCGCGCTCGACCTCTACCCCGACGACCCCGGGTCGGCCGCGCCGTCGCCGGTCGCGGGCGACGTCGTCGAGACCCGCCGCGTGAAATGCCCGCCGAAGCCCTACGCCGTCGACCACGACCACCTCGTCGTCGTCGACACGGGCGAGTGGCTCGCGCGCATCCTCCACGTCGATCCGGACGTCGCCGCCGGCGACCGCGTGCGCGTCGGCGACGCTCTCGGCCGCACAGTCCGCTCGGGCTTCTTCGGCCCGTGGGTCGCCGACCACCTCCACGTCGGCTTCCGGCCGCGCGACGCGAACCCGACGCGCGCAAGCGGCTCGCTCCCGTTCGCGCTCCCCGTGGACGTCACGCCCGTCCCGTGGGACGGGCGCGGCACCGTCGTCGAATCTGGCGAGACGTACGTCGTCCTCGACGCCCCGAGCCATCCGAACCCCGGGTCGTTCGCCGCGCTCGCCACCGACGAGGGCGTCCCGCTCGACGGCGGCCTCCCCCACTACGACCCCGGCGGCGTCTTCACCGACGACTGCGACGCTGAGACGCTCTCACTCCTCGGCGCGACTGTCGGCACTGTCGACGCCGACCGGCGGACGGTCGACTGGCGCGACGTCGACGTCCGCGCGAACGGCCGCGACGTCCTCGGCCTCTCCCTCTTCGCCGCCCGCGACGCGCTCGGCGCGAAAATCGTCTGCCCCGACCACTCTCTCGCCCCCGGGGACGACGTCCGACTGACGCTCGACTGACCCTTCTCTTCCTCTCCACTCGCTCGGTCAGGCGAACGCGACGCCCGCGCGCTCGGTGACGTCGCCGAACAGCCAGTCGGCGTGGTCGAGCGCGTACTCCTTGTGGTCGCGCTCGATGTAGCCGACGGCGTCCTCGACGAGGACCGGCCGGTAATCTCGGAGGCCGGCCGACGACGCCGTGTGGAGGACGCAGACGTTCGCGAGCGTCCCGCAGAGGAGGAGGTCGTTCACGCCGTGGCTGTCGAGATACCCCTCGAGGTCCGTCTGGTAGAAGGCGTCGTAGGTGTGCTTCTCGACGACGTGGTCGGCGTCGCGGACGTCGAGGGCGTCGTGGAGTTCGGCGTCCCACGTCCCCTCGACGACGTGCTCGCCCCAGCGGTCGAACTCGTCGTAGTAGTGGTTCTCGTCGAACTGGCCCGCCGGGTGGACGTCGCGCGTGTAGACGATTCGCGCGCCGGCGTCGCGCGCCCGCTCCACGAGCCCCGTCACGGGGTCGAGCGCGTCCTCGCTCGGCGGCGCGTACAGGCTCCCTTCGGGGTGACAGAAGCCGTTCTGCATGTCCACGACGATAACTGCCGTCTCCGCCGGGTCGAACTCCGTCTCCATACCGGAGGCTTGGACTGCCAGCCACAGAACGTTACGGTTTTTTGAAGGACGCGCCCGGAGTGATGGTTATGCGAACACGCTCCGTCCTCGCCGTGGCCGCCCTCCTCGTCTTCGCGGGCTGCGTGGGGACGCCGGTCACGCAGCCGCTCGCCGGGTCGGCGGACGCCCCGCCCGACCCCGCGACCGACCAGCTCGGCTGGGAGGCCGGCTACTGGTACAACGAATCGCTCGCCATCACGACCGACGACGGCCTGAACGAGTCCGAGTTCCAGGCGGTCGTGAACCGCGCGATGGCGCGCGACGAACACATCCGCAACATCGAGTTCGAGAAGCAGGTGCCCGTCGAGGTGATGACGCGCGAGGAGTACCGCCAGCAGTCGAACGGCGGCGGCAGCCCCTCCGAGGCGCGCCTCGCGTTCGACAACGCGAAGTTCCAGTCGCTCTTCCTCGTCGGCCAGGACGAGAACTCCCTCAGCGTCCAGCAGTCCAACCAGGGCTCCAGCGTCCTCGGGTTCTACTCGCCGTCGAAGGACGAAATCGTCATCGTCACGAACGGCGAGAACGCCGTCATCGACGAACTCACGCTCGCGCACGAACTCGACCACGCCCTCCAGTTCCGGAACTTCGAGATGGGGTACGCCAGCCCGACCCGCGACGCCTCGAACGCTCACAGCGGCCTCATCGAGGGCGACGCGCGCTACGTCGAGAACCGCTACGAGGAGTACTGCGGCGAAGCGTGGCAGTGCGTGAAGCCCGAACCGAAGAGCGGGAGCAGTAGCGGGAGCGGCGGGAGCAGTCTGAACCTCGGCGTCTACATCGTGAAGTACTTCCCGTACTCCGACGGCCCCGGCTTCGTCGGCGCGCTCAAGGACGCCGGCGGCTGGGACGCCGTGAACGACGCCTACAGCGACCCGCCGGACACCGCGAAGGAAGTCGCGCTTCCCGAGACCTACCCCGAGGCCGGTCACACGAACGTCTCGCTCGCGGACACGAGCGACGGCGAGTGGGACCGCGTCACCGTCCCCGGCCGCGCGCCCTACGGTGAAGTCGGCGTCGCCGGCATCACCGCGATGGTCGCCTACCCCTCCTACGACGACTCCAAGGAGGGCGGCGTCGTGAAACCGCGGACGTTCCTCAACTACAAGCCGAACGGCGACGTCCAGAGCGACGACCCGTTCAACTACACGAACCGCTACGCCGACGGGTGGACGGGCGATAAGCTCTACGTCTACCAGAACGCGGCGGACGAGACGGCGTACGTCTGGCGGGTCACGTGGGAGTCGCCCGGGGACGCACAGACGTTCGCGTCCGGCTACCGGAACGTCCTCGCCTACTGGGGCGGCGAGACCGTGAACGACGCGAACACCCGCTACCGGATTGCCGACGGCGGCTTCCGCGGCGCGTACTTCCTCCAGACCTCGGGAACGACGACGACCATCGTCTACGCGCCGCGGGCGAGCGACCTCGACGACGTCCGGCAGGGCACGCCGACGTGACCCCCCGGACCTCGTAGCCTTTAGGGCACTCCCCGCCGACGAGTCGGGTATGGACGCCCCGACGGGCACGCCCGACGGCGACGCCGACTTCGACATCGTCCCCCCGAGCGCGATTCGCACGGGGCGAGCGACGGACGCCTACTTCGAACGCACTGAGACCACTCTCGACCACGCGGGCGTGAACCCGCGCGTCGTCGCCGAAGTGACGCGCCAGCAGTTCCCCACCGGCGACTTCGACGTCTTCGCCGGCGTGAAAGACGCCGCCCACCTCCTCGCCGGCCTCCCCATCGACGTCGACGCCCTCCCCGAAGGCCAGCTCTTCGACGGCGGCCCCGTCCTCCGCATCGAAGGGAACTATCGGGATTTCGCGAAGTACGAGACGAGCCTCCTCGGGTTTCTCTCGCACGCGAGCGGCTGTGCGACGCGCGCGCTCGAGGTCCGGCGCGCCGCCCCCGACGACCAGGTGTTGAGCTTCGGCGCGCGCCACGTCCACCCCAGCATCGCCGCGATGGTCGAACGCTCCGCCCTCCTCGCCGGCCTCGACGGCATCAGTCACGTCGCCGCCGGCGACGTCCTCGACTACCCCGCGAGCGGCACGATGCCGCACGCGCTCATGATATGCTTCGGCAACGGCCACCAGGAAGACGCGTGGCGGGCGTTCGACGACGCCGTCCCCGCGGACGTCCCGCGCGTCGCGCTCTGTGACACCTACTCCGACGAGAAGGACGAGGTTCTGCGCGCCGTCGACGCGCTCGGCGAGAACCTCGACAGCGTCCGCCTCGACACGACGTCGAGCCGCCGCGGGAACTTCGAGCACATCGTCCGCGAAGTCCGCTGGGAGCTCGACGCCCGCGGCCGCGAGGACGTCGGCGTCTTCGTCTCCGGCGGCCTCGGCCCCGACGACCTCCGCGCGCTCTCCCCCTCCGTCGAGGGGTTCGGCGTCGGCGGCTACGTCTCCAACGCCGACCCGCTCGACTTCGCGCTCGACATCGTCGAACGCGACGGCGAGCCCTGCGCGAAACGCGGGAAGCTCTCCGGGAAGAAGTCGGTGTATCGGACGCCCGACGGCGGCCACCACGTCGGCCTCGCCGGCCGACAGGGCCCGGCGAACGGCGAGTCACTCCTCCGGCCGCTCATCCGCGACGGCGAACTCGTCCGAGAGTTCGACCTGGAGGAGGCGGCGGCGACGGTCGCAGAAGACGCAGCGCGAGTCGGCTTTGCGGAGTAGTTAGTTCAGTTCCTCGACGTCGCCTTCCGGCTCCGTCTCGGCGAACACCTGTCCTTCGAAGAGCGTGACCATGACGTCGTCGTCCTCCCACGCGCCGTTCGGGAGGTCGGCTTTCCGGCACGTTCGGTCGAGATACTCGAAGACGCTCCAGTTCTGCTCGACGGGAATCGTCGGGTACATCCAGCCGTGCTTCCCGCGACCGTCGATGGCGATACCGTGCGTACCGAGTTCGAGGTCGTCGACGGGGTCGTCGGTGAGAAGGAGGTTCGAGACGGTGCAGACGGAGACGCGGAGGTTCGAGAGTTCGGCGGGTTCGACCTCCGACCCGCAGGACGCGTCCGACGCCGCCTTGATGGCGGCTTCGACGATTGCGTGTCCCAACTGTTGGTTTCCGCTCCCCAGTTCGCTCGCGGTCTCCTGCGCGCCAGCGCAGCCCCGGAGTCGCCCCATGCCACGTGTTGATTCGAGTCGGACGAACGCGCCTGTTCGGTGATAGAAGGAGTCACGCATGCTCCCCGGATGCTCTCGCTGGCCGTTCTTTACGAAAGCCTCCACCGAGTCGCGTGCCAGTTCGACCGCCCGAGCGCCGTCTTCGAAGGAAAGGTGTACCGACTGCGCTTCGGACATTTCGGCCATAAATACTATGCGTGGAAACTTCAATTCTTCCCTTCTGTCCGAAAGACCATGACAGTCCTCGCGACCGAACCCTTATCGGCGCTCACGGCCTACGTCCAGTCGGCAGAGGGAGTCCGGCCACCGCGGCCCACAGCGGCACGCGAGGAAAGTCCCCCCACCCGCCGAGCAGGCGACCGGACGCAAGTCCGGGGCCGGAGACGACCGGCACTGGAACAGAGACGACACGTCCTCCTCCGACCGATGACGCGCGCGAACCGACCCGCGAGGGAAGGGAGCTAACCCGCTTAGGTTGAACGGGGAGGGATCGATGGAACGGCCAATCCCCGCCGGTGCAAGCCCGCGCGCGAAGGTAGCTCGGCCACCCCGTTTTCGGGGCGCGCGTGGGCGCTCAGCCGAATGCCGGACCGAACAGAAGGGGGCTTACTCCCCTCAGCCCGTCTTAATAACCCAAGCCCGAACGATTACTAGGAGCTGCTAGGCGACCCCGGGTCACTGATAGCGGGATTAATACTTCAGCGTCGACTCCACCCGACAACTCGATGACCGACGACAGCCACGGCGACGCCGACGGCCACGACCACGATCATGGTCACGGCCACGGCCACGACCGCGGCGACGCGACCGGCAGCCAGCGCGCGCTGAAGCTCGCGCTCGTCATCAACACCGTGTTCTTCGTCGTCGAAGTCGTCGGCGCGCTCTACGCGAACTCGCTCACGCTCCTCGCGGACGCCGCGCACATGCTCACGGACTCCGCGAGCCTCCTCCTCGCCCTCCTCGCCGCGTGGATCGCGACGCTCGCCGCCGACGAGAAACGCACCTACGGCTACCAGCGCGCCGAAATCCTCGCCGCGCTCGCCAACGGCGTCTTCCTCGTCGTCATCGTCGCCTACATCGCCTACGAGGCTGTCGTCCGCTTCCAGAACCCCCAGCCCGTCAAGGCCGTCCCGACCATCGTCGTCGGCGTCGTCGGCCTCGCCGCGAACCTCGCCGGCGCGTACGTCCTCCACGGCGGCCGCGAGAACCTCAACATCCGGGGCGCGTACCTCCACCTCCTCGCTGACGCCGCCGGGAGCGTCGCCGCCGTCGCCCTCGGGGTCGCCCTCTACTTCACGGACCTCCGCGTCCTCGACCCGCTCTTCAGCCTCGTCATCGCCGCGCTCGTCCTCTACTCCGCCAAAGACCTCCTCGCCGAGAGCGTCAACATCCTCCTCCAGGGCACGCCGCCCGGCGTCGACGTCGACGTCGTCACCGACTCCCTCCGCGGCATCGACGGCGTCACCGGCGTCCACGACGTCCACGTCTGGGCGCTCACCAGCCGCAGCGTCGCCTGCAGCGCCCACGTCGTCGTCACCGACGACGCCGACCGCGACGCCGTCCTCGACCGCTGCCGCCGCGTCCTCGGCGACGACCACGGCATCGGCCACGCCACCATCCAAATCGAGACCCACCAGGGTGACTGCGAGACCGCCGACTTCGACTGCTACCCCGGCGACACCCGTACCTGACCTATCAGGACGCTATGGTACTCTCCGGGCCAAAACCCCCTTTGTACCGAGCGACGAACGAATAACTGCCTCCGACGAGGAGGCGTCGGATGACTCTCACGCGGGAGATTCGGTGATAGATTCCGTCGACGGCGCTCCGGGCGAACGTCGTCGTCGCACGGAGAACCGACGCCGACGGAACACACGCCATCACCCACCCTCACCTTCCGCGCACTCAACATCCCGTAGCCACCGGGCCATCCAACACCCGTCGACGTCGACACCGTAACTGTTCCAGACCGACGTCGAACGCATCGCTCGGTCGCTCTGAACCGCCTCCGCTGCCTCACGGATCACTCTCGCTCACGGCGACCGCCGCTCGCTCGTTCGGCGGAACCGGAGGTTCCGCCTGCTCCCCGCTCGGACTCCGGAGATTCTCGCTCCCTCGCTTCGCTCAGCCGCTCCGAATCTCCTAGTCCTGCCTCACGGGTCGCTCCTCCCCGTTCGGCTATTCGGTTACGCCTCGTTTCGTTCGCGCGAACGGAGTGAGTGCGAGCAGGGAGGAACTTGTTCCGACCGTGCTCGGCGTAACCTATTCCTCGCGGGTCGTTCCTCCCCGCTCGGATTCTGGAGATTCTCGCTCGCGCTTTCGGCGCTCGCTCCGAATCTCCTATTCTTCGAACCAGAACTTCCCGTCCTCTTGGACGACGTCGCCGTCGAAGAGCATCCGGGAGTCCTCGCTCATGTCGGTGATCATGTCGACGTGGACGGCGGAGTCGTTCGCCTCGCCCTCGCTCCCCTCCGGGAAGTTGGAGGTGTACGCACGGCCGAGCGCGAGGTGGACGGTGTCGCCCATCTTCTCGTCGAAGAGGATGCTATCAGTAAAGCGGTCGATGCCGCGGTTCATCCCGATGCCGAGCTCTCCTAATCTCTTCGCGCCGTCGTCGGTCTCGACGGTCTCGGTGATGGCGGCCTCGCCCTGTGCCGCCGACCAGTCGACGACCTCTCCTCCCTCGAAGGTGAGGCGGACGTCGCGGACGCGCCGGCCGTTGATGGTCATCGGGACGTCGAAGAAGACCTCGCCCTCGGTCGCGTAGGGCGCAGTGAAGACCTCGCCGGACGGGAGGTTGTGCGAGTCGTACGCGACGGACGCACAGGAGTTCACGCTCACGCGGCCGTCGACCCGCATCGTCAGGTCCGTGTCCTCCTTCACGAGCCGGACTTCGTCCGTCTCGTCGAGGCGGTCTTTGACTTTCGCCATCCGCTCCGCGAGTTCGCTCCAGTCCCGCAGCACGGCGTCGTAGACGAAATCCTCGTACTCCTCGTAGCTCATCCCGGCCTGCTGGGCGAGCGAGCGCGTCGGATGTACGGTAGAAACCCAATCCGTCGCCATGCGCGCCTCCCGGACGTCCTCGCGGGCCTTCGAGTACGCCTGCCGGCGCTCGCTCGGCACGTCCGCGTCCGCCGCCGTGTTCCGCCCGCCGCCGAGGCGGAGCACGCTGTCCGCGTTCTCGAAGAGCGCGCGCTCGTACTCCGGGGACTCGTCGAAGTCGCCGTCGTGCGCGTTCAGGTACGCGCGCGAGACTTCGTCGCTCCCGTAGAGCGTCACCACGTTCGCGCCGCGCTCCCCCAGAGCTTCCGCCACCGCCACGCCGAGGTCGTGTGCGCCCTCCGCCACCGACACGACGACGTCGTCGCCCCGCTCGATCCGCGCGCTCCACTCCACCAGTACCTCCGCGTGCTCGCGAACACGGTCGTCCATACCCGAGAATCGTCCGTCACCGCGTAAAACCCACTGGAAGCGGCCGGCGGCGAAACACGCGACGACCGACACTCTCGCGGAGCCACTGCGACGCCCGCGAAAACCCCGCGTCTGCTCGGCTCGCCTCAGCGTTCGCGTTTCCACGATTCACGCTCGGTCGCTACGCTCCCTGCTCGCGGGTCGTTCCTCCCCGCTCGCTACTCCGCGGTTCTCACTCGCTTCGTTGTACGGGCGACCCACGAGTCGCCCGTACGGCAAGCGGGACCTTCGGTCCCGCCCTGCTCGCTCCGAACCGCGTTCGCTCCGAGCCGCGTTTGTCTCGCGTGTCGCTCCCTCAGTCGGAGCAAGCTCCTCCTTGCTCGCGTTCGCTCCGCTCACGCGAACGCTGGTCGCTCCCGCTCGACTTATCGTGATTCTCGCTCGGTCGCTACGCTCCCTCGCTCGAATCACGTTTGTCTCCCGCGACGAGCTGGTAGTCCGTCCCGGGAACGTCCTCGACGCGCGGGTGGTGGAAGCCGGCGTCGCCGAACCACTCGCCGAACTCGGCTTCGGTGTACGTCTCGCCGCCGTCGGTCTGCGCGAGCATGTGGGCGGCGAGCATCGCCGCGCCGTCCGCGCGGTCTCGGAGCTGGTCGATGTGGACGAGCGTCCCGCCGGGCTCGAGCGCGTCGAGGGCGTTCCGCATGAAGGCCCGGTTCTCCTCGGGACTCAGGGTGTGTGCGAGCCGCGAGCAGAACACGAGGTCGTACTGGCCGGGGAGCTCCTCGGTGACGTCGGCTCCGCGGAGCGAGACGGGTTCGTGTTCGAGGAGCGGTTCGTCCGCCTCGATGACGTCGGGGGTGTCGACGACGGTGACGTCGTAGCCGCGGCGCGCGAACTCGCGGGCGAACAGCCCGGGGCCGCCGCCGACGTCGACGACCGTCTCCGCGTCCGGCTTCTCGTGGATGGCGGCGGTGACGAACGCGCGCACGGTGGATTCGTCGACGGCGGCCATCGCGCCGAGCGCGTTCCGCGTCCAGTTCGCGGGCTTCTCCGGTGGCTCCCCCGTCCGCATCGTCTCCGGGAGGTCGAGCCAGCGGTCGAGGCAGTCGAGCTCGTGCGGCAGGCGGCCGATGGAGCGCACGTCCGTCTTCGTGATGAATCCGAGCATCTTGTTCGTCGGCTCGAAGCCCGAACCCATGCGTTCGAGGAAGCCGAGGTCGACGAGCGCGTCGACGCTGATGCGGGCGGCGCGCTCCGTCACGTCCGCCTCCTCGGCGACTTCCTCGACGGTCTCGGCGTTCGTGACGCAGGCCTCGATAACGCCCGTCTCCCGGGCGGCGCGGAGCAACAACAGCGCTCGGTGATCCATACCGAAGCCAGGGACGGCGGCGGGAAAAACGTACTTGCTACTGGTGAAGCGGATTTCAGTACGCCCCCTTACAGAAATAACGTTCAGATTATACTTATGCCGGTGTGCGTCCATCCTCTACCTGTATGAGACCAACCCGACACGCCGACACCACGACCGCGGTGCACCGCACACCGGGCACGCTCGGCGAGACGGTCGTCGCGAGCGCCATCTTCCTCGGCCTCCTCGCGCTCGCCCTCCTCGTCGCCAGCGCCCCCGGCCCCGTCCTCGCCACGCTCGCCCTCGTCGCCGCCGGCCTCGCCGGCCGACGCGCCCTCCGCCGCCTCGCCGCCCGCCGCCGCACCGGCCGCGCCCGCCGCGTCTGCCTCCCCGTCGTCGACGTCTGCGTCACCGCCTGACCCACCCCCGCCACCCTCGCCACCTCTCCCACCTCCGTCTCCCGGCCGCTCTCTCTCGCCCGTCCGACCGAGGCGTCCCGGTCCCGCCTCGTCTGCCGAACCGAGGCGTACCGGTACCGACTCACTGAAACGCCCCCTCGTTCTTCGTGTTCGCGTGGGACTCCTCGAATCCGCGCTCGGCGAGGACGCCGACCTCCTCGCCGACCGCCAGTTCGCCATTCTCCTCCTCGGCAGCGTCAGCTCCCCGCTCGGCGCGGCCGTCGTCTCGCCCATCCTCGCCTCGCTCACCGGCCCGCTCGGCGTCGACTCCGCGCGAATCGGCCTCCTCATGGCCGCCTACACCGCGCCCGCCATCGTCCTCATCCCCGTCGTCGGCGCGCTCTCCGACCGCGTGGGGAGGAAACCCGTCCTCGCCGGCGGCCTCGCGCTCTTCGGCCTCGCCGGCCTCGCCGTCCCCCTCACCTCCTCCTTTACCGCGATTCTCGCGCTCCGCTTCCTCCAGGGCGTCGGCTACACCGGCATCGCCCCGCCACTCATCTCCGCCGTCGGCGACCTCTACGTCGGCAAGCGCGAAGCCGCGGCCCAGGGCCTCCGCTTCACGACCGTCTCCGTCGCCCTCGCCGCCGTCCCGCCCGTGGCCGGCGCGCTCGTCGCCGTCGCCTGGTACGCGCCCTTCTACATCTACGCGCTCGCCCTCCCGACCGCGCTCGTCGTCGCCATCTGGTTCGAAGAACCCGAACGCGCCGGCGGCGGCGAGAGCGCGTCCACCCGCGAGCTCCTCGCGCTCGCCCGCCGACCCCGCGTCCTCGCCACCCTCGTCGGCCGCGCCACCCCCACCGTCCTCTGGTTCGCCTTCATCACCTACAACTCGGTCGTCGTCGTCACCCTCCTCGACGCCTCCCCCGGCGCGGCCGGCGCGGTCCTCGGCGTCGCCAGCGTCGCCTCCGCCGTCACCGGCACCCAGCTCGGCCGCCTCACCGCCGCCGTCCCCCGCGACCGCCTCCTCGCCGGCCTCCTCGCCCTCTTCGCCCTCGGCGTCGCCGTCTTCGCGCTCGCCCCCTCCGTGCTCGTCGCCGGCGTCGGCGCGCTCCTCGTCGGCGTCGGCTTCGGCAGCGCCATCACCCTCTACCGCAGCGAAATCACCGGCCTCTCCGACACGGCTCGCGGCGGCCTCGTCAGCCTCGGCGAATCCCTCGGCCGCCTCGCGAGCACGGTGACGCCCATCGCCGCCGGCGTCGCCATCGCCGCCCTCCAACCCAGCGTCGGCGACGGCACTGCCGTCCGCGCCGTCCTCCTCGCCACCGCCGCAATCGCCCTCCTCCTCGGCCTCGCCTGCGTCGCCGTCAGCTCCGAGCGCTGATCACTCCCCGCTCTCACCGCCTCCCTGTATCCGAACGAACCGCACGCTCACACCTGTCTCGCGCTCCAGTCCGCCGTCCTCTTTCTCGGCGTAGACGAGCCGCTGACCGAGGTCGCCGAGCGGGCCGAGCAGCCGCCCGCCCTCTCGGACCTGTTCGACTAACGGGGCCGGAAAGTCCGGCGCGGCACACGTGAGGTAGGCGGCGTCGTAGGGCGCGTGCGCCTCCCAGCCCTCCCGGCCGTCGCCGACCCGCACCGAGACGCCGCCGTACCCGGTCTCGTTCAGGTTCTCGCGCGCGTCAGCCGCGAGGTCTTCGAGATACTCCACGCTGTAAACGTGCGCCGAACCCACGAGCTCCGCCGTCACCGCCGCGTGATACCCACACCCCGTCCCGACTTCGAGGACGTCCTCGCCCTCGTCGAGGTCGAGGCGGTCGCACATCGTCGCCACCATACTCGGCGCAGAACACGTCTGTTCGTCCCCGATAGGGACCGGCCGGTCGCGGTACGCCGCATCCGCTTCGCTCTCCGGGACGAACTCATGCCTCGGAACCGCACGAATCGCGTCGACGACGCGCTCGCTCACGCCCCGCCGCTCCACCACTGACGCCAGCCGGTCGCGCTCCTCGTCGTACCCGCTCATCTGTCCCTCACCCGTCTGTCGAACCGGGTCATACTGGTACTTCTCCGTCTGCCGATCCGGGTCATACCGTGCGTCTCGCTCGCCCGCAGAAAAACCGTTGTGGCGGCTCGTTCGGCCTACCAGGCGGACCAGGCGTTACTGGTCTCGTCGTAGGCGTAGAGGCGCTTCGTGTCCTTCGCGAGCGCCGTGTCGCCGTCGTGGTCGAGTTTCTTGTAGTCGTAGCGGCCGTAGGCGTCCTCGCGAATCACGATACCCGTCACGGTGAACTCCTCGTCGCCGTACTCGTGGGTCTCGCCGACGGTGAACTCCTCGTCGCCGGGAATCTGGAGGTCGAACGGCCGCGTCTCGTCGTGCCGGCCGTCGCGCGGGTGGAGGGTCACGCCGACCGAGACGTTGTCCACGACGCGCGTCCAGAAGGTGGAGACGTCGCCGAAGTCCGCGCGGGCGCGCCGCGTCTCCGGGCCGAGCTGGAGGCTCGTGATGCGGACCTGCATGATGGCTTCGTCCGTCTCCACGATGAACTCCTCGCCCGTCACCACTTCCTCGTCGGCGTCCGCCGAGACGGTCGCCTTCAGGGACTCTCCGTCCTGACTCACGATGACGTCGCGCTCGACGACCGTCTCCGACTCCAGCTGTTCTTTGTGGACGTGCCCGCACTCCGTGCACTTCACCGTCGCCGTCCCGCCGCCCGTCGTGAGGACTTCGTGCTCCGTCTCCAACTCGGGGGAGCAAGAAGAACACGTCAGCGGGACGCGTTCTGCGTGCGCAGTCATACACGAGGAAAGCGGCTGGAACCCTTTAAACCCGCCGTGACGCGGGGCCGCCCTACTCCTCCTCGGCCGCGTCGTCGAGGCCCGCGACCACGACGTCCCACTGATTACCTGCGATCGACTCACACGTCCACCCTCCTTCGACGCGCACGTCGTTCTCCGACGCGGCGCTGATGAGTTCGCTGAGCCGCCGCCGGAACTCGTCTCTCGTCGCGACGTCGTCGAATTGCGTAGTCATAGTGACATCGGGATTGCTGCGGTCCGACTACGCCACGGTACGCTCTGTCGCCGTAAGAAGCTACTCCCGATGCATGGTACACCATGCTTGGACCTGATTACGCTCCGGCCACTCGTCTCCACCATGAGCGTCATCGCGGAACTCGAAGTCGCTGCCGACTCCTTCGAACTCGGCCGCGCGCTCGCAGTTCCCGGTCGGTCCGACATCCGCCTCGAAGACGTCGTCCCGCTCGGCGAGGACGTCGTCCCCCTCTTCTGGCTCCACGACCCGGACCCGTCCGACTTCGTCGCGGAAGTCGAGAAACGCGGCGAAGTCGAACACCTCACCGTCTTCGAGGAGATGCACGACCGGACGCTGTACGCCCTCCAGTGGGACGCCACCGGCGACCGCCTCCTCGCCGCCGTCCACGACCTCGAGGGCTTCCTCCTGAGCGCCACCGGCGAGGGTGACACGTGGACGCTCCAGATTCGGTTCCCCGACCACGACGCGCTCTCGGCGTTCGCCGACCGCTGCGAGGACGCCGGCATCGACTTCGAGGTCTGCGGCCTCTACAACCCGACGCGCCCCGAAGCCGGCCCGTGGTACGGCCTCTCAGACCCCCAGTACGAGACGCTCCTCCTCGCCCGCGACCGCGGCTACTACGACATCCCCCGCCGCATCTCCACGCAGGATCTCGCCGACGAACTCGGCGTCTCCGACCAGGCGGTCACCGAACGCCTCCGCCGCGCCATCCGCACGCTCGTCGACAACACCCTCCGCGCCCCCGACTACTCTTAAAGCCGTTGGTGGACCAAGTAAAAGCGGTATCGGTGCAGGACCCCAACTACCGGGTGGACCGGCACGCGTGGATCTTGACTCCCGTAGGGGGGAGGGTCGACTCGCGCGTTTCGGTCCAGAGGGGGAGTACGAACTCGGCTGTCTCCGACCGAACCACCCCGGAACAGCCCACCCGCCCCGATTCTCCACGAGACCAACACCGCCGAGTGACCCGTCCGCCGAACCGGGCCACACTGCGACTGACCCGTCCGCCGAACCGAGCCGTGACGCTCGGTCGAGGGTCGCTCCTCCCGTTTACTGTTCCGAGGTCTACGGCTCGGGGAGCCGCACGACCTCGCCGTCCGCGTAGACGGTCGGCTCCTCGATGATGCCGTCGAGGTGGAGGGGGGCGTCGGTGTCGCCGCCGATGCCCGCGTCGTCGCCGATGGCGATGTGCACCGTGCCGGCGGCCTTCTCGTCGAGGAGGACGCTCCCCACGAGCTCGGTGACGGCGACGTTCGTCCCGATGCCGAGCTCCGCGAGATTGTACGCCGCGTCACCGACTTCGTCCGCGGCGTCCTCGACCTGCTGGCGGATGTCCGGGTCCGAGATACCCGTCACGTAGCCGTCCTCGACGTCGAACCGGAGCTTCTCCCCGCGGAGGCGGCCGTGCGGCATCATCGTCCCGTCGACGACGTACGTGCCGTTCGCGTCCGCCGGCGCGACGAACACCTCGCCCGCCGGAAGGTTGGAGAAGTCGCCGGGCTCGTGCACCATCCCGGTGTCCTGGAGCCACTCGCGCTCGCCCGGTTCGAAGGTGATGTCCGTCCCCGACTCCGTCGTCACGCGGACCTCCTCCGCTCCCTCGACCTGTTCGAGGACGTCCGCGCAGTGCCGGCGAATCGCCGCGTAATCCGCGTCGAGACCGGCCGTGAAAACCTCCTCCGTGATGCCGGGGAGGGTCGCACCGCGCGCTCCCGCTTCGCTCGCCTTCGAGCGAGCGCGCGTGTGACTCAGGCTCTTCGTCGTCGGCGCGAGAAACACGTCCGCGTCCCGCATCGCCGCCGCGACCGGCGCGGGCGGCTCCGACCCGTGCTGCGCCCCCGGCGGATACCGAATGATGCTCGCCTCGCCCGTAATCCCCGACGCGACCTCGTAGAGCGCCTCGCCGATAGCCTCGCGCGTGTCGTCCGTCACGACCACGCAGGACTCGCCCGCTTCGAGCCCGAGGCACTGTACGACCGCCGTCTCCGCCGCCTCCGCGAGCGTCGTCATACCACAGAGTTCTCTCGGCCGCTAGTTAGCCCTTACCGTCTCGCGAAGACGCAGACTCGGCGTTACTCGTCCGGCGTTTCGGACGAACGCGGCGGCTTGAACCTGATTCGGCGCAGTAGCGACCGAACGGACGACGGCGCTTTGTGCGAGTGGTGGCCGTTCGGAGCCTCGTCACGGGTGTTCGACATCGTTGTTCAGCTAGTGATAGCGCGTCATCCACGATGAATCTCTAGCTCGGAGCGTTCGCCTGCTTGGACTCTCCTCGTAGGCTCCGCCGTCGGTGGCCCCAGTCGTTCACTCTCCCAGTAGTTACTCTTTCAGACACGTTCTCGAAACCGTTAACCGGACTCCGTGAGGAGTTCCGCGTATGATTCGCGTCGGCATCAACGGATACGGGACTATCGGGAAGCGCGTCGCGGACGCCGTCCGCGACCAGCCGGATATGGAGGTCGTCGGCGTCGCGAAGACGCGGCCGAACTTCGAAGCCGAACAGGCCGTCGAGCGCGGCTACGACCTCTACGCCGCCATCGAGGACCGCGCGCACCAGTTCGCGGAGTCGGGGCTGGAGACCGCCGGCCTCGTCGACGAGCTCGTCGCGCAGAGCGACGTCGTCGTCGACGCCACGCCCTCCGGTGTCGGCGCGGAGAACCGCGCGCTCTACGAGGAGTACGACACGCCCGCGCTCTACCAGGGCGGCGAGGACGCGGAGGTCGCCGACGTCTCCTTCAACGCTCGCGCGAACTTCGACGCCGCGCGCGACGCCGACCACGTCCGCGTCGTCTCCTGTAACACCACCGGGCTCTCCCGCCTCATCACGCCCCTGAAAGAACAGTTCGGCGTGGAGAAAGTCCGCGCGACCCTCGTCCGCCGCGGCGGCGACCCCACGCAGAGCGACCGCGGCCCCATCAACGACATCGTCCCCGACCCCATCACCGTCCCGAGCCACCACGGCCCCGACGTCAACACCGTCATCCCCGACGTCGACATCGACACGCTCGGCCTCAAGGTCCCCGCGACCCTCATGCACATGCACTCCGTGAACGTCACGCTCGCCGAGGACGTCGACGCCGAGGCCGTCCGCGACGCCCTCCGCGGCGAACCCCGCCTCTGGCTCATCGACGACTCGCTGGGCATCGAGACCACCGCGGACGCGAAGGAGTACGCGATGGACCGCGGCCGCCCCCGCGGCGACGTCTGGGAGAACGCCGTCTGGACGGAGTCCGTCAACACCGAAGGCCGCGACCTCTACCTCTTCGAAGCCATCCACCAGGAGTCCGACGTCGTCCCGGAGAACGTCGACGCCATCCGCGCCGTCACCGACGCCGACACCACGGCCGAAGAGAGCGTCCGCACCACCAACCAGGCCATGGGCGTCGACCTCGGCGGCGAGTAACCCGAAGTAAACGCGCCTACTGGTCCCTGTCGGTCCCGGAACACGCCTCCGCTGTTCGCCGGTCGTTTACCCCTCCGCGACCTCCCCACCGGTAGTGATGTTCTCGTGTCCCTGACCGGCCGGCTCGACGCCTACCCGACCCCCGTCCTCGCCACCGCCTTCGCGACGTTCGTCGCCTTCCTCGGCATCGGCGTCGTCGACCCCATCCTCCCGAAGATCGGACAGCAGATGGGCGCGTCCCACGCGATGGTCGAACTCCTCTTCAGCAGCTACATCCTCGTGATGGCGCTCGCCATGCTCGTCTCCGGCGCGCTCTCCACGCGCATCGGCAGCAAGAACACGGTCCTCCTCGGCATGGCGCTCGTCGCCGGCTTCGCCGCGCTCTGCGGGCTCGCCCCGGACGTCCTCGCGCTCGCCGTCCTCCGCGGCGGCTGGGGCTTCGGGAACGCCCTCTTCACCAGCACCGCGCTCGCCATCATCGTCGGCCTCTCCACCGAGGTCGCCGAAGCCATCCTCCTCTACGAGGCCGCGCTCGGCCTCGGCATCGCCGCCGGCCCCCTCCTCGGCGGCGTCCTCGGCTCCGCCTCCTGGCGCATCCCCTTCTTCGGCACCGCCGTCCTCATGGCCGTCGGCTTCCTCACCACCTACGCCACCGTCTCCGACCCCGAAACCCGTGAGGAGAAACAGACCGTCCGCGACGTCCTCGCCGGCTACCGCTCCGACGCCCTCCGCACGAACGCCCTCGTCGGCCTCACCTACTCCTTCGGCTTCTTCACCATCCTCGCCTACTCGCCGCTCACCGTCGCCGACCTCACCAGCGTCCAACTCGGCGTCGTCTACTTCGCGTGGGGCGCGCTCGTCGCCGTCTCCTCCGTCTTTCTCTCCACCGCCCTCATCCGCCGGTTCGGCGAAATCCCCACCCTCGGCGGCACCCTCGTCGGCATGATGGCCGTCCTCGCCGCCGCCGGCCTCACCGTCGGCACAACCGCTCTCCTCGCCGTCATCGTCCTCTCCGGCGTCTGCTGCGGCGTCGCCAACGCCCTCTTCACCACGCTCGCCATCGAGTCCAGCCCGCACTCTCGCGCTGTCTCCTCCGCCGCCTACAACTGCCTGCGCTGGGCGGGCGCGGCCGTCGCCCCCGTTCTCGCCGGCTACCTCGGTCAGACCTACGGCCTCGCCACCCCCTTCTACCTCGCCGCCGCCGTCGTCCTCGCCGGCACCCTCTACCTCCTCGTCCGCGGCAGCGACATCCGCGACGGCCTCCGCGCGAACGCCAGCGCCGGCCACGCCTCCGCCGGCGACTGACACCCGGAAGAGGCGAATTCGGGGCTACCCCGAAACCTTACCTGCGTGTCTCCCTAACCGGAGAGCGTAATGAGGAGAGACGACCGGGACGACCCCTTCGACGAGTTCTTCCGGGAGATCGAACGCATGATGGACGAGATGACGGGCACGAACGGCCCCGGCGACCTCGACGAGAACGGCTTCGGGAGCGACATCCACGTCGACGTCCACGAGTTCGAAGAGGAACTCCGCGTCGTCGCCGACATCCCCGGCCTCGAGAAAGAGGACATCTCCCTCCAGTGCGACGGCGACGTCCTCACCATCAACGCCGTCAGCGACACCCGCGAGTACGAGGACCGCATCACGCTCCCCGTCCGCGTCGACGAACGCTCCGCGAACGCGACCTACAACAACGGCGTCCTCGAAGTCACCTTCGACCGCGCCGAGGACTCCGCCGACATCACCTTCGAATAACCCCGGTTTCTCCATCATCTCTCGTTCTTCTCGCGTTCTGGTGAGCGATAGCGGTAGCGAACCACACAGCCGCGGCGTTTCGGAAGACCTCCCCCCTCGCCCTCGTGAGACCCTTCAGAACCAGAACTCTCTCGCTCGTCGGTCACGTAATCGGGCTGCCCCGCCCAGGATACCCTGTCTCGGGCGGCTCAGGCCTGCCGGTCGTAGGAGACGACGCGCGCCATGCCGGAGGCGAGGTGGTACTGGTTGTGGCAGTGGAAGAACCACTCTCCCGGATTGTCGGCGTAGACGTCGAAGGTGACCTGCTGGCCGGGGGCGACGAGGGCGGTGTCCCTGACGGCGTGGCCGACTTTGAAGAAGTGGCCGTGGAGGTGCATCGGGTGGTACATCTCGCTCTCGTTCCGCATCGTCACGCGGACGTGGTCGCCGGGGGAGACGCTGAGCGGGTCGGCGTCTGGATACCTCTGCCCGCCCATCAGCCACGCGCCGTCGTCGCCGGGGGAGAGCGTGAGCCCGTACTCGCGGTCGGGCGACCCCCGGACGTGGCCGTAGCGTTCGACGGCGCGGAGCATCGAGCGGTCGAGGCGCGTCGGCGACCCCCGCGGGCTCTGCGGGCTGGCCGAGGACTGCTCGTAGTCGACGACGAGCCGTCCCCACTCCGGATCTCCGAGGTCGCCGGCGTTCACTGGGGTCGCCGCTAACTCCCACGCGCCGGGGTTGTCGAACTCGACGACGGCGTCGTAGCGCTCCGCCGAGCCGAACCGGAGGAAATCGACCTGCACGGGGTCGACGGGCCGCCCGTCCGCGTGCGTCACCTTCAGCGTGTGGCCGGCGAGCCGCAGGTCGAAGACGCCCGCGCTCGCGCCGTTGATGAAGCGGAAACGTACGCGCTCGCCCGCCGTCACGCCGACCTCCTGGGGGTCGTCCGGGAGCCTCCCGTTCACCACGATACCGTCGTAGAGCGGGACGTCCGGATTCTCCTCTGTCGGGGGCGTCGCGGCGAGGTAGTCGTCGACGAACACGACGACCTCCCGGTCGTAGTCGAGCCGCGGCTCTTCCTCCTCGACGACGAGCGGCCCGAACAGCGAGCGGTCCATCTGCTGGGCGACGTGGCTGTGGTACATGTAGGTGCCCGGCGGGCTCGCCTCGTAGGCGTACGTCATCGACTCCCCGCGCGGAATCGGGTCCTGCGTCACGCCGGGGACGCCGTCCATCTCGTTCGGCACGGGGACGCCGTGCCAGTGCACCGTCGTCCCCGTTCCCTTCGGCAGGTCGTTCTCCACCGCTACCTGTATCGTGTCGCCCGCGGGCACGCGGAGTTCGGGCGCGGGATACCGGCGGTTGTAGAGGTACTGCGTCGTCGAGTCGAGCGGCGTCCCGCCCTCGCCGGCGCGGCGCGCGCCCAGCGAGAAGGTCCGATCCGCCGGCGACGACGGCTGATTCCGCGGCTCGCCCGGACTGTCGCTCGTCACGTCGGCGCGGCCCGCGGTGCTCGCGCTCCGGTCGCCCGCGCTCGGCGCGTCGTCTCCTGCGCCCCGCATAGCGTCGAGCGCCATCCCCGCGAGCGGAATCGACCCAGCGCCCACGAGCGCCTTCGCGAACAACCGCCGGGAGAACGCCATCAGGCGCTCACCGCTGTCGAATCCTCGGCGCGCATAGCTACACCGAGAAACGTGACGCGCACGCAAAAACCCCTGCGTCCATCAGTCTGCGTGTCCATCAACACGCGTCCATCGGTGCCGGGACCTCGCCGTCTGACGAACCGGCTCGTCCCGATACCTCGCCGTCTGACGAACCGGCTCGTACCGCAGCGTGCCGCGGGCGGGTCAGGGGAGGTCGCGGAGGAGGTCGACGAGCCGGTCGAGGAAGTCGGGTTCGTACTTCTCGAAGCTGTCGACGGTCGGTCGGGCGTTCGTCTCCGTGACGACCGCGCGGTCGTCGCTGACGAGGAGGTCGACGCCGAGGAAGTCGATGTCGAGGACGTCCGCGACGGATTCCGCGAGGTCGCGGAGGTCGTCGTCGAGGTCGACGGCGGTCGCGGTCGCGCCGCGGTGGACGTTGTGCTTCCAGCCCTCCGCCTCCGCGGGGAGTTCGCGCTTCACCGCGCCGGCGTATTCGCCGTCGAGGACCATGACGCGGTAGTCGACGGCGTCTGGAAGAAACTCCTGCACGAGGAAGGTCTTGTCCGCCGTCGCGCGGTAGTCGTGGACGAGGTCGAGGTAGTCCGCGACGCCGAGCAGCGAGTCGGTGTCGTGGACTTTCGCGACGCCGACGCCGCGCGTCGCGGAGTTCGGCTTGATGACCACGGGCGGGTCGAACCGCTCGACGGCCGCCGTGAGGTCTTCCGTCTCTGTCGGGTGGGAGACGACGACGCTGTCCGGGACGGGGACGCCGGCGCGGGCGAGCCGCGCCGTCACCGCGGCCTTATTCCGAGAGGTGAGAACGGCCTCGCGGGAGTTCAGCCACGGCACGCCGAGCACGCTCTGCAACACGCCGCCCTCCGGGATGCGACCGGGGAAGACGAACCCCGCGTCGAAGTCGTCGACGCCGGGGTCGGAGAGCGCCGTCACCGTCCTGCTGAGAGAGACGTGTTCGGCGTAAATGTCGCGCTCGGCGAGGGGGTCGGAGAGCCGGTGGAGGGTTTCGGTGTCGTTCGCGACCGCGAGTCGCACGAGCGGGTGGTGAGAAGGGAGTTAGTCGAGGCGGGTGAGGAGCTCCTCGCCGCGTTCGACGTCGATCTTGCACGGGGGCGTGATCTTGTTGTACGCGCGGCGGAAGGCCTCCTTCACTTCGGCGGCCTGCTCGACGTCACACCACGCGGTGAAGAGGCGCTCGCCGGGGTAGATGCGAGCGGCCGTGCCGACCGGCACGCCGAACGCCTGGCGCATCCCGTCGGAGACACGGTCCGCTCCCGCGCCCGTCGCCTGCTTGTTCTCGCGGAGGATCTGGTGCGGGAACTTGCGGAGGATCATCTTGTAGTTGCCCTCGCCGAGCGTCTTGATGAGGTGACGGTTCGCGGAGAGGCGGGAGGCCTCGAGGGAACCGTGGCGGAGCTGACACTCCTCGTCGGCGACGAGGCTAATCTGGACGGGGTACTCCTCCGGCTCCTTGTGGAGGTCGCCCATCTTGTGCTGTGCAATCTTGGACCCGGGGATGCCCGTGACGTAGTCGCGTCGCGTGTACGAGGGCTTCGAGATCTCCCGGTACATGGAAGCCGGATTGTCCGACATGGTTACTACCCGAGTCTGAGGGGTACGCAGGGGTTAAAGCCTTCGAAGCGCCGACGAGGCGACGCGGCCCCGTCGCTCGCCCACAGGACTAATATTCTTCCAAACGTTCTATGAAAATATATGGTGGGTTCGGTCCAACCGCTCGTCGACTGGCTCCTCGCGCTCCCGACGTGGGCGAAGCTCGCCGGCGTCGTCGCCGCCTCCGGCCTCGCGACGTGGCTCGTCACGCTCTTCGGCGTGCACGTCGTCCGCCGCGTCGTCCACAGCACCGACACCCAGTACGACGTCATCCTCTACGAAGAACTCCGCCTCCCCGTCTTCACCACCGTCGCGCTCACCGGCGTCATCGCCGCCGCGACGCACCTCGCCCTCGCCGACCCGCTCGCCCGCTACCTCCACGCCGGCGCGCTCACCGTCGTCGTCATCGTCTGGACGCGCGCCGTCCTCCGCCTCGCCGACCGCATCCTCGTCGCCGCCGGCCGCCAGTCCGACCTCGTCGAGGACTTCGCCCCCATCTTCGAGAACCTCCTCACCTTCGTCCTCCTCCTCGTCGCCGCCGCCGCCGTCCTCGGCATCTGGAACGTCGACGTCACCCCCATCCTCGCGTCCGCCGGCCTCATCTCCGTCGCCCTCGGCTTCGCCGCGAAGGACGCCATCGCGAACTTCTTCGGCTCCGTCGCCCTCTACTTCGACGACACCTACACCGTCGGCGACTACGTCGTCTTAGAGGACGGCCGCGAAGGCACCGTACTCGATATCTCCATCCGCTCGACCGAACTCCTCACCCGCGAGGACAAAGTCATCACCGTCCCCAACTCCGTCCTCAACTCCACGAGCATCCAGAACGAATCCGCACCCCGCCCGAAAACCCGCATCACCCTCGACATCGCCCCCGCCTTCGGCACCGACATCGACTACTTCGAAGCCGCGACGCTCGAAGTCGCCGAACGCGAAGACCTCGTCGTCGACACCCCCGCCCCCCGCATGCGCTTCCGCGAGTTCGGCGACTACGCCCTCGACTACGAACTCCGCTGCTGGGTGCGCTCTCCCCTCAGCGACGAACGCGCGGAACACGAACTCCTCCGCGCGCTCTACAAACGCTACGAACAGGACGGCATCGACCTCCCCAGCCCCACGCGCGAAGTCGAATTCCAAAACCGCGCCGACCACAACGCCGACGCGGACTTCCACCGCCGCTAACCCCGCGCGGAACCGGAGCAGCAGTTCCACTTCCCCGTCTGTCGAACCGGAGAAGCGATTTTCACTGCCCGTCTGCCGAACCGGGGCAGCGTGTCTTACTCGACGCGGCGCGTGAACGCGAGCGTCCCGCTGACGTTCTCCACGTAGACCCGGCAGACGTCGCCCTCCTGCGCGCCCGGAACGAACATCGTGTACTTCCCGCGCTCCGCCGTCCCGTCGCCCTTTCTCCCGGTGCCCGTAATCTCCACTTCGTACGTCCGGCCCTCCTCCACGGCCTCCTGCTGGCGCTGCTTCGTCGCCGACGACCGCTTCTTCACCGGCCGGAACGCCCCGCAGGCCTCACACCGCAGCATCCGGTTGCGGTTCTCCATCACGAGCTTCGTGTCCGGCAGCCCGCACTCCGAGCACGTCACGAACTCCGCGACGTACGCGTCGAGCGCCTCCTGAAAGTCCGACGGCGAGAAGTTCCCGTTGTACCGCGCCCACTCGCCCTCGAACTGCCCCGCCGTCCCCAGCTCCCGCTGAATGATGGAGTGGACGTGCTCGGCGTCGCGCGAGAGCGCGTCCGCGATGTCCCCGAGGTTCGTCAGCCGCGTGAACGCCCCGTCCCGCTGCGCCGTCGGCTCCGGGACGTCAAGCCGGTCGTGCTCCGCAGTGAAATCCGGCGTCGCCGCCATCGCCCGCTCTAACCGCGCCGCGTAATCCATACGAAACCGTGGCGAACACCCCGTAAAGGTCTGCCGTGTCGCCCGCGAGGGCGGCGCTCTCCTGTGTCTCGACTACCGGCGAGCCTGCGTGACTTTCCGTGCGCTTTAGCCCGCGAGGGCCGCAAGCACGCGTATGAGCTTCCTCGACTTCGACGGCCTCCGCGACGCGCTCGCGGACGCCGAGTTCGACCAGCCGCCCGCCTTCGTCGCGAACGCCCACGTCACCGGTCTCGGCGTCGCGCGCGCCCTCAGCCAGCACGGCGTCCCCGTCGTCGCCATCGACCGAACGGGCACCGGTGCGGCCTCCGGTAGCGACGCCGTCGACTACGCCGGCCAAGTCACCTACCCCCTCGACGACCTCGCCGGCTTCACCGCCGACGTCGAAACCCTCGCCGCCGAACTCGACCACGCGCCTGTTGCCTTCGGCTGCATGGACGAGTGGGCGCTCGCCTTCGCCGAAGCCGACCCCGAGGGCGTCCGACTCCCCTTCGCCGACTTCGATATCGTCGACAGCGTCCTCGACAAATCCTCGCTCTACGAGGTCGCCGACGACCTCGGCGTCCCCTACCCCGATACGATTCCCATCGACGCCGACACCGACCCCGACGACCTCGCCGCGGAACTCGACCTCCCGCTCGTCATCAAGCCCGCCTACAAGCGCGAACTCGAAGAGGCCGCCGGCACGAACGTCATCGAGGTCGAGGACCGCGACCAGCTCGCCGACGCCATCGCGACCGCCCGCGACCACGACATCCAGATCATGGCGCAGGAGAAAGTCGACGTCGCCGTCGGCGAAGACTGCTCGCTCGCCTCCTACGTCCCCGAATCAGGCACTGACGACGCCCTCGCCGTCGTCGGCAACCCGAAAGTCCGCCACCCCTTCGGCTTCGGCACCTCCTGCGTCGTCGAAACCGTCGACCGACCCGACATCGAAGACCGCGCCCTCGCCGTCCTCGACGAAACCGGGTATCACGGCATCAGCGAGGCCGAGTTCGTCTACGACGCCGAGCGCGAGGACTACGTCCTCCTCGACGTCAACACCCGCCCCTGGAAGTGGATCGGCCTCCCCGTCGCCGCCGGCCGCAACCTCCCCTACGCCGCCTACGCCGACGCCGTCGACGCTGACGCCGTCGACGCCGACTACCAGTCCGAGGAGACCGACACCGAACAGTGGGTCTACCTCCCCGACTACCTCGACAGCCTCGCCACCAATCAGACCCACGACGTCCTCGCCAAATCCGACTGGCTCGCGCTCATGAGCGGCGACGAGAACGCCAGAACCGTCGCCGGCGTCTACCGTCCCGACGACCCCGAACCCGCCTACGACGTCCTCCAAGCCAAACTCGGCACGCGAGAGTACTACTGCGCCTGCTAGTAGACCACTCCAGGACCGCAATCCACTCTCCAACCGACTCCGCCGCCTCCGAAAGCCCCGGCCGCCTCGCGCGCTCTCGCCGGCATATCCCTCACCGGCGTTCGGGATAGGGGCCGCCGAAGAGACACGCGACGCGACCGCCCCTTCCGAATTCCCACCCCTGAGAGTCGGACCAACAGCCGATTCACGCGGGCGGCTCCCCACCCTGCTCTCGCCGAGAGTTCAAGTGCGATAGCGCGGCGAAGTCGCTGTATGCTGTGAGGAGTGCTCGGGCCCGGTCGAGGCGGGTGTGTGACGCGCCGGCCCGAGGAAGCGGCGTCGCCTGTCAGCCCACACCCAGCGAAGCTTGCCGGTCTCGGTGACGGAGCGGTGAGAACACCCCACGTATTCGCCGCGTCCCGTCCCGCTTAGGGTCTCCTTCGCCTCCCTCTCGGTATGAGTGACGACGGGATTCATCTCAATCTCTTCACGATGAACGCGGTCGAGCACGTCTCCGTCGGGAGCTGGCGCTACCCCGGCGACCAGTCGACCCGCTACACCGACACCGACTACTGGACGGAGGTCGCGCGCACCGCGGAGCGCGGCGGGTTCGACGGCGTGTTCTTCGCGGACGTCCGCGGCATCTACGACGTCTTCGACGACTCTCGCGACCCCGCCATCGAGAAGGCCGTGCAGACGCCGTCGAACGACCCGGCGTACGTCGTGCCCGCGATGGCCGAGGTCACCGACGACCTCGGGTTCGCCATCACGAAGTCGACGTCGTACAACCACCCCTACCAGCTCGCGCGGGAGTTCTCGACGCTCGACCACGTCACGGACGGCCGGGTGGCGTGGAACGTCGTCACGTCCTACCTGGAGTCCGCGGCCGCCAACCTCGGCTTGGAGGGGATGATCGAGCACGACGAGCGCTACGACCGCGCCGACGAGTTCATGGAGGTCGTCTACCGCCTCTGGGAGGACTCCTGGGAGGACGACGCCGTCGTCGCGGACCGCGAGTCCGACGTCTACACCGACCCCGAGAAGGTGCACGGCATCGACTTCGACGGTGACTATTTCCGGGTGCCGGGGCCGCACGGCTGCGAGCCGAGCCCGCAGCGCTCGCCCGTCATCTACCAAGCCGGCTCCAGCGACCGCGGCCGGGAGTTCGCCGCGAAGCACGCGGAGGCCGTCTTCGTGAGTCAGCCGAACGAGCGGGCCGTGATGGACTACATCGAGGACCTCGAAGCGCGCGCGGAGTCCTACGGCCGCGACCCGGACTCGCTCAAGTTCTTCCCGGGTATCGTCCCTATCGTCGGCGAAACGGCGGAAATCGCCGAGGCGAAACACGAATCCTACAAGGAGGGAATCGACGTCGAGGGCGTTCTCACGCTCCTCTCCGGGTTCGTGGATATGGACCTCTCCGAGCTGGACCCGGACCAGACGGTCGAGCACATCGAGACCCAGGCGATGCAGGGCGTCGTGAACGCCTTCACGAAGAACGACGACCGCGAGTGGACGGTACGCGAGATGGCGCAGTACGCCGGCCTCGGCACCACGAGCCCGGTCGTCGTCGGAACGCCCGAGCAGGTCGCGGACGAGATCGAGCGCTGGTACACCGAGGTCGGCGTCGACGGCTTCAACGTGAAGGAGGTCGTGCGCCCCGACGGCCTCCGCGACTTCGTCGACCTCGTCGTCCCCGAACTCCGCGAACGCGGCCTGATGCGCGAGACAGCCGGTGCGACGCTCCGCGGGACGCTCACGGGGAGCGACCGTCTGCCCGCCGACCACCCGGCCCGCCGGTAGCCCCGAATCCCTCGGGCGACGGTAAGTTTCTTCGCCCCCGGCCGCGTGAGTCCTCTCAACGAATGGGTTCTTCATCGAGCGCCGACGGTGACGAGCAGACCATCCGCGTCGGCGAGACCTCGGAGGGCGACCCCGTCGACCTCCCCGTCGTCGAAGTCCTCACCGGCCGCGGGTTCGTCACCGGGAAGAGCGGGTCGGGAAAGAGTAACACGACGAGCGTCGTGATGGAGGAACTCCTCGAGAAGGGGTATCCGGTGCTCGTCGTCGACACGGACGGCGAGTACTACGGCCTCAAGGAGGAGTACGAACTCCTGCACGCGGGCGCGGACGAGGAGTGCGACATTCAGGTGCTCCCCGAGCACGCGGAGAAACTCGCGACGCTCGCCCTCGAGGAGAACGTTCCCGTCATTCTCGACGTCTCCGGCTTCCTCGACGAGGAGGCATCCGACGAGCTGGTCCGGGAGACGGCTCGCCACCTCTTCGCGAAGGAGAAGAAGCTGAAGAAGCCCTTCCTGCTCGTCATCGAGGAGTGCCACGAGTACATCCCGGAGGGCGGCGGGATGGGCGAGACAGGACGAATGCTCATCAAGGTCGGGAAGCGCGGGCGGAAACACGGCCTCGGCATCGTCGGCATCAGCCAGCGGCCGGCGGACGTGAAGAAGGACTTCATCACGCAGGCGAACTGGCTCGTCTGGCACCGCCTCACGTGGGAGAACGACACGAAGGTCGTGGGGCGAATCGTCGGCGACGAGTACGGGTCGGCGGTGTCCGACCTCGAACCCGGCGAGGCGTTCGTGCAGTTCGACTGGGCGGACGCGGAGGTGAGTCGCTTCCGCTTCAAGCGCAAGCGGACGTTCGACGCGGGCGCGACCCCGGGGCTGGACGATTTCGAGCGCCCGGAGTTGAAGTCGGTGAGCGACGCGCTCGTCGAGGACCTCGGCGAGATTTCGGAGGTGAAAGAGCAACGCGAGGACCGCATCGCGGACTTAGAGCGGAAGCTGGAGAACCGCGAGCAGCGCATCGCCGAACTGGAGAACGAACTGTCGCAGGCGAAGGACGTCTCCGATGCCGCGCGGAAGCTCGCGAACGCGATGGCGCACGGCGCGCCGGACGCCATCCAGTCACAGCTCCCGACCGCCGGCGCGAACGCCGCCGACGGTGACGCTGACGCCGCCGACGAGGGCGCGCCCGCGGCCGTCGCGGAGTTAGAGGAGCGCATCGAGGAGTTGGAGACAGAGCTAGAGCGCGAGCGGGAGTTGGAGACGGCGGCGGCCGCGCGGAACGCGCCGAGCGCGGTCGAAGTCCCCGACTCCTCGGGCGTGGAAGCCCGCGAGGAGACGCGGTCGCTCGTCCCCGAGGACGGCGCGGAAGTCGTCGAGACGGCGGAAGCGGAGGGGCTGGCGGGCGAGGAGTGGTCGGACGACGACTTCCTCACGGAGCCCGCGGTGGCGGTGCGCCTGCAGGCGGCGCGCCGGGAGTCACAGTGCAACGAGCGGACGGCGGAACGCATCTACGAGGTCCTCGTCTCGGACGCGCCGGTGTCGGCGCACGACATCGCCGACCGGACGGGGCGGTCCGTCGAGGCGGTGCACAGCCTCCTCGCGGGCCTCCGGGCGCGCGAACTCGTCCGGCGGAACGGCGACCTGCAGTACTCCTTCGACGTGAACGCGCTCGCCTCGCTCGTCGAGTCGGACACGCGCGCGCACCTCGGCGAACTCCACGAGCAGTGGCGCGCGTAGCTCAGGGTCGCCGCCACCGGTATCGCTGCCAGCCGGCGTAGAGCGGGGCGGCGAGCGTGCTCGACACGGCGACGTTCATCGCGTAGACGGCGGGTGGGACGGTGAACGCGCCCTCTGAGGGCCGGTAGCTGGTGGAGACGATGACGGTAGCGAGCCAGCCGGCTCCCGGACCGATGGTGAGCGCGCCCGGGACGCCCCACGGGAACTCCCAAGCGTGCCGGCGTGTGAAGAGCGAGTCTGACGCGGCGGCGAGCGGTGGAAAGAGGGGGTAGCCGAGATGCGCGACGTCGCTCGCCACTGCAGTCACGCCGACCGGACCGAATCAGGTGGCGTCCCGCTGCATCTTGAACGTCACCGTTTCTCCCTCGGATTTGACCGTGGTGAGGATGGTGATCCAGCCGTCGTGCTGCTGGACGGCGTACCCCTCGGAGTAGGAGAGCTTCACCGTCTGCGTGTCCGTGTAGGAGCTGTTGGCGGCGATCTGTCCGACCTGCTGTCTCCCGCTCCACACGCGGTTGTCGGGGTTCGTGTTGTTCCCCGCGTAGATGCGGCTGTAGACGGTGACGTTCTTCGCCGCCGTCGACTGCTCGTTGTTGAGGGTGACGGTGACGTTCCGGCAGGTCTGCCCGCACTGCGTTATCTCGTCGACGCTGAACGTGAACGGCGGCCCGCCGGCCATCCCGCCGTCGTCCGTCCCGTTGTACGTGTTCCCGTCGGACGCGGTCGGATAGCCGGACACGTTCCCGTCACCGCCCCCGCCGGGAACGGGACCGACACCCATGAACACCGCGTACGCGCCCGCGGCGACGACCACGATTACCGCGACGGCGACGACGCCGATTCGTTTCCGTTCCATACTGTGCCTCTGGCTTGTCGTTCACTCTCGCTCCGGTGGAATAACCGTGTCGGCCACGCCTCTCCGCGGCGATATCTATCTGGAGACGACGTATCGAAGATCGAACACGACTGCGGCGGCGTCGTCGGACCCCGTGAGCGGCGGGCGCGCCTGCCCCATCGCGGTGTTGTCGACGGCGACGACGTACTCGCCCGCCGGGAGCGATCCCGACCGCGAGGCGTCCCGGACGTCGAGCGCGGAGAGATGCGAGTAGTACGACGTCGCCGTCCCCGCGCGCCACGTCGCCATGTTCGCCGCGTCGACCACGACGACGTCCGCGTTCGGCCCTGACCGCACGCGGAACGCGTACTCGACGGTCACGCCGGTGTCGACGTCGAACCCGAACTCCTCGACGCCGTGCCGGGCGACCCGCCCCGACACTTCACCCTCGTACACGGCGTCGCGCGACCCGCTCATACACGGGGTTCGGCGACGCCGACTAAGAACGTACTGGACCTACCGACCGAACCAGCGCGCGACCAGCCCGGCGACGAGCACGAGTGCACCGGTCACGAACGTCCCCGGAACCGGGAGCACGAACAACGCCGCGCCGACCGTGAGAACCGGATTCGACTGCTTCATCTCGCCCGTACTCGCTCGCCCACACCGGTAGGCGTGGTGGCTCCTCACTCCGCGGTCGAGCGCTCGGAATCCGCACCCGAACCCGAGCGCGTTCGCGTGTACCACCACGCCCAGAGCATCAAGACGCCCTGGAGCGGCAGACGCACCCACGCCGCAATCTGCGCCGCGCGCCGGTGTTCGTCCGGCACGAGCGCCGCCGCCACGTCGTCGACGGCCATGTAGACGTTCGCCGGGAAGACCGCCGCCAGCAACGCCACCAGCCCCCACGCCGACGCCCGCCGCGTCCGCCGCACCAGCACGCCGAGCCCGAGCGCGACCTCCGCCACCCCCGACAGGTAGACGAGCCCCCGCGGGTTCGGGAACCCCGGCGGCACGATGCGCTCGAACGACCGCGGCGCGACGAAATGCATCACGCCCGCACCCACGTAGAGCGCACTCATCACGTAGAGCAACCCCCGCTCGACTCGACCCGCCGCGTCCCCGGATACGCCGACCATCACTCCACACCTCGACCGGCCGCCACAAAGCGCTTTCCGCGTCGCCCTCCTCCCGCCGCTCCTCCGTCCCGCCTCTCGGTCTCGCTCCCCTCGCCGCCTACACCTACATACCTGCGGTCGAATGAGACGGGTATGGCACGCATCCCGTACGTCGACCCCGACGACTTCCCGGCCGAGAAACGCGACCTCCTCGACACTCTCTCCGGCGAGGACGTCCCCGACGAGGACCGCCGCCACTCCCTCGAAGGCGGCACGCTCAACGTCTACCGCGCCATCGGCCAAAACCCTCCCCTCCTCGACGCCTTCCGAACCTACGCCGGCCGCGTCTGGGCGGAGAGCGGCCTCACCCCCCACGAACGCGAAGTCGTCATCCTCGCCGCCTCCTTCCACGCCGACTGCGCCTACGAATGGCACCAACACGTCCGCGTCGCCCTCGACGCCGGCCTCGACGTCGACACCGTCCTCGCCATCTCCCGCGAAGAACACACTCACCTCGCCGACGAACACGCCGCCCTCGCCGCCTACGTCGAACAGTTCGTCGACGGCGCTGTCACCGACGCCCGCTACGACCGCCTCGCCACCCACTACAACGACCCGACTATCGTCGGCGTCACCGCCCTCGCCGGCTGCTACCTCGGCCTCGCCCGCCTCCTCCAAGCCCTCGACGTCGAACCCGAACAACCGTTCGTCGGCTGGGACCTCGAAGACCTCTGAGACGTAGACGATTCGCTGACGCTCTCTGTCGGACGTGCTCATTGCCGATTAGCAGTACAGACATACCGCAGTGGCAGATTTCCTCGCTCCGCTCGGAGAGCTGAACCACCGCGAATCCGAGACTCGCTCCCCGGTTCAAACCCGCTCGGGAGCGTTTCCACTGCTCGCTTCGTTCGCAGGAAAATGCCGCCTCCCGGATTTGAACCTCGGGAAGACGACGCGAAAATAACGTGCTGTCGGGCGATTGGACGACGCTTCCCCGACCCACAATCCGGTGTTCTGCGGAGAGCAAACAATGGCAGAACTCGAACCCATCGCTCCCGCAGAAGCGAAAGAGATGTTCCTCGCACAACGGCGTGACGAGGTTGCAGAAGCAACGCTACAGGGCTATCACTACCGTCTCAAGCCGTTCGTGAAGTGGTGCGAGCAGGAGAGCATCACGAAACTCAACGAACTCACGGCCCGCTCACTCCACGAGTACCGGCTCTGGCGCAAGGAGGACGGCGACCTGAAAACCATCACTCTCAAGGGACAACTCTCGACCCTGCGAGTGTTCGTGAAGTTCCTCGAATCCATCGACGGCGTCGAGCAGGGCTTGCACGACAAGATGCTCATTCCTTCGGTCGAAGACGAGGAAGCGGTCAGTGACAGCATCCTCGAAGCGGAGAGGGCAGAGCAAGTCCTCAACTACCTCGGGAAGTACGAGTACGCCTCGAAACGACACGCACTCCTCACCGTGCTGTGGCATACTGGTTGTCGGATGGGAGCCGCACACTCCCTCGATGTCTCTGACTTCGATGCAGAGGAGCAGGCACTCGAAATACGCCATCGGCCCGATACCGAAACCAACCTGAAGAACAAACAGTCGGGCGAGCGTATCTGTGCCCTCTCGGAAGACGTCTGCGAGGTGTTGCAGGACTACGTCACCGTGACTCGTGACGACGTGACCGACGACTACGGGCGAGAACCACTGTTCACGACTCGGTACGGTCGGATGCACCGGTCGAAGATTCGGGAGATGGTGTATGCCGTGACTCGTCCGTGTGCCTACGGTCAGGAGTGCCCGCACGGTCGTGACCCGAACTCCTGTGAGGCGGCTACCTACACCCACGCGAGCAAGTGTCCGTCCAGCGTGTCACCGCACGACGTTCGGAGGGGAGCCATCACCCACCTGCTACGAAACGACGTGCCCAAGCAGGTGGTGTCCGACCGTGTGAACTCCTCGCCTGAAACGCTCGAAAAGCACTACTCCCAACTGACCGAGGAGGAGAAGATGGAGCAACGGAGGGAGTACCTCGACTCGATGTGACCGCCCGATTGTCATAGGATTGTATGAGAGGGTGAAGGGAGTGGTAAACACCCTTCGCTTGTATGACAGACAGCAGGGATAACACAGTGGGGTTTAAGAGTGATGTGCTGTCCACGTTCGTCTAGAGAAAGCGTCCAATAACGAATCAGTGTCCAGAAAACAGGGATAGAATTGGTCGCCACCTTTAAGTACTAATCTCCCGAACAATAGTGTAAGGAAGTCAGAAACGTATCGCTCGCTGAGTAGCCACTTCTCCTGCTGAGGGTGTCTGTGTAGACGGTGGTCTGAGCAGTGGGTCTGCCAGTCGTAGAACTGTGCAGGACGGCTCTTGAGCGATGGGTCTGACTTGCGTGGTGACCAGATATGCCAACGAACAGCAACGACTCTGGCAATCAGGAAGACAGGGAAGCGTCCGAGGAGGGCGTGGATGTGGACAAAGAAACACCCACTCTCAAAAACAGGATGGCCTGTTATCGGGAGAGGGCTATCCAGCGACTCGTCGGATGGAAGCCCATCACCAGTATGGGAGGTTCCAAGGATGAGTAGCAAGGACGGACCAGAAACCGATGGAGGGCAACCCATCGCGTTAGAGGAGCGACTCGACACAGGCTCGAAGTCGTGGGACGAGGTGCAGAAGGACAAGCATCAGTACGACTTCCAGCCGACCTTTCCAGCCTGCTCGAAGGCTCGTACGACGTTCTACGCACGGGAGGCGTGGAACACCGAACGGTACGAACGGTTCTTCGTCCTCCATCACGGTCGCGGCCATACCTACGAGGGATGGGACGGCCAGCGTGTGCGACAGGAACACGTCTTCACCCACCGACGAGCCAGTGTCATCCTCTCCCAAGCCGAGAGCGAGACGCTCGTGAAAGAACAGGCCCGCAGTCGCGTGATTCGAGAGCCACTCCAAGGCTTTAGCCGCTTCTACGAGGGCATCGACGGAGCCGCACTCGGCTTCGCCACCCTCTACAAGTACGACGATGTGGAGGAAGTGAAAGACTCCTATCTGGTAGACGTAGCCGAGGAGATGCTCGATGTAGATGGCGAGCAGTTGGTCAAGTACGTGTGGGACAAGTACGGAGGTGAGGGCCGATGAGTCGCTTCGACTTCACCTTCCAGCAGGACAGCGAGGATAACACAGGTTGTGGTGACCGTTTCCCCAGTCGGCTGAAAGACCACGACCAGTGGCTCGTGACACAGGACAAGAAGCCGGTCGCTCCGTCGAAGGGGTGGCAGAAGTTGGTGAATCTGCTCACCTTCACCGAGGCGCGAGACAAGGCCGAGCAACTCGGTGGAGAGGTAGCCTTCGTCTTCACCGAGAGTGGTCCCTTCATCGGCTTCGACCTCGATGATGTGAAGGTAGACGGCGAGTTTACTAGCGAGGCACTCGGAATCGTGCGACTGCTCGACTCCTACACCGAGGTATCGAGTTCAGGGGCAGGGCTACACGTCATCGCAGAAGGTGACCACTCGGATGACCACAAGCATCGAGGCAACTTATCCGAGGCAGGACACCTCGAAGTGTACGACGATGGGCAGTACTTCGTCCTCACGGGAGACGTGTACGACGGCTCCACCTCGGTCGAGAGCAGGCCCACAGTCGTCGGAGAGGTGCAGGGCGACTATCTCCCCGAATGCCAGAAGTTCTCCTTCACGAGCCAGCAGAAGCCTGTGAGTGAACAGGAGTTCGACGGAGAGGAGACGGATGCGACTCCCGAGCAGGTACGGCGAACCATCCGAGCCTGCGTCAAGCACAGCGAGTGGGACGTCGACCAAGAGGTACTTCGACTGTGGCAAGGGAGCGATGAAGGGCGACCGTCTGCATCGGAGGCAGATATGGCCTTCGTGAAGCAACTCTACTACTGGTGCAAGGGTGACCAGCAGTTGATGGACGAGTGTTTCCGAGCCTCTGGGCGGATGCGACAGAAGTGGGATGAGGTACACTCTTCTGACGGAGCCACGTATGGGGAGATGACCATACGGAAGGTCTGCCGAACCAACAGCGACACCTTCGGAGGAGGGTACGTCGAGAAAGTGTAGGTGTTCGAGGGTGTATTCACTTCACACCCCACCTGTGTTATCCCGTCGGTCATCGGCCGAGGTACACGAGGTGTTTTCTATATACGGCATCACTTGTCCAATCCCTCCATATAATCCTATGACAATCGGGCGCTCAATTGTCCGGTTGGAAAGTTTCACAAGGGCATTTCTTTCCAATTCATATTGAGAACCAACCTAAACTCAACCTCCTCATCTAACGTATGTATTTTAAATAATATATACATTATTATAAGTGATGCAAATGCTGGGAACGGAAAAATGAAGGTATAAACTAATGATACGAACAAAGTGATTTTTATAGACAAGAACTTCTCTCCTATCTTAAGTCCCGGCCACATAAACGAATTGGCTTGATAAATCAACACAGGTATTAGTAATGCAGCCCACATAAACAAACCTATCAAGAAAGATGGTAATGGATTTAGAGGTTTTAGAATCGCTTCAATAAGAAATGGGTTGAAGATATAATATTCACTGAAATAAAATGTTATAATCCCAAAAGAAACCAAAGGAACGACTATTATCGAAATTAATTTTACTGTTAATCCTCTTATATGATTCTGCTTTGATTTAATCATATCCTCATTATCAAACATATGGTTACATAAACATACTATGTAATATAAGAACCAAGCCTTTACTAATTTTATGTCATAATATTTAGCAACATTAGCCAAGGAGGTTCCCTGAATTGGATGAGGCGCGAACCCTTCTTTATACAAATCTGTCAACAATACTGCAAGCAGATAACCAGCGATTGTACCGAGCGCAATTCCCCCAATAAATACAGATGTAGTCAAGAAAATCACGCCAAACAGTGACGGATCAAACGATATTTCATTTGATGATTCAAGAATCTTATTAATTGTCGCACTAAATCCGCTTTTTGTTAATTCGCCGGCTACGATAGAGACCGCTATACCGATAATGATAGATATTACTGCATTTCTCATTCGTTTTAGTGGTGATGATATTTCTCCTTCATATTCATCAAGAAATTCGTCAGGAAATAATTTTGGTATTTTGAAATTCCAAATACGGTAATCCGCAATCACTCCTCCAATTACAGCACCGAGAACCGGTCCAAGCCACCCAATGGTAAAAATTGAGAATGTAACTGCACCAAAGGCCGCAAAAAATGGAACTGTAAAATACCAAGAAATATAATAGAATCCTAAATCAACCATTAGTTCGCTACCCATCCACGTCTCTTGAGGTGTGTGAAAATCTACTTCGTTTTCGGGCTTTTTGAATGGTGGTCCGTCTTGAGGGAGTATAGACCAAACAAAGATAATTAATATAGATCCAGATATAACACCAGTCAATAAACTAAATGTGATTGATGATTGGGCGTTATTAGAAAATTCATTGAATAGTTGTAAGGATGTAAATGAAACAATCGAGTTGGCCATTGCAATTCTTACAAGCCATATTCCCCTTTGATTTGACAACCACCCTGCCATTGTTCAGTCCAAGTAGAGTGACCATCAAGTTACTTTCCCCCACCTGTGCTATTCCGCTGTCTCCTACCCCTCCATACAATCCTATGACAATCGGGCGAGTTCCACTAGGTTGTTTCCGAGATGCGAGGCGCACTCGGTGAAGTCTCTCACTGACCAGCGAGCGCATATGTCTGGTTTCAGAGCAGGCATATTTTCGGAGTCGGGGTGGCCTCCCTCTGTGGAGCGAGTTCGTCGCGCTCTTAAAAAGAAAACACGCCGCTCAAGGCTTGTGCCCTCGATTTACAGCAGTACGCGACTTCGGGCCGAAAGACTCTAGGTTCCCCGATACGTTTCGGTAATTGCAGAACGCCGGAAGTGACGGGGTGCGTCCAGTGACCGGTTGCCTTCGCACGAGGCGAATCCGAATCGCAGGACGGCGTCACATCTCTCGGTCATCAATCGACCGGTAGCAGGATGCCGCCTCCCGGATTTGAACCGGGGACAGCTCGATCTTCAGTCGAGTGCTCTCCCAGTCTGAGCTAAGGCGGCGTGCATCCGAACCGACGCGGAGGAAGGGAAAAAGGATTTCGAATCCCCGCGGGCGGCAGGGAGGTCGTCGCATCCGTCGGTACAACTTTGCGCGCCGCGGACCTAATCACGCGTATGGTACTCCGATCCGCCCTGCTCGCCATCGGCGTCCTCGAACTGCTCCGCCCGAAGAAACTCGTCGACTTCTGGATGCGCCTCGCCGCGAAAGGCGGCCAAGACGTCGAACTCCGCTCTTGGGTCTACGCCGCCGCCCGCCTCGAAGGCCTCTGCATCCTCCTCTGGCTCTTCCTCCAGCGGTCCGCCGGCGACGACGCCTGACGCCGCCCGCTCACCGACGCACTACCTCCGACCTTCTCGATACTCTCTCTGGCCGTCGACGCAGTTCGTCAGAAGTGGATTGGGCGGATGTGAACTTTGGTCGCGGCGAAGTCGCTCCCGAGTTCAAATCCGTCCTCCATTGCGCGTTTTCTCCTCGCTTCGCTCGTCGAAAATGCTCATGGGTCCGGGCGGATTTGAACCACGGTCGTTCCGCTTCGCTCCACTCCCTGCTTCAAATCCGCGGACCATCCGCTCCTCACGTTCGTTCGTCGCAGGATGGGTCCGGGCGGATTTGAACCACCGACCTCTTCCTTGTAAGGGAAGCGTCATAACCACTAGACCACGGACCCAGTACCTCTACCTCGCCGCGCGCTCGGGAAAACGTTTACCGTTCGCGTGAGTGGGTAGGAGTGATGCGTTCCCGTTCCGGAGTCGTCGCGGTCGTCGTGGGGTGTGCGCTCGTGGCGGTCGGTGTCTGGTGGGTTGGCGGAGGGTTCGGCGGCGACGCCGAGAACGCGACGGTGACGGTGAGCGACGCGAACGGGACGACGCTCGGCGTGGTGTCGGCGCGCGTGGCGGATACGCCGCAGGAGCGGTATCGCGGGCTGTCGAACACGGCGTCGCTCGAAAACGGGTCGGGGATGTGGTTCGTGTTCGAGGAGGAGGCGTCGCGGGCGTTCGTGATGCGGGACGTGAACTACCCGCTGGACATCGTCTTCGTGGGCGCTGACGGCCGGATTACGGTCATCCATCACGCGGCGACCGAAGAACCGCCGTACGAGAAGTACCGCGGGCGGGCGAAGTGGGTGTTGGAGGTGCCTCGGGGGTGGGCGTCGGCGCGCGGCGTCGACGCCGGCGACCGCGTGACGGCCATCTACGGCCCGCGCTAGCATGTTTCGAAACGTAGGAATCCTTTTGTTACAGGCTGTCAATCGCCTAGCGTATGAGTTTCGGGTCTGACGACGACCCCTTCGAGGACGTCCGGGAGGAGTCCGGACAGGCCATGAAGCGGCTGTTCCTCGAATACGGGTCCGACAACAAGAAAGCGTTCGCGACCGGTGTTCTCGCGAGCATCTTCGCGCGGGTCTTGGACCTCGTACCGATGTTGATGCTCGGGTACGCCATCGACACAATCCTCAATCAGGATGGGACGTTCTTCGGGTTCCTCCCGGCGTCCGTCCAGCCGGCGACGCGGCAGGGTGAACTCGTCGTCGCCGCCGTGGTCATCGCCGGTGCGTTCCTCGTCGGCGCGGGCTTCCACTGGCTGCGGAACTGGGGGTGGAACTCGTTCAGCCAGCACATCCAGCACGCGGTGCGGACGGACACGTACGACAAGATGCAGCGGCTGAACATGGATTTCTTCGCGTCGAAGCAGACGGGCGAGATGATGTCCATCCTCTCGAACGACGTGAATCGCCTGGAGCGCTTCCTGAACGACGGGATGAACTCGGCGTTCCGGCTCAGCGTGATGGTGCTCGCCGTCGCCGTCGTCCTCTTCACCATCAACTGGAAGCTCGCCATCATCACGATGCTTCCCGTCCCCGTCATCGCCTGGTTCACCTACCGGTTCGTGAAGAACATCCAGCCGGAGTACCAGGACGTCCGCTCCTCCGTGGGGCAGATGAACTCGCGGCTGGAGAACAACCTCGGCGGCATCCAGGTCATCAAGACCTCGAACACGGAGGACTTCGAGGGCGAGCGCGTCGAGGACGTGAGCCAGGGCTACTTCGACGCGAACTGGGGGGCGATTCGGATTCGCATCCGCTTCTTCCCGGCGCTCCGCATCATCTCCGGCGTCGGCTTCGTCCTCACCTTCTTCGTCGGCGGTTACTGGGCGGTCTTCGGCGGACCGTTCGGCCTCGCGGGCTCGCTCTCCATCGGGGATTTCGTCATCTTCATCCAGCTCAGCCAGCAGTTCATCTGGCCGATGGCGCAGTTCGGGCAGATCATCAACATGTATCAGCGGGCGCGGGCGTCGAGCGAGCGCATCTTCGGACTGATGGACCAGCCCTCCCGAATCGTCGAGGACCCGAACGCGCAGGAACTCGACGTCGAAGACGGCAAAGTCGTCTACGACGACGTCACGTTCGGGTACGACGACGAGGCCATCATCGAGGACGTCTCCTTCGAGGTGCCGGGCGGGGACACGCTCGCGCTCGTCGGCCCGACGGGCGCGGGGAAGTCGACGGTGTTGAAGCTCCTCTTGCGGATGTACGACCCCGACGAGGGCGACATCCGCATCGACGGGCAGGACATCCGGAACGTGACGCTGCCGAGCCTCCGGCAGGCCGTCGGCTACGTGAGTCAGGACACCTTCCTCTTCTACGGCACCGTCGAGGACAACATCCGGTACGGGACGTTCGACGCGGAGAAGGAGGACATCGTCGAGGCGGCGAAGGCCGCGGAAGCCCACGAGTTCATCACGAACCTCCCGGACGGCTACGACACGATGGTCGGCGAGAGAGGGGTGAAACTCTCGGGCGGGCAGCGCCAGCGCATCGACATCGCGCGCGCCATCCTGAAAGACCCCGACATCCTCATCCTCGACGAGGCGACGAGCGACGTCGACACCGAGACGGAGATGCTCATCCAGCGCAGCCTCGACGAACTCACGGAGAACCGCACCACCTTCTCCATCGCCCACCGCCTCTCCACGATCAAGGACGCCGACCAGATCGTCGTGTTAGAGGACGGCCGCATCGTCGAGCACGGCAGCCACGAAGCCCTCCTCGCCGAGGACGGCCTCTACGCGAACCTCTGGGGCGTCCAAGCGGGCGAAATCGACGAACTCCCCGAGGAGTTCATCGAGCGCGCCACCGAACGCACGAGCCAGGTCGACGTCGACGACTACGACGCCGACGACGAAGAAACGACTCCGACGCAGGACTGACTCGGCTGTCGGTCCCGCTCAGCGGTGTTCGTCGATCCACCGGCACCACTCCCGGAAATCGTTCGCGCCGCACTGCTCGGCGATGCCCTGCAGCGTCCCGATACGGACGCGGTCGTGGGGCGGAACAGTCACTGTCCGCTTCTCACCCGTCTCCGGGTGCGTGTACTTCAAGACTGCGTGGTCACCACGGGTCCGGTCGTGACGGTAGCCGAACGCCTGGAGAACTGCGACGATGTCTCGCCCAGAGACATCACGCGAAACCATTTACTCGTCGTCGAACCACGGGGCGTCCGGCTCCGGAGCCGGCGTGTCGTCCGTGCGAGCGTCTTCGGTCACCGCGACGGCCTCGTCGAGATCCGCGAGCGCCTCCCGGCGGGTCTCCCCCTGACTGGCGACCCCGGCTGCCTCGTCGATTGCGGACCACCACCCGTCGTCCTCCTCGACGAGCCGAATCTCACGCCCAGTGCTCATACGAACAGATACGGCGGAATATCGGATACGGGTTCGGTCGAACCGACCGAGAGACGCCACGGCTCGCTGAAGAAGGTAGCCTTTTGCGTGCCCCGCCGTTAGGGCGGACGTATGAAGATCGTCCCGGACACGAGCGTGGTCGTCGACGGCCGCATCTCCGAGCTGGTGGAGAGCGGCGAGTACGCCGGGGCCACGGTTATCGTTCCGGAAGCCGTCGTCGGCGAAGTCGAGGCGCAGGCGAACAGTGGGAGAGAGATCGGCTGGGACGCCCTCTCGGAGCTCCAGCGGCTCGCGGAGCTCGCGGACGACGGAGAGATCGAACTCCGGTACGTCGGCGAGCGCGCGACCGAGCCGGACATCGAGCGGGCGGCCGCGGGCGCTATCGACGCCCTCATCCGCGACATCGCGCAGGCGGAGGGCGCGACGTTCGTGACGAGCGACATCGTGCAGGCGGAGGTCGCGGAGGCGAAGCAGATCGACGTCGAATACCTCGAACCGAGGGAGCGCGAGCGCGGCGCGCTCGCCGTCGAGGAGTTCTTCGACGACGAGACGATGAGCGTCCACCTCCGCGAGGGCGTCGTGCCGATGGCGAAACGCGGGAGCGTCGGCGACGTCCACTACGAGCCGGTCGGTGACGCCGAACTCACCGTGGCGGAGCTGAAGGAGTTCGCGTCGGAGATCATGGACGTCGCGAAGCGCGACGACGACGCGTTCATCGAGCTCAGAGAGCGCGGGATGACCATCGCGCAGGTCCGCGATATGCGTATCGCCATCGCGGAGCCGCCGTTCGCGGACGGCTACGAAATCACGGCCGTGCGCCCGGTCGTGAAGACGACGATGGACGACTACTCGTTCGCGGGCGAACTCGAAGAACGCCTCCTCGAACGCGACCGCGGGGTCCTCATCGCCGGCGCGCCGGGCGCGGGGAAATCCACGTTCGGACAGGCGGTGGCGGAGTTCCTCGCGGGCCACGACCAGGTCGTGAAGACGATGGAGAAGCCGCGCGACCTCCAGGTCGACGAGCGCATCACGCAGTACACGGAACTCGGCGGCTCCATGGAGAACACCGCGGACTCCCTCCTCATGGTCCGCCCGGACTACACCATCTACGACGAAGTCCGGAAGACGGACGACTTCGAGGTCTTCGCGGACATGCGACTCGCCGGCGTCGGCATGATCGGCGTCGTGCACGCGACGCGACCCATCGACGCGCTCCAGCGCCTCGTCGGCCGCGTCGAGCTCGGCATGATTCCGCAGATCGTCGACACTGTGGTGTATATCGAAGCCGGTGACATCGAGACGGTCTACGACGTGAAGACGGAGGTGAAGGTGCCCGAGGGCCTCATGGAGGAGGACCTCGCGCGCCCCGTCATCCAGGTGGCCGACTTCGAGACCGGGAAACCGGCCTACGAGATCTACACGTTCAACCGCCAGGTCGTCACCGTCCCGCTCGACGAGGAGAGCGGCGGCACGCAGGAGTCCGGCGTCGACAAGCTCGCGAAGAACGAGATCGAACGCGAGATTCAGGCCGCGACGCGCGGCCCCGTCGAGGTCGAGATTCAGGGCGGCAACAGAGCCATCGTCTACGTCTCGGAGAGCGACATCAGCCACGTCATCGGGAAGGGCGGCGGCCGCATCTCCGACATCGAGAACCGCCTCGGCGTCAGCATCGACGTCCGCACGCTCGACGAATACCCGGGAAACGCCAGTAGCGGGACGACCGAGTCGCGCGGCGGGAGTTCGAGCGGGGCCGGCGGGAGCGCCCGGGAGGGCGACATCGCGACCCCCGAGATCACCTCGCGGCACATCATCGTCCCCGTCGACAACGCCGAACCCGGCCAAACAGTGGAAGTCCAGGCGGACGGCGAATACCTCTTCACCGCGACCGTCGGTCGCGGCGGCGAGATCAAGGTCTCCCGCGGGAGCGCCATCGCCGAAGAACTCGAACGCGCTATCGACCGCGAACACATGATCACCGTCTCGGTGCAGTAACCAACACGCGCCTTCTCGCCGTTCCTCCGGCCATTCCGGCCGTCGCATCGGTGTTCTGCGACTAATCCGGCCGTCGCGTCGGAGGCCCGTCAACCGATCCGGCTGCCGCTCGGGTCGCCCCGGGACCGACCCGGCTGTCGCTCGGGTCGGATTGTAACCGACGCGCCTATTGACCACCACGTTGAACAACCGGGTAATGACGGTGGGTTCGCGTGGGTAGCGTCGACGTCGACGGGGTCTCGAAAGAGTTCGACGGAGCGACCGCGCTCGACGACGTTTCGCTCAGCGTCCGAGACGGCGAGTTCTTCTCGCTCGTCGGCCCCTCGGGCTGTGGGAAGACGACGACGCTCCGCGCCATCGCGGGCCTCGAACCCCCGACGCGGGGCACGATTCGGTTCGACGGCGCGGACGTCGCCGGCGTCCCCGTCGAGGAGCGCGGGGTCGGCCTCGTCTTCCAGCAGTACGCGCTCTTCGAACACATGACCGTCGCGGAGAACGTCGCCTACGGCCTGCGGTTCCACGACCCCCCCGACGGGTCGACGGAAGCGGAGCGCGTCGCCGACCTCCTCGACCTCGTCGACCTCGCGGGGTTCGAAGAGCGCGACCCCGGCGAACTCTCCGGCGGTCAACAGCAACGCGTCGCGCTCGCCCGCGCCCTCGCGCCCGGCCCGGACCTCCTCCTGCTCGACGAGCCGATGAGCGCGCTCGACGCGCGCCTCCGCGACCGCCTCCGCCGCAACGTCAAGGAGATTCAGCGCGACCTCGGCGTGACGACCGTCTACGTGACACACGACCAGGCGGAGGCGCTCGCGGTCTCGGACCGCGTCGCCGTCATGCACGGCGGCCGCGTCGAACAGGTCGGCACGCCCCGCGAGGTCTATCGCGCGCCCGAGACGCGATTCGTCGCGTCCTTCGTCGGCGAGAACAACCTCTTCGACGGCACCGTCACCGCCGTCGACGCGCCGGACGAGGGCGGCCAAACCGTCACGGTCGCCGTCGACGACCACGCCTTCCGCGTGCGCTCCGACCGCGACGCCTCGGTCGGCGACGCTGTCACCGTCTGCGTCCGCCCCGAACACCTCGACGTCGCCGTCGACGCGAACCAGTTCGAGGTCACTGTGGGGACCGCGGAGTTCCAGGGCGCACGCACCACCGTCCACGCCGCCTGGGACGACCGCGACGTCGTCGTCACCACCGACGCCCCCCCCGAGGAACGCGCGACCGCGACCCTCGGCTTCCGCCCCGACGACGCCGTCCTCGTCTGAGCCCCGTCGCACTCGCCTTCCTCCCTTCCCCGTCGTTTCGCGATTTCTCCATCAACTGCAGTGACGCCCATGCGCCCTGTCACGCCACCCCGTGAGACACATCCTCTATGTAGACGAGAATGTCGTGAGTCGCGGTATCACGGCCGCAGGAGCGTGTGTACTGCGCCCATGGTATCTCGAACCTCACAATACTTACAGTACCGGCGGGCCTACGAGTGTGTAATGACACCCGAGCAGGTCAACGCCGAGATGCAGTACCGACGCGACAGCATGAACCAGTCCGTGTGGCCGGCCATCCTCCTCCCCGTCGTCGTCACCGCCCTCGCGCTCGTCTCCGGCGGCCTCTTCTGAGCGGCTCGCTTTCCGAAACCCGAAGCCTCTCGCGCCCCTGAGTCGCGACTATGCTCACGCTCGCGAGCGACTTCGGGACGCCCTACCCGGCCGCGATGAAGGGCGTCATCCTCCAGCGCACGGACGCACGACTCGTCGACGTCGCCCACGACTTCCCGAGACAGGACGTCCGCACCGCCGCGTTCTGGCTGCGCGAGACGCTCCCTCAGTTCCCGCCCGCCGTCCACCTCGCCGTCGTCGACCCCGGCGTCGGCACGGACCGCCGCGCGCTCGTCGTCCGCGCCGGCGACCACGTCCTCGTCGCGCCCGACAACGGCCTCGTCCGCCCCGCGGCCCGCGCGCTCGCCGACGGCGGTGCGGCGGACGTCGAGTGCTACGAGTACCACTACGCGGACGACGCGACCGAGAGCACGACGTTCCACGGCCGCGACGTCTTCGCGCCCGCCGCCGCCGAAATCCACGAACGAGGCGCGGCGGCCCTCTACGAGGTCGACGCTATCTCACGAATCGACGACGCCGTCGACCTCGCCTTCCCGGAACCCGACGTCGGCGACGACCGCGCGTGGGGCGAAGTCCTCGTCGTCGACGACTTCGGGAACGCCATCACGAACATCCCCGGTGGCTTCCTCGACGGTCGCGACGCCGTCTCGGTGAACGGGACGCGCGCGCCCGTCGAACCCGCGTACGCGAACGTCGACGCGGGCGACCGGCTCGTGACGGTCGGGAGCCACGGCTACGCGGAGTTAGCAGCGAATAGAGGCCGCGGCGCGGACGCGTTCGCGGTCGGCGTCGGCGACTCGGTCGAGCTCGATTAGTGTGCGGTTTCCGTCTCGGCTTCGACGTCCTCGCCCTCCTCGCCCGCGGTGAGGCGGTAGAGGCTCTGTCGGGCGTCGGCGAAGTAGATGTCCTCGTCGACGACGTCGCGGTTTTCGAGGCGTTCGAGGGCGTACCTGACCGTTCGCGCGGACAGCATGGACTCCTCGACGATGCCTTTCTGGGTCTTCGGGCCGTCGTACTCCAGAACCTTGTAGACGAGTTTCGCGCTCGGCGGGAGGTCCTCGAGGGCGTGCTCTGACTCGCTTCCCATCGTTACGAATCGAAACACTACATCAGCATAAAGGTGCGGGAGATGCTCGCACGGCCCGCGCGACTCGACGCGTCTCGGCGGGGAAGCGAACTGCTTTTGAGCGCGCGGCGAGGACCTCTACGCATGACTGAGACCGCAGACCGCCGCCAATCCCACCGGCGGGGGGTGACGGTGACGACCGTCGCCTGCCTCACCGGCGTGGCTGCGGGGCTGGTGACGAGCGCGCTCGCGTCGAGCGCCACGGACACGACCGGTGCCGTGGTGGTCGTCGGCGCGTTCCTCCTCAACCTCGGCGTCGTTCGCGTGCTCGGCGTCGACGTCGACGACTTCTCGGCGAAAGACCACCTCTACACCGCGTTCATGACGTTCTCTCTCTGGTTCGTGACGTGGGGCATCCTCCTGACGAGTAACGTCTCCCTCTAACGATGGCCGGGGACAGCATCGCGGTCGTCGACCTCGACAGGTGTTCGCCCGACCGCTGTAACTACGAGTGCGCGAACTACTGCCCGCCGAACAGAACGGGAAAGGAGTGCATCCAGACGCGCGGCGAGATCTACGACGAGGACGAGCCCTTCGAGGGCGGCCCCGACCAGGTCCAGATCTCCGAGGAGATCTGTCTCGGCGAGACCTGCGGGATCTGCGTCGAGAAATGCCCGTTCGACGCCATCGAGATCATCAACCTCCCGGAGGAGCTGGACGAGTCGCCGACCCACCGCTACGGCGAGAACGCCTTCTCCCTCTACGGCCTCCCCATCCCGGAATCCGGGAAGGTCACGGGCCTCCTCGGCCCGAACGGCATCGGGAAAAGTACGGCCGTGAAGATTCTCGCGGGCGAAATCACGCCGAACCTCGGCCGCCACGGCGACGAGCCGTCCTGGGAGGAAGTCATCGACCAGTTCCGCGGTACGGAGCTCCAGAACTACCTCGAAGGCGTGCGCGACGGCGACATCGACGTCGCGCGGAAACCGCAGTACGTCGACCAGATTCCCGAATCCTTCGACGGGAACACCCGCCAGCTCCTCGAAGCGACGGACGAACGCGACGCGCTCGACGAGCTCGTCGAACGCCTCTCGCTCCGCCCCGTCATGGAGCAGTCCATCGAGAACCTCTCCGGCGGCGAACTCCAGCGCGTCGCCCTCGCCGCCACCCTCGCTCGGGACGCCGACTTCTACTTCCTCGACGAGATCACGCCCTACCTCGACATCGGGCAGCGCGTCACCGCCGCGCGCCTCATCCACGAACTCGCCGAGGAGGAAGACCGCGCGATGCTCGTCGTCGAACACGACCTCGCCATCCTCGACCTCGTCGCCGACAGCCTCCACGTCGCCTACGGTGAACCCTCCGCGTACGGTGTCGTCACCTCGCCGAAGTCCGTGAAGAACGGCATCAACGAATACCTCCGGGGGTATCTCGACGCCGAGAACATGCGGATCCGCCCGGAAGCCATCGAGTTCGAAGCGCACGCGCCCCGACCCAGCACGGAGTCCGAGACCCTCGTGGAGTACCCCGCGATGACGAAGTCCTACGGCGAGGGCGAGTTCGCCCTCGAGGTCGACGCCGGCGAAATCAACCGCAACGAGGTGCTCGGCATCGTCGGTCCGAACGGCATCGGGAAATCCACCTTCGCGAAACTCCTCACGGGTGAACTCGAACCCGACGGAACGGACGGGGAAGCGGACCTCGACGTCCAATCCGAGGCCGGCGACTTCGACCTCGACCTCGACATCGCCTACAAACCCCAGTACGTCGAGGCCGACCAGCCAATCCGCGTCGACGCCTTCCTCTCCTCCATCACCGAGGACTTCGGCTCCTCCTACTGGAACACCGAAATCGCCCAGCCCCTCCAGCTGGAGCGCATCATGGAGCAGAACCTCACCGAGCTCTCCGGCGGGGAGCGCCAGCGCGTCGCCATCGCCGCGACGCTCTCGAAGGACGCCGACCTCTACCTCCTCGACGAACCCTCGGCCCACCTCGACGTCGAACAGCGCGTCCTCGCGACGCGCGCCGTCCGCCGCTACGCCGAGAACCACGAGGCCACCGTCATGGTCATCGACCACGACATCTACACCATCGACCTCCTCGCCGACCGCCTCATGGTCTTCGACGGCGAACCCGCCCACCACGGCCACGCGACGGACCCGAAAGAGATGCGCGCCGGCATGAACGAGTTCCTCGCCAACCTCGACGTCACCTTCCGCCGCGACGAGAACCTCGGCCGCCCCCGCATCAACAAACCCGGCAGCCAGAAGGACAAACAGCAGAAACGCGACGGCGAATACTACTACACGCAGTAGAAAACCCTCGGCGAACGCGCCTCCGAGCGCTTCGCCTCGCCCTCTTCACGTCCGCCAGGGTCGCGCCCTGACGGACGCGACACGTTCTGTGTGGATTCTACCGGGGAGCGCGAGCGCCACTGAGACGCTCGCGCTCCGCGGTGGCTGTCGCCGCTCCCTGTCGTTCACCGTGCTCGCATCGTATCACGCTGCGAGCGACGACGCCGTCGCTCGTCGACGACTCGCCCGTCCCCTTCTACGGGCGGACGCGTCGCTGTTCGGTGTGGCGTCGAAAGAAGGTAATTAGTTTAAAACGCGCTTACAGGCGCTCGAGGTTCTTCGCGCGAGGGCCCTTGGGGGCGTCCTCGATCTCGAACTCGACTTCCTGCCCTTCCTCGAGGTCCGGGCCGCCGATGTCTTCCATGTGGAAGAAGACGTCCTCGTCCGCGTCGTCCGTTTCGATGAAACCGTAGCCGCCGGTGTCGTTGAAGAAATCAACTTTACCTTTTGCCATACCACATCGAAGTGCCCACCCACGGATAACACTTCCGAGATAGTCCGTCCCGTGGCCACGCCCCGCGAGCGACGATTCCGCCGCTGGTCGCCGTAAGCGGACGCCGCTCGCGTCACCAGAGAATCACGGAGAATAAAGGGGAAAGCCCCGCCCTGAAGGGCGAGGGGGATGTCAAGCGAGGGCGGTGAGGAGGAGGACGAGCAGCCCGAAGAACGCGCCGAACGCGACGATGGTTCGCGGGTCGATACGCAGCGCGTTCGGGTCCTCGGAGTCGAAGTAACGGACGAGGCCGGCGCTCGACATCAGCCCGCCGGAGTTCTGGCCCTTGCTCATACCGTCTACTGCCCGCTCGCGCCGCGTAAACCTTTCGACCCGACCCCGGCAAGCAGCGTCCCGTCGGAAACCCTTATCCCACCAGCGAAGCCTAGAGGAAGTAGAACCATGACGGTCACCCTGAAGGACTTCTACGCCGACTGGTGTGGTCCCTGCAAGACGCAAGACCCGATTCTCGAAGAGCTCGAAGAGGACTACGAGGGCTCCGTCTCCTTCGAGAAAATCGACGTCGACGAAGAGCAGGACGTCGCCAACGAGTACCAGGTCCGCTCCATCCCCACTATCGTCGTCGAGAACGACGACGGCGTCGTCGAACGCTTCGTCGGCGTCACCCAGCGCGAGAAACTCGAAGACGCGCTGAAACAGGCCGGAGCCTAGAAACCGACTGCTCGACTGTCGTTCTCCCGTAATCCCGCCCGCGTAGCTCCCGCTCTCGGTTCTCCGTGGCTTCTCGGTCGCAATCACTCGACGAGCAGCGGGTGCGCTCTCGCGACGCCAAGATTTAACTACTGGGTTGTAACACTAGCTGGTATGCGGTTCGACGGCTTCACTCAGGCGGACGAAGCACAGGTCACGAACGCGATCACGGAATCGTGGAGCGACGAGTTCCTCGACTTCACCGACACGGACGTCATCGTCGTCGGCGGCGGTCCCTCCGGGCTGACGGCGGCGAAGGAACTCGCCGACCGCGGCGTCGACACGATGATCGTCGAGAAGAACAACTACCTCGGCGGCGGATTCTGGCTCGGCGGCTTCCTCATGAACAAACTCACCGTTCGCGAACCCGCCGAGGAGATCCTCGACGACCTCGACGTCCCCTACGAAGAGGCCGAGGAGACGCCCGGACTCCACGTCGCCGACGGCCCCCACGCCTGCTCTGCGCTCATCCGAGCGGCGTGTGACGCCGGCGTGAAGATCCAGAACATGACGGAGTTCACGGACGTCGTCGTCCGCGACGGCCACCGCGTCGCCGGCGTCGTGATGAACTGGACGCCGGTGCACGCGCTCCCGCGAGAGCTCACGTGCGTCGACCCGATTGCCGCGGAGAGCGACCTCGTCATCGACGCCACCGGCCACGAGGCCGTCGTCGTCTCGAAACTCCAGGAGCGCGGCGTCCTCGACGCGCCCGGAATCGAGCACGCGAGCGAGCACAACACCGGCATGGACCAGACGGCGGACGGCGAGTACGGCGCGCCCGGCCACGACTCTCCCGGTCACGACTCCATGTGGGTCGCGGACTCCGAGGACCGCGTCGTCGAACACACGGGCCGCGTCCACGACGGCCTCGTCGCCGCCGGCCTCGCGACCGCAACGACGCACGGCCTCACCCGGATGGGACCGACGTTCGGCGCGATGCTCGTCTCCGGGAAGGCCGCCGCGCAGGCCGCCCTCGACGAGCTCGGCGTCGACGCCCCGACCGTCTCGCTCCCCGGGACGAACCCCGCGCCCGCGGACGACTGATGGCGCGACCGGTGGCGCTGACGGTCGCCGGGACCGACACCGGCGGCGGCGCGGGCGTCGCCGCGGACTCGAAGGCGTTCGCCGTGACCGCGCGCCACGCTGTCGTCGACGCCGGCGCGGTCGGCGAGGAGCCGATGTGTCGCGTGCTCGGCGCGTCCGGCGTCGATATCGTGGAGAAAACCCCCGCCGTCGCCGACGCCGTCAGTGGAAGGTGATGCCGACGTCGTGGAGGCCGTCGTTGTTCATCGCGAGGTTGATGAGGAGCGGAGTGAGGGATTCGACTTCGGGGGCGTTGGCGATGCCGCCGGCGTCGTGGACAGTGAGGCCGTCGATGTCGGTGGCGAGGCGGACGACGATGTCCTTGGCGTCGAGGTCGTCGCCGACGACGAGGGTGTCGAGGGCGAGCTCGACGTCGAGGTTGGCGAGGCGGTCGGCGGCGAGGTTGTGGAACGCGCCGACGACGGGGACGGCGTCGGGGACGGTGTCGCGGACGAGCGCGGTGACGCTCCCCACGTTCGGCGGGGAGTAATGCATGCCGTCGTCGTCGCGGTTCATGCCGACGGCGGGCGTGACGACGATGGTGTCGTCGTCGAGCACGCCGGCGACGTCCTCGATGACGCCGCGGATGTGGTAGGGCGGGACGGCGAAGACGACGACGTCGGCGCGGTCGGCCGCCATCTCGTTCTCGAAGCCCGTGATCTTGCAGTCGACGCCGCGGGAGTCGAGTTCGGTCTCGTACTCCTCGGCTTTCGCGCGGGCTTTGTCCGGGTCGCGGGAGCCGACGACGACCTCGTGATTCGTGTCGTAGGCCCAGCGGAGCGCGAGGCCTTCGCCGATGTCGCCGGTGCCGCCGAGTAACGCGATTCGCATACTCGCCGAGAGTGGTGGCTGGCGAATAAGCGTTGTGCGACCGGAGAACGCCGCGGGAACGCCGGGGCGACTCCAAGAACTGCCGGCGTCCCCCGGCGGAGAAACCGAACCGCCGTCGGACGCGCACCGGAACCGAGGCGACGGCCGGACGTCGGGTCAGCCGATGTTCGTCTCGACGGCGACGTCGGTGACTTCGCCGAGCCGCTCCCAGTCGCCGGCCTCCGGCTTCACCTCGCCGGGCTTCGTCTCCGCGGCGTCCCGCGCGTGCCGGCGTTCGAGGTAGACCGGCGTCTCCTCGCCGTCCGGCGTGACGAACCGGTAGAGGACGTCGTCGGCCGCGCGGTCGCGCGCCCGCCCGTGCAGCCCGCCCGGCTCCTCGTCGACGCCCGCCAAGTCGAGCTCGTGCTCCCACTCGTCGTCGACTTCGACGCTCACGGGGCCACTATCCTGCTTCAACAGTCGCATTCTCACGTCGACCATACACGTGGCCTGAAACGCAGCGAGAAAAATACTGGTGGCCGCACGGCCGTCGACTCTCTCGTCTGCCGAACCGGTCGAGACTTGCTGTTTACTCGAGGATGTCGGGGAGGTCGTTCACGGAGTCGAGAACGACGTCCGCGCCGGCGGCGTCGTACTTCTCGCGGCCCTCGTCGCCGGTGAGGCCGCCGGTGAGGACGCCGACGGCGTAGTAGTCGGTGTCGGGGTCGGCGTCGCGGGCGTTCACGGTCGTCTCGATGTCGTCGAGGGTGTCGCCGACGAACGCGACCGAGTCGGCGTCGCAGCGGTCGGCGAGCGCGACGAGCGCGCGCGGGTGGGGTTTTCCTTCCTCCCAGTCGTCCATCGTGAATCGGCGCTCCGGGGGGACGTCGAGGCCGACGCGGTCGAGCGCGAACTCGGCTTCCGCCTCGGGGCGGCCGGTGAGCACGCAGACGCAGAACTCGGCGAGCGCGTCAATCGTCGAGCCCTCCAGGATGATGGGTTCCTCGGCGATGAAGCCGGGCGCGTCGATGGGCGGCTCCGCGCCTTCGAGTTCGACGTAGCGCTCGCTTCCGAGATAGAGCGCCTGGAAGACTTCACGGAGCTCCGTCGGGTCCCACGCGTCGAACACGCGCGCCGCGGCGTCGTCGTCGAGCGCGGCGTCAACGACGGCTTCCGCGGCGTCGAGGCCGCCTCCGCGCTTCTCGATCTCCGCGGTGAACTCCTCGATGCCCATCGCGAGGCCGTCCCGGTCGGCGAGCACGAAGAGCGCCGCGGCGTCCGTCAGCGCCCAGTCGTTGTTGAACCCGCCAGCGTCCTTGAACAGCTGTATCTCCGCCTTCTCGATGGTGTCGCCGTAGACGACGTCGATCGACTCGACAATCGCCCGCCGATAGGAGTCCGCGACGTCCACGAGCACGCCGTCCACGTCGAGCACCACGGCGTCAACGTTCATACTCTCTCCCTCCGCCCCGAACGGGTAGTCGGTTACGGTCTCACCGCCCTACTCCCGCGCGACGTACACCGTTCCCTCGGCGACCGTCACCGGCCGCGCGTCGACGACGACCGGGTCGCCGCCGAGGGTCGTGAACAGACACGCCGCGTCCACCTCGCGCGCGACCGCGAGGACCGACCGCTGGAGCTCCGGCGGCACGCGGCGCGCGTACACCGCGTCCGCGCCGCGATACACCGACAGGTCGGGGTCGGTCACGTCGTCCACGACGAACTCGACGCCCGCGGGGACCTCGCGCTCAACGACGTCCGTCGCCACCACGCGACACCCGCGCTCCGCGAGCTCGCCAGCCAACTCGGCGCGCTCACCCACCCCGACCTCCACGAGTGACTCGTACGCCGCGAGCACCGCACTGACCCTCTGAGCCCTTGACACGCCGTGGTGTTTATGCGTCGGGACAGCATACGCCTTCCCATGCGCGTCGACATCGTCCCTATCGGAGACGTCCCCGCCACCGTCAAACGCGAGGCCTCCGCGGGACTGCGCACCATCTACGACTGCGACGTCTCCGTCGCCGGAGACCAACCGCTCCCCCGAGACGCCTACGACGACGCCCGCGGCCAATACCGCGCCGAAGCCTTCATCGACCTCGCCGCCCGCGAAGGCGGCGGCGACCGCACCATCGCCCTCACCCCCGTCGACCTCTACTACCGACGCCGCAACTACGTCTTCGGCCTCGCCTACCTCGACGGCCGCGGCTGCGTCGTCTCCACCCACCGCCTCAACACCTCCTCCGACGGCGGCCTCTCGCAGAAACCTCAAGAAGACATCTTCGCCGACCGAGTGAGAAAGGAAGTCGTCCACGAAATCGGCCACACCCTCGGCCTCGAACACTGCGACAACTCCCGCTGCGCCATGAGCTTCTCCCCCACCGTCCGCGAAGTCGACCTCAAAGAGGAAACCCTCTGCGGCAGCTGCCAGCGCGAGGTTTTCTAACGCACCTTTTTATTGCGAGCGGGTCGCACGGCGACCCGCTCGATAAAGATCTGCACCGAAAGCGCTCCTCCTCCGGTCCCTGCGGTCCCTCAGTCGTCGGCCCGCGACTCACTCTGTTCGTCGCGGTGAACCGCTTCGTTGTACGGGCGACCCGTGAGTCGCCCGTACAGCAAGCGGGACGCAAAGCGTCCCACCCTGCTCAGGTTCTTGGCGGGACCTCCGGTCCCGCTTGCCCGCACTCACTCCGTTCGCGCGGACTTCGAACCGTTCGCTCGCGGATGCTTGTCGTGGTCACTCACCTCTCCTTGACGCCTCGTCCGGTTGCTCTCCGTCGCTGTGGTCTGATTAGTCGTCTTCGACGCGTTCGAGGACGACTCCCTCGCTGAACCGCCCTCGTTCTTCGGCCTTCTCCGCCCGCATTGTTTCGAGCTCGTCGCGCGAGCGGCCTTCGAGGTCGCGGAGCGCGTGGACGACTTCGAGGACGTCGGCGAGTTCTTCGACGTCGCCGCTCTCTCGGTACTCGGCGGCTTCCTCGTCGAGCAGGCGGTCTTCGTACTCGTCGCCGTCGGCGACGTGCGTCACCGGCGTCTCCCCCTCCTCCTCGATGATGCCGGGAATTCCGTCGCGGACGAGTTTATCGTACTCTCGCGTCACACGCGGACGTCCCGTCGCGCGGCTTTGAAATCGCCCGATACGCTGCTCGTCACCCGACAGCGCAGCCACCCCAAGCGATAACGCGGTCCGCGCCCACAGTTCCAGTATGTTCGGCACGCCTCCCTGTCCGGAGTGTGGGAGCGCGTTCCTCGTGGTTCGACTGCGAACCCACGGCTACCCGCGAACCGAGAGCGGGAGCGTCGAGAAGTACTATCGGTGTTTCCGGTGCTTCCACTCGTTCTCCGAGGACGAAACCGCCACGGCGTAGCGCTCCGCGCGCCCGACGGAAGCACGGCGGATGTGGAATCTCCACGTTTTTAGCGGGTGACGCCCAAGCGTTGGGTATGACTGTGAAAGCGGGCGTCGTCGCGGTGCAGGGCGACGTGTCGGAGCACGCGGACGCGATTCGGCGCGCGGCGGCGAACCACGGCCGGGAGGCCGAGGTCGTGGAGATTCGGGAGGCGGGAGCGGTGCCGTCCTGCGACCTGCTCTTGCTCCCGGGCGGGGAGTCGACGGCGATTTCGCGCCTGCTGTCGCGCGAGGGTATCGACGAGGAGATCCGGGCGTTCGCGGAGTCCGGGAAGCCCGTGCTGGCGACGTGTGCGGGGCTCATCGTGGCGTCGCGGGACGCGAAGGACGACCGCGTGGAGACGCTGGACGTCCTCGACGTGTCGGTGGACCGGAACGCGTTCGGCCGGCAGAAGGACTCCTTCGAAGCGCCGCTGGACGTGACGGGCTTAGACGAGCCGTTCCCGGCGGTGTTCATCCGCGCGCCGGCCATCGACGCGGTCGGCGACGACGTGGCGGTGCTCGCCGAGTGGGACGACCGGCCGGTGGCGGTGCGGGACGGGAACGTCGTCGGCACCTCGTTCCACCCCGAGCTGACGGCGGACTCACGAATCCACGACCTCGCGTTCTTCGCGGAGCCGGGGGCGTCGGCGTGAGCGCGTCCGACGGCGGGGACGGCGACGCGGTCGACGAGCGCGAGGAGGACGCGAGCGAGGCGCGAGAGTTCCTCGAGGCGTCGGTGGAGAGCGTGCGCGTCGCGGGCTCCGAGAGCGGTCCGATGCCGGTCGTGCTCGTCGACGTCGGGCACGAGACGGACGTCGTTCCGATATTCATCGGGTTCGAGGAGGCGTTGAGCATCGCGCGCGGCGTGGACGCGATGGACGTCGGCCGGCCGCTCACGCACGACCTCTTTCTCGACGTCGTCGAAGAACTCGGCGGGCGGGTGCGGCGCGCGGTCGTCACGCGCGAGGAGTCGGGGACGTTCTTCGCGGACCTCCACCTCGACACGCCCCGCGAGGCGACGGTCGTGGACTCGCGGCCGAGCGACGCGCTCGCGCTGGTCTCGCGGACGGACGCGCCCATCGAGGTCGCCGTGGAGGTCTTCGAGTCGGCGCGGCGGCCGCGGGAGGAGTTCGACGACTTCGATGACATCCGCGAGGTGGCGCTATGAGCGACGACTTCGACGACGCCGGCGAGAACGCTGACGGCGGCGGCGAGGGGCACAGCGGTGGCGAGGGCGACCGGGAGAGCGCGGACGAGGTACTGCGCGAGCTCTTCGACGTCATCGAAGACAGAAAAGCGAACCTCCCCGAGGGGTCGTATACGACTTCTCTGTTCACGCACGAGAAAGGCGTGAACGCGGTGTTGGAGAAGGTCGGCGAGGAGGCGACGGAGGTCATCCTCGCGGCGAAAGACGGCGAGGACGCGGAGCTCGCGGCTGAGTCCGCGGACCTCGTCTACCACCTCCTCGTGACGCTGTCGATGGCGGACGTGGACGTCGACGACCTGCTGGACGAACTCGCGCGGCGTCGGTAGCGCGTCCCGCCCTTCGCCGCCCGTTTTTTTCTCCCCGTCAGTGCCGGCATTTATACGAGTGGAGGCTGTCGAATGCGTGTATGAACGGGAAGGAGTTCAGCGTGGTCGAAGACATCCCCGTGGATGCGGCGTTCCACGACGTCACCGTCTCGAAGAGCGGCGTGTTCGCGGTCGGAGAGGACGGCCTCGTGGTGCGGCGTCAGCGCACCTGGGAGCCCGTCGAGAAGGAGTTCGACGGCGGGAACACCCTCTACGGGACGTCGGCGACGGACGACGGGAAACGCGTCTGGTTCGCGGGCGGCAGCGGCGCTGCCGGTTACTTCGACGCGGACGCGGAGGAGACGGTCGAGTACGAGATTACGGCGGACGAACACGACTACCGGAGCGTCGCGGTCTCCGGGCCGGCCGACCAGGAGGTCGTCTGGGCGGTCGACGACAACGGCACCATCTACCACGGCTCGCCGACGGGCGAGGAGGAAGCGGCGTGGGAGTGGGAGCAGGACATGCCGGGGTCGGACGCGAGCTTCACGGACATCAAGTACGCGCCGGGCGTCCCGGTCGCGACGGCGGAGGACGGCACGGCGTTCGTCCACACGGACGACGGCTGGCAGGACCTCGGCGTCGGCGCGGTCGACGCGCTCACGTCCGTCGCGGCGACGGGCGACGGCCCCTTCTTCGGGAGCGACGAGTACGTCTACGCGCCGACCGAGGACGGCTGGACGGCCGAGCACGTCGCCGAGGACACCGTGACGAACCTCGGGTCGCGCGGCGACCAGGTGTTCGCGACGACCGGCGACGGCGACCTCCTCCACCGGACGAACGGCGACTGGTCGACCGTCGACGTCGACGTCGACGTCGCGCTGAACGCCGTCGTCGCCCGCGACCACGTCGTCGCGGTCGGCGACGAAGGAACCATCGTCGAACACTGATTCTCTCGGTGGACGCGGTCCTTTATCGGGCGTGACGGCGTACTCGGTGGGTATGCACGGACGAGCGTTCCGCTCGGTCGCGGCCGCCGTGACCGGCGAGGCACTGCGCGACGTCGCCGCCGGACGCGGCGTCCTCGCGGCCGTCGGGGACGACGGCACCATCGTCAGCCCGCGCGACGGCGAGTGGCGCGTCGTCACGCACGGCGCGTACGACGGTGACACGCTCTACGCCGCGGCACCGACCGACGACGGGCGGCGCGTCTGGGTCGCCGGCGAGGACGGCACGGCGGGCTACTGGGACGTCGGGAACGAGGAGACGCACGCGTACGCGATTCCCTCGGGAACGGCGGACTTCCGGAGTCTCGCGGTCGCCGGGCCGGCGGGCCGCGAGGTCGTCTGGGCGGTCGACGACGACGGCGTCGTCCACCACGGCACGCCCGACGGCGACGACTGGGCGTGGGAGCGCGACGTTCCCGGCGACGGCGAGACGCTCTACGACGTCGTCTACGCGCCCGGTCGCCCCGTCGTCACGTCGGAGAACGGCGTCGCGTACGTCCGCGGCGAGTACGGCTGGGAGGACGTCGGTATCGAGAGCCCGGACCTCCTCGCCGTCGCCGTCGCGACGACCGACGGCGTGTTCTTCGGGAGCGAGGACGCCGTCTACGTCCCCGACGGCGACGACTGGACGGCGTACGAGCTCGCGAACGACACCGTGATGGACCTCGCGACGCGCGGCGACCAGGTGCTCGTCGTCACCGAGAACGGCCGCGTTCACGCCTACGACGAGAGCGGCTGGCGCGAGTTCGAGACGGACCGCGAAACCTCGCTCTACGCCATCGGCGGCCGCGAACGCATCGTCACCGTCGGGGACGACGGGGCGATTCTCGAGTTCACGAGCTAGCCCGACTGGTCGTCGCCGCGCGTGTCGCCGCACGCGTCGCCGCCTCGCGACCGGATAAACGCCCTTTTACGTCCCGCACTCCTGGATACGAGTATGATTTTCGAGGACCTCCCCACTACGCCGACGTCCGACGAGCTCCTCGACAAGGCGTTCTCGCGGGCGGCGCGAGCGGGGCGAGCGAAATCGGGCTTGGAGGCCCAGCAGTCGATGCTGCAGACGTCGTCGAACATTCTCTCGGACAACCTGATGAACGTCGTGACGGCGTGGCCGGACTTCGACGAGGTCGACCCGTTCTACTACGAGCTCGCGGACGCGGTCGCGGGCGTCGACGACATCCGCGCGAGCCTGAGCGAGGTCGCGTGGGCGTCCCGGAAGACGAAGGAACTCGGCCGCGACTACCAGGGGAAACTCCCCCGCGGCGACCTCGACGCCGCGCGGAAGGTCCGCAAGCAGGGGTTCGCCCGCATGGGCTCCGTGATGGACGAGGTCGCCGACGACCTCCAGTTCCTGAACGACGTCCGCAACGACCTCAACAAGTTCCCGGACATCCGCCCCGACGAACCCGCCATCGTCGTCGCCGGCTACCCGAACGTCGGGAAATCCTCGTTCGTGAACACGCTCACGAACGCCCGCAACGAGACCGCGTCCTACCCGTTTACTACTAAGGAGGTCCGGGTCGGCCACGTCGAGCGCGACCACATCCGCTACCAGCTCGTCGACACCCCCGGCCTCCTCGACCGGCCGGCCGACGAACGCAACGACATCGAGAACCAGGCGGTCTCCGCCATCACGCATCTCGCCGACGCCGTCCTCTTCTTCATCGACGCCTCCGAGACCTGCGGCTACGAACTCGAAGACCAGCAGGCGCTCCTGAACGATATCGAGGCCATCTTCGACGACGTCCCCGTCATCACCGTCTGCAACAAGAGCGACCTCTCGACCGATACCGCCGCCGACTACTACATGAGCATCGAGAACGACGAGAACCTCGACACCGTCCTCGACGCCGCCGTCGACGCCATCGGCTTCGAAGCCGACCTCCCGCCCTCCCGGAAAGAGTAACCACGACTCCGCGACGCGCGCCGCGCCGCTGCTCCCCGTTCTCTCCCTCCTGCTTCCCCCTCTCCGCCCTCTCGATCTCTCCGCTTCTCTCCGCTCCTGTCGTTTCCCGGTTCTTCCAGCTCTCCGGTGGCTTCAGCTCGCGTGTTGGGTTTCGACGAACTCGACTTCGACGGCGACGTCGTGGCCGGTTCGGTCCTCGATGACCTCGTGGATGCGCTCGGCGAGGCCGGCGTACGCGGCGTCGGCGGGTCGGCCGACGACGACGTGCACGCTCACCGGAGAGGAGAGCGGCGTCAGCGGCTGCTCGTACTCGACGTCGAGCGTGCGGAGGTTGAGGTTCTCGTACTCGCCGTCGGCGAGCGCGCCGTTGATGCCGGTGGTGACGGATTCCTCGAACTGCGCGTGCTGGTAGCTCGCGTACGTGACGCCGCCGAGGAAGACGGAGAGCACGGCGATGGCGACGGCGAGCACGGCGACGCGCTTCACCGTCGTCTTCCGCGCCTCCGACTCGCGGAACCAGGACTCGGGGCGGTAGCCGGCGTACCAGAGGACGACGAGCGCGGCGAGGTTGATGGAGAGGATGTTGACGGCGACGAGGACGCCGGAGCCGAGCGCGACCGCCGGCATCCCGAACGCGATGCCGATGCCGACCGTGGCCGCGGGCGGGATGAGCGCCACGGCGATCATGACGCCGACGAGCGCCGTCGACACGCCGGTCGCGAGGCTCACCACGCCCGCCACCCCCGCGCCGAGCGCGACGACGAGCGACAGGAAATCCGGCGCGAGCCGCTCTCTCACTTGCGTCAGCGTCGTCGGATCGATGCCCGGCGGCACGAGGTAGAGGTGGCGTATCCCGAACGCGAACACCGCCGACGAGAGAACGGCGAGCGCGACGCCGAGCGCCTGCATCCGCACGCCCCGCCGGAAGAGGTCGCGCTCGTCGATGACCGTCCCGACGGACGCCGCCATCGCCGGCCCGATGAGCGGCGCGATGACCATCGACCCGACCACCGTCGCCGGCGAGTCGAGGAGGAGCCCCGCCGTTGCGATGACCGCCGACACCACCGTCATCACCGAGTACACTACACGGGAGGACGCGAGGTCTTCGGCCCGCGTCCGCAACTCCTCGCGCGCGATGCGTTCGTCCGTCCCTTCCTCCTCCGCGTAGTCCGCTTCCAGCGCGTCGAACTTCCGCGACACCACCGTCTCCGCGTCCAACACGACCGTGTACGCCTGGTCGTCGACGCCGACCTCCCGGAGCTTCGACAGCACGTCCTCCACCGCGCCCGTCGGCAGCGGGAAGTAGACGACGCCCGTGTACTCGCGGCCGCTCGTCTCGTCCGTGACGACGTAGTCGATGCCCTCGTCGTCGAGCTCGCCGAGTATCGCCCGCCGCTTCCCGGCGGGAATCGTGACCTGAACGAGTCGCACTATCTCACCGACTCGTGGCGGCGAGAAAAGCGTTCGGACGACGCGGTTCGGAACGACGACCGCAGGGAGGAGTGAGCACGGTCGGAACAAGTTCCTCCCTGCTCGCGCCTGCGGCGCTCGCTCGTTCCGTCGCGTTCCGCGACGTGCTGCTCGTACTCGTTAGCACTCGCGCGAGAATCCGCGTTAGGGCGAGCGGGAGCGACACGCGGGCCAGCGCGACCGCGTAAACGACGAGCCAGCGGGACGCACCGTGTTCGCGCGGGCACGGTCGGAGCAGCGACGGCGGGGCGGGCCGGTGTTGAGTGCGGGTTCGCGGGCGTGGTGAGAGTCAAGTAGCGGTTTGTGTCCGCGAGAGGTTGATGCCGCGTGGGGCCGAGTAGTCGGGTATGGTATCGAGACTCTCTCGGCGGTCGATTGCACTGGTAGTGGTTGCTGTGGCAGTCGTGTCGGCGGGGTGTGTCGGCGGGATTGCGGACGGGTCGAGCGCGAACGCGTCGGCGTCGCAGACGGTGACGACGTCGGGGACGGGGTCGGTGTCGGCCGCGCCGGACCAGGCGGTGGTGTCGCTGGCGGTGACGGCGACGGCTGACGACGCGGAGACGGCGCGTGAGCGCGTGGCGGCGAACGCGAGTTCGCTGACGGCGGCGCTGACGGAGGCGGGGATTCCGTCGGACGCGGTCGTGACGAGTTACTACTCGCTGCACGAAGTCTCGCGGTCGGACGGGTCGACGAGCGAGTACCGCGCGGTGCACGCGTTCCGCGTGACGCTCAACGGGACGGAGCGCGCGGGTGAAATCGTCGACCTCGCGACGTCGAACGGCGCGAACCGGGTGTCGAGCGTGCAGTTCACGCTGAGCGACGAGGCGCGGGCGGACCTCCGCGCGGAGGCGCTCCGGGCGGCGATGGAGAACGCGCGTGCTGACGCGGACGTCGTCGCTGAGGCGGGCGGGCTGACGGTGACGGGCGTGCGGTCGGTGTCGACGTCGAGTCACACGCCGTCGCCGGTGACGTACGCGTCGGCGGACAGCGGCGGTGCGTCGACGTCGTTCTCGCCGGGGCCGGTCTCGGTGACGGCGACGGTGACGGTGACGTACGACGCGAGCTAACGCGACGCTCGGTCTCTTCGCGGAGAGCGTAACGCCTACCCTCTCTGGCGCGCTACGAGAGGTATGTTCGAGAACCGTCCCGACCGGGACGCGGAAGTCGTTCTCCTCGGCCGGTCCAACGTGGGGAAGTCGACGCTGATGCGCGAGATTACGGGCCACCAGTTCAACACGGGCGGGAAGCCCGGCGTGACGCGCAGCCCGAACCACTACGACTGGGCGAGCGAGGATTTCGTCGTCACGGACCTCCCGGGGTTCGGGTTTATGTCGGGCGTGCCGGGCGAGCAGCGAGAGCAGATTAAGACGAACATCGTGCGGTATCTCGAGGAGCACGCGCCGAACGTTCTCGCGGGCGTCGTCGTCCTCGACGGGAAGGCCGCCATCGACATCATCGACCGGCACACGAACGAGGAGGAGATCCCGCACACGGTCGAACTCTACCACCTCCTGCGTGAGCTCGACATTCCCGCGGTGCTCGCGGTGAACAAGATGGATAAAGTCGACGACGCGGACGAGCGCCTCGACGACGTCGCGGACCGCTTCGGGCTGTTGCCGCCGTGGAAGCAGTGGCAGGACACTATCGCGCCGATTACGGCGAAGCAGGGGCAGATCGAGCCGCTCGAACAGGCGGTGCGCGCGCACCTCGAAGCCGCGAAGCGCGACGACCTGAAGAAGTTCTTCTGACACGCGGCGAGCGCTCGTCGCACCGCCGTATCTGTTAGCTATCTGAACCGGGTCAGCGGCATACTTATCGGCGTGCTCCGGCTAGAGTAGATGTCTCTAACCGAATGAACGAGAGCGAGGGCGAGAAGTACGAGTCACTCATCCGGTATACGTCAGACGTCGTCTCCGTGTTGGCGATGGACGGGACGATTCGCTACGTCAGCCCGAGCGTCGAGCGCGTGCTCGGCTACGAGCCGGACGACCTCGTCGATACGAACGCCTTCGACTCCATCCACCCGGACGACCGCGAGCGGGTGTGGACGGCGTTCGAGCGCGTGCTCGACGACTCCGAGGACGTCATCGAGCCGGTGGAGTACCGGTTCGCCCGCGGCGGCGACACCTGGGTGTGGGTGGAGTCCACGGGGAGCGTCTATCCGGAGTCCGCCGTCGACGGATTCGTCGTCAGCACGCGCGACATCACGGAGCGGAAACGCCGCGAAGCCGAACTGGAAGCCGAACGACGGCGGTTCCAGTCGCTCACCGAGGGGGTGTCCGCAATCGTCTACCGCGCCGACCCGGTGACGCTCGACACGACGTACGTCAACGACACCATCGAGGAAATCACGGGCTACACGCCCGAGGAGTGGACGAGCGACCCGACGCGCTTCGAGGACGCAATCCACCCGGACGACCGCGAGTTCGTCCTCGACGAGCTGCGCCGCCTCCAGGCCGACCACGCGGCGGACAGTATCGACTACCGGCTCGTGACGCGGGGCGGCGACGTCCGGTGGATTCGCGATCAGATCTCGTGGGAGCGCGACGCCGACGGCGACGTGACCGCGCAGATCGGCGTCGCGTCCGACATCACGGAGATGAAAGAGTACCAGTCGCGCATCGAGGAGACGGCGGCGAAACTGGAGACGCTGAACCGCGTCGTCCGCCACGACATCCGAAACGACATGACCATCATCCTCGGGTGGGCGGAACTCCTCGAAGACCACGTAGACGAGACGGGCGTGGAGTACCTCGAGAAGATTCTCGCGAGCGGCGAGCAGGTCGTCGACCTGACGAACAGCGTCCGCGACTACGTCGAGACCGTGACGAACGGCGACGCGATGGCGGTGAAGCCGACGCCGCTCCGGTACGTCCTCGAAACCGAAATCTCGCTCCGCCGCGAATCCTTCCCGGAAGCGTCCTTCTCCGTCGACGGTGAGATTCCGGACGTCGAGGTCGCGGGGAACGAGATGCTCGCGTCCGTCTTCCGGAACCTCCTCAACAACGCCGTCCAGCACAACGACGACCCGTCGCCGTCGGTCGAAATCAGCGTCGCCGACGAATCAGAGAGCGTCGTCGTCACCGTCGCCGACAACGGCCCCGGCCTCCCCGAGGAGCTGTCGCGGCGGCTCTTCGCGGAAGGCGAGAAGGGACTGGAGAGCGGCGGGACGGGAATGGGGTTGTTCCTCGTTCGCCGCCTCGTCGACGGCTTCGGCGGCGAAGTCTGGGCGGAGAACCGCGACGCGGCCGGCGACGGCGGCGGCGCGGCCTTCCACGTCCGCCTCCCGAAGGCCTAATTCCCCGTTCAGCCTACGCGACGCGGTTGACGAACTCCTCGTCCGCGCTCGCGTGCAGGACGTTCTGCCGGACGAGCGCCGCGATGTCCTGGTAGTAGTTCCTGTCCGCCGCGCCGACGTGCGGGGTGACGACGACGTCGTCCATCTCCCAGAGCGGCGAGGATTCGGGGAGGGGTTCTTCTTCGAAGACGTCGAGGCCCGCGCCGGCGATGTCCCCGCTTTCGAGCGCGTCGACGAGCGCGTCCTGGTCGACGACGCCGCCGCGCGCGACGTTCACGAGGTAGGCGTCGTCGCGCATGACGTCGAACTCCTCCGCGCCGAACATGTGCGCTGTCTCCTCCGTGAGCGGCGTGGTGAGCGCGACGAACTTCGCGTCCGCGATGGCGTCGTGGAGGTCGACGGGCGTGTAGACTTCGCGGACGTGCGGGGGGCGCGCGGGCGTGCGGCGAACGCCCGAAACGCGCATTCCGAGGCCGTCGGCGCGCCGCGCGATGCCCTGTCCGAGCGTGCCGAGGCCGACGACGGTGACGCGCTGGTCGAAGAGCGTGAACGGGCGGTCCCACTCCGGCCGCGACCACTCGCCGCGGTTCTGCGCGTCCCGGGCGACGTGGAGGCAGCGCGCGAGCGAGAGCATCATCCCGACCGCGGTCTCGCCGACGCTCGCCCCGTGGATGCCCGACGAGTTCGTCAGTATCGTCCCGGTCTCCTCGAACCGCTCGACGGGGAAGTCGTCGTAGCCCGCGCGAGCGCAGTGCACCCACTCGACCTGCCCGAAGTAGGCGTCGTCGTGCGCGAACGTCACGACGGCGTCGATGTCGTCGTACTCGCCGTCACGCACGATGGAGACGTTCGGGTCGACGGAGGCGAGCGCGTCCACGAGGCGTTCCGGGGGGAAGACGGCGCTGATTGAGTCGTGTACGCCGAGATGCTCGATGTTCACGGCTGTCGCTACCGCGTATCGCTGATTCAATCTTGCGAAAGGGCGACTCGGTCTGGAGTTCCTCGTCAGAAGGGGCTCGGTGGGGGTAACTCCTCGTCACCGCCGCCCTACCGGGAGGAGACCGCCCGCGTCCATAGGCCTTTCCGAACGTTCATCTCGGAGGACGCGGCGACCCAGTGGCGTGCGCTGACTGACAGCCGCGGGCGGTCCGGTTCGGAACGGACGACGCCCCGCCCGCGGTCACTCCTGTGCGTCGTCCTGCTCGTCCTGCCAGGCCGCGAGCGACCGGAACGCGCCGGCGACCTCGCCGACGGCGGTCGCGTCGAGCACGCCGTCCTCGGTGACGACGCCGGTCACGCAGTCCGCCGGCGCGACGTCGAAGAGGGGGTTCTCGACGGCGACGTCGCGCTCGCCGTCGTAGACAGCCGCGGAGTCACCGGATTCGACGTGGACGTCGGCGTTGGGACTGACCTTGTCGCGCGCGCAGACCGCGTAGCACGCGGCGTCCTCGCGCTCGGCGGCGAGCGCCGCCGCCCGCGTCCCGACCTTGTTCAGCACGCGCCCGTCGGGGAGAACAGTGTCCGCGCCGACGAGCACGACGTCCGCGCCGGCGACGACCCCGGGGAGGTTTGCGTCCGTCGTGAGAGCGACGTCGACGCCGGCGTCCGCGAGCGCCTCCGCCACGCCGACGCCCTCGCACGCCGGCCGTGACTCCGCGACGACGACGGACGCCGGTCCCGGCTCCCCGGTGAGCGCGTCGAGGACGGTTCCTGACCGGGAGAGCGTCACGACTCGCTCGCCCGCGACGAGGTCGCGCGCTCGGTCGGCGGCGCGCCCGTCGGCGTCGACGGCCGCGTCGAGCGTGCGCTCCGCGACCGCCCGCGCGTCCGCCTTCCCGCCCGCCGCCTCGCTCAGCACGCGGTTCACGCGGTTCCGCACCGCCGCCATCCCCGGCTTCGCGTCGAGGAGGTCTCGCGCCAGCGCTTCGAGCCGCGCTCTTCCCGCGCCCTCGGCGGCGGCGTCGCGGAGCACTTCGACCGCGCGCAGGGAGACGTACGCCGAGCCGTGCGTGTCGTCGTCGGCGACGGATTCGACCGTCGGCGCGACCGCCCGCCACGACCGCCAGAGGTCCGGGACGGTCTCGCGGTCGCGGATGGCCGTCGGCTGCGCCCACGCCCACTCGGTCGTCTCCTCGTTCGGCTCGACGTCCCGGCGCGCGCAGTCGAAGAGATACGGGTGGACGACCCACCGCGTTCCCCGGTCTTCGTCGACGACGTCGAAGGGGTCGCCGACGCGGACGCGCTCGCAGGCGTCCGCGAGCCCCGTCTCCTCCGCGATCTCTCGCCACGCCTGCTCGTCCGGTCGGCCCTCGGCGTGTCCGGCAGGCGCGCCCCACCGCCCGCGGTAGGAGCCGACGCGCTCGCTCCGCTTGAGGAGGAGGACGTCGACGCCGCTCCGGAGGAAGCACGTGACGACGTGCACTTCGTCCATACTCGCCTGGTCGCTACGCGCCGCCTTCCACCTGTCGGCGACCGGCGTCAGATCGTCCGCTACCGCGGCGCTCTTCAACGCGGCCAGCGACCCACGAGTATGTACGTGAACGCGGTTCCCGGGCTCCCCGAAATCGACGCTGGCGACGACCTCGCCGCGCTCATCGAGGAGCACGGGGACGTCCACGACGGCGACGTACTCTGCGTCGCCAGCACCGTCGTCTCGAAGGCGGAGGGCCGCGCGTACGCCCTCGACGACTTCCCGCCGAGCCCGCGCGCCCGCGAGATCGCCGCGCGCCTCGAGGAGGTTACGGGCGACGAGAAGGACCCGCGGTTCGCCCAAGCCGTGTTAGAGGAGTCGATGGAGCTCGCCATCGAAGCGCCGTTCCTCCTCACGGAGACGCGGTTCGGACACGTCGGCGTGAACGCCGGTATCGACCGGTCGAACACCGGCGGCGCGGATCTCCTCCTCCTCCCCGAGCGCCCGTCGGAGAGCGCCGAACGAATCCGGGAGGGAATCGACGCGGACGTCGCCGTGGTCGTGACCGACACGTGCGGGCGGCCGTTCCGCCACGGCCAGCGCGGCGTCGCCATCGGCTGGGCGGGTATCTCCGCATCCCGGGATTGGCGCGGAGAGACGGACCGCGACGGCCACGAACTCGCCGTCACCGTCGAATCCGTCGTGGACGAACTGGCGTCGGCGGCGAACCTCGTCACTGGGGAGGGCGACGGCGGCGACCCCGTCGTCGTCGTGCGGGACTGGGCCTTCGGCGACCACGACGGGAGCGACAACCTCTTTCGGGAACTCGACGGCGACTTCGTGCGGCAGGCGCTCCGCGAGTGGGAGTTCGACCGATGAAGGGCGTCGAACTCACGCCGGAGGTGCCGGTCGAGGAGGTCGCCGCCCTCGCGGCTCGCGCGGAGGCCGCGGGCTTCGACCACGTCTTCGCGTCCTGCCACTACAACAACCGCGACCCGTTCGCGGCGTTGACGCGGGCGGCCGCAGCCACCGAGTCAATTCGACTCGGCCCGGGTGTCGCGAACCCCTACGAGACTCACCCGGTGAAACTCGCGTCGCAGGTGGCGACGCTCGACGAGCTCTCCGGCGGGCGTGCGGTGTTCGGCGTGGGGGCGGGCGACGCGTCGACGCTGCAGAATCTCGGGGTGGAGCGCGAGCGCCCGCTCCGCCGCGTGCTGGAGTCGTTCGAGGTGGCGCGCGACCTCTGGGCGGGCGAGCGCGTGGACCACGACGGGACGTTCACCGCGCGGGACGCGGGGTTGAACTACGCGGTCGGCGACGTGCCGGTGTTCGTCGGCGGGCAGGGCCCGCACATGCTGCGGATGGCGGGGAAGCGCGCGGACGGCGTGCTTGTGAACGCGAGCCACCCGGACGACGCGGCGTGGGCGGCCGACCGCATCGCCGAAGGCCGCGCCGAGCGCGAGGAGCCGAGCGAGTTCACGTCGGCGGCGTTCGCGTCGGTGAGCGTCGCCGAGGACGGCGCGGCGGCGCGCGAGGCCGCGCGGCCGCCGGTCGCGTTCATCGCGGCGGGCGCGGAACCGCCGGTGCTCGACCGGCACGGCATCGACCGCGAGCGCGCGAGCGACATCGGCGACGCCATCGAAGCGGGCGCGTTCACGGACGCGTTCGACGCGGTGAGCGACGCGATGCTCGACGCGTTCAGCATCGCTGGCACGCCCGAAGAAGTGGAAGCGCGAATCGCGGCGCTGCGCGAACATCTCGACGGCGTCGTCGCGGGCTCGCCGCTCGGCCCCGACCGCGCGACCGCCGTCGACCTGCTCGGCGACGCCTTCTAGGGCTTATGCGCCGTTCGACGTGACGAGGTCGCCGACCGCGCCGAGCGTCAGGTACGCGCCGGCGAGTACCGTGAAGCCCGTGATAACGGCCCCGCTGAGGAGGAGGACGGCGGCGATGGGGTCGGCGAAGAGCGTCGTCGGGTCGAGTTGCAGTGGGAGCATACCCGCGCTTACGGCGGCGAGGGCTTAGTCCCTGTGGGATTTATGCGGTCGGCGCGCCCGGGTGTGGGTGTGACCGAGGACGCGCGACTCACCGAGTTCGAGGGGGAGGTATCGACGCCATCGCCGCCCGCGGCGACGTACGCGTTCGACCCTACGGGCGCGCCCTGCGAGGCGTGCGGCGACCGCGTGCCGCGGCGGTTCCGCGACGAGAACGGACTCGTCTGCGGCGACTGCAAGCAGTGGCGGGTGTGAACCACCAACAGGCTTTCGTTCGCCGGCGGCCAATAGCTCGCTACTAGCCGGACGCCCACATGACTGACGCAACCACCGAAGCCGCCGTCGAGCGGGGTGTACTTTCCACAGACGAGGCCGCGGACCTCGCCGCCCGCCTCGTCGATAACGTCGAAACCGTTATCGTCGGGAAGCGAACGCCGATCGAACACCTCGTCGTCGCGGTTCTCGGCCGTGGGCACGTTCTCCTGGAGGACGTCCCGGGCACGGGGAAGACGATGCTCGCACGCACCGTCGCGAAATCCGTCTCCGGCTCCTTCGGGCGCGTGCAGTTCACTCCGGACCTCCTGCCGGGCGACGTGACCGGGACGCACGTCTTCGACGAGTCCACCGGCGAGTTCGACTTCCGCGAAGGCCCCGTCTTCGGGAACGTCGTGCTCGCGGACGAAATCAACCGCGCGCCGCCGAAGACGCAGGCCGCCCTCTTGGAGGCGATGGAGGAAGGACAAGTGACGGCGGACGGGACGACGTACCCGCTCCCCGACCCGTTCATCGTCATCGCGACGATGAACGCCGTCGAGCGAGACCGGACGTACGACCTGCCGCTCGCCGAGATCGACCGGTTCACGAAGCAGCTCTCGCTCGGCTACCCGTCGGTGGCGGAGGAGCGCGAAATCCTCAGCCGCGTCGCCGGCGACCACCCCGTTCGCGAGGTCGAAGCCGTGATGGACGTCCCGACGCTCCGCCGGCTCCGCGCGACCGCCGCGTCGGTGACGGTCGCCGAGCCCGTCCGGGACTACGTCGCGCGGCTCGCCGCCGACACCCGCGAGCACGCCGCGCTCGGCGTCAGCACGCGCGCGTCCATCGCGCTCTTGCACGCCGCGCAGGGCCGCGCGCTCCTCGGCGGCCGCGACTACGTCCTCCCGGACGACGTCCAGACGGAAGCGTCGTCGGTTCTCACGCACCGCGTCCGCGCGGACGAAGGCGGGCGCGTCGGCGGGCCCGCGGCCGAACAGGTCGTCGAGCGCGCGCTCGACCGCGTCCGCCCGGAGTAACACCGGATGCAGACCACGCTGACGCGCCGCGGCGTCGCGGTCCTCGTGTTCGCCGTCGCCGCGCTCGCCGCCGGCTGGCTGTTCGGCGGGCGGACGCTGAACGCCGTCGCCGTCCCGCTCTTCGTCGTCCTCGCCGGCGCGTTCGTCTACGTCCGCCGGCTCGACAGACCGTCCGTCTACCGCCGCGTCCCGGAGACGGTGCGCCGCGGCGACAGCCACGTGCTCTCGCTCTCCGTCGAGCAATCGGGCGAACCGACGGTATCGGTCGTCGACCCGCTCGACGGTATCCGGGGCGCGAGCACGCTGGAGACGGTCGCGGACGGCCGCGAGGCGACGCGCGCCGTGACGTTCGACGAGCGCGGCGAACACACCGTGGGGCCGACGCTCGTGACGGCGTCCGACCCGCTCGGCCTCTGGACGCGGTCGTTCTCCGTGCGGAACGAGGGGACCGTGCTCGTACAGCCGCGCGTCCACCGACTCCACGAGACGGCGTCGCTCCTCGCGGGCTACGTCGGCCTGACCGACGAGCGCGGGCAGTTCGACTCGCTCCGCGAGTACCGCGCCGGCGACTCCCTCCGCGACGTGAACTGGCGCGTGTCCGCGAAACGCGACGGCGACCTCGTCGTCACGACGTACGCGGGCGAGGGCGCGACGAACGCCGTCACTATCGCGGTGAGCGCCGACGGACCGCGGGTCGACAGCGCCGCGGAGGCCGCCGCGAGCATCGCCGTCTTCTGCCTCGACCACGGCGTCGACGTCGCCCTCCACACGCCGACGACCCGCCTCTCGGCCGCGCGCGGCGACGACCACCGCCGCCGCGTCCTCGACGCGCTCGCGCGCTTCGACGGCGGCACCGTCCGCCGCGACCCCACCGACCCCGCGGACGTCGCGGTGAACGCGCCCGCCGACGGCGGCCACGTCACCGTCACCGCGGCCGGCATGACGCGACGCTACGGCGAAGTCGTCGGCGCGCCCGACGAGACGACAGACTCGTCGGAGGTGGCGGCGTGACGCCCGAGATGGTTGCCACCGCGGAGGTGGCGGCGTGACGACCACGGCCTACCGTGTGGGTGCGCTCGCCGCGCTCGCCGCCGTCTCCGCGTCGTGGGTCGCCGTCGCGCTCGGCGTCGTCTCCGTCGTCGGCGGCGTCTCCACGCTCGCGCTCGCCGCCGGCGGCGCGCTCGCGCTCGCGTGGCTCCTCCGCGACCTCAGCGGCCCGCAGGCCCTCGCGCTCGGCGTCGTCGTTCTGCTCGCCGGGTTCGCCGTCTACCTCCTCGTCATCCCCGAGGCGATTCGGGACTCGCTCACGCCGACGAGCGTCACGACCGACACGCTCGCGCTCCTCACCGGCTTCTCCATCTACCGGCTCGTCGAGGCCGGCGCGTGGGCGACCGCCGTCACGCCCGCGCCGCTCTTTCTCACGTGGTACTTCGGCTTCCGACGGAACTACTCCGCCGCGGCGCTCGTCGCCGGCGGCATGCTCGGATTCTTCGTCCTCACGGGTGACGCGGGCGCGGTCGCGACGCTCGTCGGCACGGTCGCCGCGCTCCTCGCCGTCGCCTGCGGCCGCATCGCCGATCACGGCGGCGGCGGGAAACGCCAAGCGCAACTCCTCGCCGCCGGCGTCGCCGTCTGCGTCCTCGCGCCCGCCGTCGTCACCGCCGTTCCTGGTGGGGCGGGCACGCCGCTCGTCACCCCGCCGACGCCGACCACCGACCTGTCCGCGCCCGACGACCACGTCGCCGTCGGCGGCCGCATCCGCCTCTCCCCGAAAGTCAACTTCGTCGCGTCCCTCGACGGCTACGACTACCGATGCCGGGCCGTGAACGGCACGAACGAGTTCACCTGTACGCCCGCGAGCGACCCGCCGTACTACCGGGTCGCGTCCTACGACCGCTTCACGGGGACGAGCTGGCTCCAGACGGGCGCGAGCGAAGGCGGCTCGCTCCGCGGGCCGCCCGGCCCCGAAGAATCCCTCGAACAGACTATCACGCTCCGGCGGTCCGCCGACGCGCTCCCCGCGGCCGCCGAACCCGTCGACGTCGACGGCATCGACTACTCGGTCACGCGCTTCGGGAACCTCCGCCCCGACGAAGACACCGACCCGCCGACGACCTACCGCGTGGAGAGCGAGCGCGTGAACGCCACGCCCGCCCAGCTCCGCGCCGCGGGAACCGACTACCCCGAGGACGTCGCCGAGAACTACCTCCAGGTCCCCGAGACGACGGACCCCGCGGTCGCCCGAGTCACCGCGAACGTCACGGCGGACGCGGAGACGCCGTACGGGAAGGCGCGCGCCATCGAGTCGTGGCTCGCCGCGAACCGCGAGTACGACCTCGACGCGCCCAACCCGCGCGGAAACCTCGTGAACTACTTCGTCCTGAGCGACGACGCCACGGGCTACTGCACGTACTACGCGACGTCGATGGTGACGATGCTCCGCACGCAGGGCATCCCCGCGCGGTTCGCCGTCGGCTACACGTCCGGCCAGCAGGTCGACGCGAACCAGTGGGTCGTCCGCGGCTACGACTCCCACGCGTGGGTGGAGGCGTACTTCCCCGAGTACGGCTGGGTGCGCTTCGACCCGACGCCCGGCGGCCCGCGGCAGACCGCCGAAACCGACCGCCTCGAAACCGCCCGCGAGAACGGCACGGAGAACGTCGACGCGCTCGGCAGCGACACCGCTACGACCACGACCACGACGACGCCCGACGCGTCGAGCGAGACTGCGACGACCGACACCGCGACGACGCCGCCGAACGCCACCACGACCGGTCTCCCCGGCGGCCTCGAGGGCGTCCGCGACGCCGCGAACAACTCCACCGCCACGGGCACCACGGCCGCGAGCGGCGCGGGCGGGGTCACGCTCCCGCCGCCCGGCACGCTCGCGCTCTGGGGGCTCTTGGGCGGCGGGCTGGTCGGCGCGCTCCAGTACAGCGGCCTCCCGGGGCGCGTCGCGCGCGCCGTCTGGCTGCGCCGCCGCCTCACCGGCTCGCCCGAGGACGTCGCCATCGGCGCGTTCGCCCGCGTCGAGTACGTACTCGAACGCACCTACCGGCCGCGCCGCGACGGCGAGACCGTCCGCGCCTACCTCGACGCCGTCCGCGCCCCCGACTCGGTGCGCGCCGTCGCCGCCGCCCGCGAACGCGCCCGCTACGGCACCGGCCTCGACGACGACGCCGCACGCGCCGCCGCCCGGCAGGCTCGCGCGTTCGTCGCCGCCCACACCCGCCTCCCCGTGCCTGACTGGTGGTGAACCCCCGGGGGAGAACGCTTTTCAACCCAGACCGCCAACGTTCAGGCTGAAATGGCAGAAACGTGCTCGACGTGCGGATTGCCCCAGGAACTCTGCGTCTGCGAAGACGTCGCGAAAGAGTCCCAGCAGGTGAGCATCCGCATCGACGAGCGACGCTACGGCAAGGAAGTCACCGTTATCGAAGGCCTCGACCCGAAGGACGTCGACCTCGACAGTCTCTCCTCGGACCTCAAATCCAAGTTCGCCTGCGGCGGCACGGTCGAGGACGGCGAGATCGAACTCCAGGGGAATCACTCCGGGCGCGTCGAGGGGTTCCTCCGCGAGAAGGGATTCAACGTCGCCTAACCGACTTCCACGCCACATCGGCTCGGACTTTTCGCGAACGCCACGCTACGTAGCGACCCGCTCGCGCGACGAGCACGCTCGGGACGCACGCGTCGCTCACGACCGAAGAGCGACGGAAAACCGGTCTTAGTGTGCGCTCAGAAGGGCGACTCGGGCGCGCTCGGGCCTTCGTCGCGCTGCTCTGGGGTTTCGAGGTCGTACTCCCAGGCGGAGAGGCCGCCCTGCATGCTCTGGACGCGGGCGTCGTCGTCGAGGCCGTCGTAGGACGCGACGAGGTTCGCGGCCTGCACGCTCGACTTGCCGTGCGGGCAGACGGTGACGACGTGGGACGCGCCGTCGAGGTCGCCGACGCGCTGCGGGAGCTGCTGGAAGGGGATGTTCTCGCTCCCGGGGATGTGGCCGCGCTGGTACGCGCCCGGCATCCGGATGTCCACGACGCGCACGTCCTCGCCCACGGTGAGGGCGTTCACTTCCTCGGGCGTGATTTCGCCGTCCATACCCGGAGTGTGGAGATTCGGAGGGATAAGCCCGACGCTGGCGGTGTTAGAGGTAGCCGTCGGCCCGCGCGAGCAGGAGGCCCTCGATGGTGGCGTCGTTCGCCGGCTGCTCGCGCGCGGCGGCGAGCGCCTCGTCCGCGGGGCGCTCCGTCACCTCGATGAACTCGTTGGTGTCGAGCGCGCGGCCGTCCTCGCTCTCCCCGGTGACGTCGGCGACGACGATGCCGCGCTCGTGGCGGAGCACGCCCGTCGCGACGTTGAACGTCTGGAGCAGCTCGGGGTTCGCCGCCTCGTACCCCGTCTCCTCGCGGAGTTCGCGGAGCGCCGCCTCCTCGTACGACTCGCCTTCTTCGACGATGCCCGCGACCAGTTCGAGGCAGTGCTCACGAATCGGGGGGCGGTACTGCTCGATGAAGACGACTGCTTCGCCCTTCCTCGCGACGACGACGACGGCGTCGGGGAGGTCCGCCCAGTAGTAGTTCTTCTCCGTGCCGTCGGGTTGTTCGACGCGGTCGTAGCCGCCCGTGTACCAGCCGGTCTCGTACTCGGCGCTCGATTCGAGGACCGGCCAGTCCCAGTCGCGAGGGTCCATACGCGCGGTGTCTCGCCGCCGCTACTTCGCTCGTTCGACTCTACAGGACGGGACGATAATACTTCCCGAAGGCGATTCGGCGGAGCGTGCTCACGGCGGCGTCCGCTTCGTTCTGGTAGGACGCGGCGACGACGGTGTCCTCGAAGGGGACGACGTGCCAGGCGACGCCGTCGACGTCCTCGCTCCCGTTCCACTCCACCTCGTAGTCGTCGTGGGCGTCGCGCCACGCCTCGAACTCCGCCGTCGTCCCGGTTTCGACTTCGAGGAGGCCGGCGAAGAGCGCGTCGCGCGCCGTCTCCACGACGTCGCTCGTCACGCGCTCGTCGTACTCCGCCTTATCGAACGCCATGGCCTTCGCCACCTCGCGCGTCACCGTCTGCGCAACCGGCCCGACGTCCACGTACGCGTCCTCGACGTCACTCGGCGTCGCCGGCGCGAGCAACCCCTGCGTCTCACTCATGCTCGTGCTTCGAACCCGAACGCCCTACTCGTCTTCGCTTTCCGCCCCGGCTTCCGCGTCCTCATCGCCGTCCCCGTCCTCGTCGTCGCCGGCTTCTCCGCCCTTCTCGCCTTCTGGGTACATCTGCTGCGTCATCTCCGCGGCCTCTTCGAGAATCTGTTGGGCTTCCGCGTCGAGCGCCACGTCGCCGCGCGTGTCGCCCGGCAGCCCGGAGTCGTGGCCGTGCTCGTGCTCGTGGTCGTGCGCCGGCTCCGTCGTCACCTCGAACGCCACCTCGTCGGCGTGCTCGGTGACGCGCGGCGCGAGCGCCTCGGTGCCGGCGTCCTCCCAGCCCGGCGCGTGCTCGTCCAGCCACTCGTCGTGCTCACTGTCGCCCGTCACCGCCGCGAACGCGAGGTGGTCCGCGAGGTGCTCGGCGTCGGGGACGTGCTCGTCACAGACCGGACACGCGAATCCCATAACTATCCGGACCCACGCACGCGAGCTTTGAATCAGTCGCGGTTCGGGAGCCGGCAGATCATCACGAACGCGTCCTCGCCGTCGGAGTAGTAGCGCGGGAGCGTCCGGAGGTATTCGAAGCCGTGGTCGCGGTAGAGGGAGAGCGCGGCCTGGTTGGACCGGCGCACTTCGAGTTTGACGGAGCGGACGTTCTGCGCGGCGAGCACGGCGAGGCCGCGTTCGAGGAGCGCGCGCCCGAGCCCCTCTCCCTGTCGGTCGGGGTGGACGGCGAGGTCCTTCACGTGGCCGAGCGGGCGGCCGTGGCTCGGAATGGTGTCGCAGACCGTGTAGCCCGCGATGTTCTCCGCGCCGGCGTTCCCCGCCGTCGGGTCGGCCGTGCTGTTCCCCTCGGCGACTAAGAACCCGGGTTCGCCGAGATAGCGCTCGAACGCCGAGAACGGCCACGGCTGTTCGAACACCGTCTTCTCGATGCGGAAGATGTCCAGTAGGTCACCGCGAACGGCTTGCCGGATTCCCCCGTGCTCGAACCGCTGCGTGGCCGTCACGTGCCGGTCGTAGCAGCCAGGAGGATATGTAACCTACGGCCCATATCCGTTTTTCAGAATGATACGAACACCGTTAGATTATCGCTCAACGACGAGAATATACGATATAGCGGGCGTGTACCTGCGGCTGGTGGGCGTGGCGAAAAAGAACCGCGGGTGCGGGAGAAGGTTGCTTAGTCGTCCGCGGGCGTCGCGCCGCTGCTGCCGTCTTCCTCGTACTGCTGCTTCGTGAGGGAGAGCTTGCCGCCGGCGGCGAGAATGCGGCGTTCGCGCTCGGAGGCGTCGAGGTGGGCCTCGGCCTCCCAGTCGTCGTTCACGCGCACGGTGAAGGTCTCCTTGCCGGAGCGGACGCCTTCCGCGACGTCGTCGACGATCTCGACGTTGTCGCCCTGGTCGATCTTCGCGTAGGTGTCCTCGTCGATGGTGAGCGGGACGAGGCCGAAGTTGAACAGGTTCGCCTTGTGGATGCGGGCGAAGGACTGCGCGAGAACGCCCTCGATACCGAGGTACATCGGACAGAGGGCCGCGTGCTCACGCGAGGAGCCCTGCCCGTAGTTCTCGCCGGCGACGAGGAACCCGCCGTCGGAGTCCTTCGCGCGCTGCGAGAAGGTCTCGTCGACACGCGAGAGCGTGAAGTCCGAGAGCTTCTCGATGTTCGAGCGGTACTTGAGGATGTCGGACGTCGCCGGGATGATGTGGTCCGTCGTGATGTTGTCCTCCATCTTCAGGAGGGCGGGACCTTCGATGTCCGAGTCGAGCTCGTCCTTCAGCGGGACGTCACCGATGTTCGGGCCCTTGATGAGCTCGTCGTCGATGGCCTCCTCGGGGCTGATGATGTCGGGGTCGTCCTGACCCATGCCGGCGCTGTACGTCGAGCCCATCTCGAGGCCGGGGGCCTCGAGGTCGCCGAGTTCGTCGGCGAGGTCGCGCGGGTCGACGATTTCGCCCTTGATGGCGGCGGCGGCGGCGACTTCCGGCGAGCAGAGGAAGACGGAGTCGTCCTCGATGCCGGAGCGACCTTCGAAGTTCCGGTTGAAGGTACGCAGCGAGACGGAGTCGGAGGCGGGGACGTGACCGATGCCGATACACGCCCCGCAGGTCGCCTCGGAGAAGTTGACGCCGGCGGCCATCAGTTCGGCCGTCCAGCCCTCGCGGGCGAGCATCTCGCTGGCCTGCTTGGAGCCGGGCGCGACGATCATCTCGGTGTGGCGCGCGATTTCGCGGTCCTCGACCATCTTCGCGGCCGGGAGGATGTCCTCGTACGCGCCGTTCGTGCAGGAGCCGACCATGACCTGCTCGACGTCCTGGCCCGCGACCTCGCGGACGGGGACGACGTTGTCCGGCATCGACGGCTTCGCGATGAGCGGCTCGAGCTCGGAGAGGTCGACGGTGATGGTGTCGGCGTACTCCGCGTCGTCGTCGGCGGAGAGCTCGACGTACTCGTCCTCGCGGCCGATGCGCGAGAGCCAGTCCTTCGTCTTCTCGTCCGTCCCGAAGATGGAGGAGGTCGCGCCGAGCTCCGTCCCGAGGTTCGTGATGGTGGTGCGCTCGGGGATGGTGAGGGACTCTGCGCCCTCGCCGGTGTACTCGAAGATCTTGCCGACGCCGCCCTTGACCGTGAGGCGACGCAGCATCTCGAGTGCGATGTCCTTCGCGGTCGCCCACTCGGGGAGTTCGCCTTCGAGCTGGACGTTCACGATCTCCGGCATCTCGACGTAGTACGCGCCGCCACCCATGGCGACGGCGATGTCGAGGCCACCGGCACCGATGGCGAGCTCGCCGAGGCCGCCGGGCGTCGGCGTGTGGCTGTCGGAGCCGAGGAGGGTCTTCCCGGGCGCGGCGAAGTTCTCCTTATGGACCTGGTGGCAGATGCCGTTACCCGGTCGGGAGAAGTACGCACCGTAGGTGCCCGCCGCGGAGCGCAGGAAGCGGTGGTCGTCCGTGTTCTTGAAGTCGAACTGGTACGTCTGGTGGTCGCAGTACTGCGCCGCCAGCTCGGTCTGCACGTCGTCGAGGCCGAGCGCCTCGAACTGCAGCCAGACCATCGTACCCGTGGTGTCCTGCGAAAGGACCTGGTCGATCTCGATCCCGATCTCCTCGCCGGGCTCGAGTTCGCCCTCAACGAGGTGGTCGTCGAGGATTTTCTCGGTGATCGTCTTTCCCATAGCGTCTGAAACTCACCCTTCTACGATTATAAATCCGGTGTGTTTGAGGTCGAGGGTATGGCCCTTAATCACACAGATGGAATAATAGAGCGCCGAACGCCACCGATTCGCACGCCACCCCGGGATGCTCCACAGCTACGCGAGCACGTCCGTCTCGGACGTCATCGCCTCTTCCGTTCTCTCTCCTTCGCGTGTTCGCTACGCGAGGAGCGTCACGGCGACGTAGGCGAGGGCGGCGACGACGACGAGGTGAACGGCGGCGAGGACGACGGGGCGGACGCCGGCGTCCCGCATCTCGCGGACGTCGAGGTCGAAGCCGAGGCCGGCGAACGCGAGCGCGAACAGCCAGTCCGCGACCCGCGAGAGGACGTCGACGTTCGCGGCCGTCAGAACCCCGGCGTTGGCGACGGCGGCGACGACGGCGAACCCGAGGAGGAACTTCGGGAAGCGCGTCCACACGAACCCGCGTACTGAGGCGTCGCCGCGCTCGCCGTACGCCACCGCGTAACCGAGGGCGACGACGCCGATGAAGGCGTTCCGCACCAGCTTCGTCAGGGTCGCCCACTTCCCGGCGGCCGGACCGTAGGCGAACCCGGCGGCGGCGACAGGACCCGTCGAGAACATCGCGAGGCCCGCCCAGATGCCGAACTCGCGCCCGCCGAGACCGACCGCGTGACCCACGAGAGGGAAGAGGACGAGGGTCACAGCGTCGAAGAGGAGGACGGTCCCGGCGACGTACGCGAGCGCGGAGTCGTCGGTGTCGATTGCGCCCGCGACCGCGGCGGCGGCGCTCACGCCGCAGATGGCGAGGCCGCCGGCGAGCGTGCTCCCCGTTCGCTCGTCGAGGTCGAAGACGCCGCGAGAGAGGAGTTCGGCGAACGCGACGGCGAACGCGACCGTGGCCGCGGCGAGCGCGACGACGGTGAGCCCGGAGCCGAGGAGCGCGCCGAGCGGGAAGGACGCGCCGAGCAGGACGATGCCGGTTTCGAGGAGGAGCGGATGCAGCGCGACGCCCGGGCGGGCGATACCGGGGAGACCGACGGTGTTCGCGACGAGCGCGCCGAGCAGAATGGAGACCGCGAGCGGACTCACCATCGGGGCGAGCGCGCCGACGCCCGACGCGACCAGCGCGACCGCGACGAGCACGAGGAGGCCGGGGAGTCGGTCGCGCGGCCGAACCATCTACCCGAGGAGGGCGACGGCGACGAGCAGGCACACGCCGAGGACCGTCGCCTGGTAGCCGCGGTCGAGGCCGCGCCACCACGCGACGACGGCGTCGACGAGACTGGCAACTCTCGCTGGGAGCGTCGACGACTCCGCGGAGTCAGTCATGGGACGTCCCGTTCTTCTCGCGTTCGCCGCATAGACGTGTCGGAGGCGGCAGCGAACGATGCCGCTTTCGCGGTCGACCACGGCGCGGGCCGTTGCGGCCCGGTCGGTCCGATGCGAGCGAGAAGCGAAATGTTTAGCGCGCGGCGGCCTCCCACCCCAGTATGTTCGAAAGTGGCGCGTACGTCGCCAGCCAGCTCGGCGAGCTCCGCGACGACCAGGTGCAGCCGAACGGCGTCGACCTCACGCTCGACGGCGTCCTCGACCAGCGCGAGACCGGCCGCATCGGCGTCGACGGCAAGGAAATCGGTGAGCGCGAGCGCCGACAGCCCGCGGGCGACGACGCGGTGTTCTCACTCTCACCCGGCGGCTACGTCGTCGAATACGCCGAGACCGTCCGCATCCCCGAGGGGCACGTCGGCTTCGTCTACCCGCGCTCCAGCCTCCTCCGGAACTCCTGCATGCTCAACACCGCCGTCTGGGACGCCGGCTACGAAGGGAAAGGCGAAGGCCTCCTCCAGGTCCACCACGACATCGAACTCGAACGCGGCGCACGCATCGCCCAACTCGTCCTCGCCGAAGCCGACCACGAAGACACCTACGACGGCGACTACCAGGGCGAACGCGTCGACTAACCCGACGACTCCGCGACGACTCAAGCGGCTACCCCGCGACGACTCCAACGAGCCCTCGGTGGGGACGGCCGCAACTACTCCGCGACTCTTCCGCGATCACTCTACGACGACGTCCGCCCGTCCGCCGATGTCGCCCGACACGGCGGCCTCGTAGGCCATCGGGAAGGACGCGCTCGCGATGACGCTCGTCCCCGGGTCGACCGACACCGCGTCCCGCCGGACGTATTCCTCGCCGTCGACGGTCGCGTAGAGGTACGCCGTGCCCGACAGCCGGTCCGCGCTCGGGTTCGCGATTTCCGCGTGCACGGCCAACTGACCGTTCTCGCCGCCGCCGTCCGGGAACCACACGCGCTCCACCCGGAGCGACGCCGAACCCCCCGTACAGCCGGCGAGCGCGCCGAGCACTCCCGCCGTCCCGACCAGCACGCGTCGTCGCCTCCGGTCCATACTCGCGACTATCCCGCGCACGCGCAAGAACGTTCGGACCCGCCGTTCACCCCACCCTCGCTGCTCACCCTCCCTCGCCGCTCACTCCGCCTCGGCGTCCGCCCGCGACGCTGCCTCGTCGCTCTCTCTCTCTGCGGTCTGCGGGAGCGCGAACGTCAACTCCGTCCCGCGCGGCGACCGGTCGGCCTTCGTGAGCGTCCCGCCCGAGCGCGACGCCGCCCAGTGCATCATCCAGAGCCCCAGCCCCGACGCGTGTCTCAGCGGGCGTTCGCGCTGCCCCGCCACCGGCTCCCACTCCGTAGCCGGGATTCCCGGCCCCGAATCCGCGAACTGCACCTCCACGACGTCGTCGGATTCCTCGACCGACACCGCCACCTCCGGCGACGGGTCGTCCGTGTGCACGACGGCGTTCTCCAGCGCCTCGACGAACGCCGCCTCGATACCCGACACCGTCTGCGCCCGCGCCTCCGCCGGCGCGTCGAGAGTTATCGTCGCGTCCGGATAGCGCTCGCGCGCCTCCGTCACCGCCGACTCCACCACCACCGTGACGTCGAACGAGTGCACCGTCCCGTCGGCGTCCAGCCGGCCGACGTGCTCTGCGAGCTGAATCAGTCGGTCCGCCGCCGAGACGATGCGATCCGCCGCCTCCGTCGGCGACGTCGACCGCTCCGCCGCGATATCCGTCGCGTTCCCCCGGACGACCGTCAAGTCGTTCCGGAGGTTGTGGCGGAACAACCGCTGTAACACCGAGCGCTGCTCGTCCGCGATCTCCGACGCCGTCAAATCCCGGAAGACCGCTAGGACGAGCTCGACGCCGCCCGCCCCCGTCGATATCGGCGTCGCCCACAACTCCACGTCAAGAAGCGTCCCGTCCTTCCGCCGGCGCTTCGTCCGCACCCCCTCCAGGTGCTCGCCGCTCGTCGTCTGCCCGAGATGCTCCGCCAACTCCTCCGACCGCCTGCCCGGCACGAGCGGATACGGCCGCCCGACGACCTCCGACGCGCGATACCCGAAGAGCGACTCCGCCGCCGCGTTCCACATCACCACCTCACCCTCGCCCGTCAACGCAACCACCGCCAGCGGCGCTTCCTCGAAGAGCGTCGTGAACCGCTCCAGGTTCTCCTCCGCACGCGCCTGCTCACGCCGACTCTTCGACTGATAGAACCCCGTCGCAGCGCCGCCGACGCAGCCGAACACCGCCAACCGAAGCACCATCATCCCCGGCCGACTCACCGGCGTCCCCGCCCGCACGTGATCCCACAGCTGGAGAAACGCCAACACCACCAAGAACCCACAGCCTACCAGCGACCACCCCAACACCCGCCGCTGACTCGCCGCCGGCCACTCCGACCAGATCAACCACAACCCACCCAGCACCAACACCAGACTCGCTAACCCCACGTACCCCGTCTGCACCACGTCGACGGCCGAACTCGGCGCGAACACCTGATTCCACAGCATTACGATGACGAACGCCCCACCCAGCGCGACGAGCCCCACCCCGCCATCGAACGTCGGACCGTCACCCCGAGACATACCCCCGTTACACTCACTGTCAACTTAGAACTTCTTCTCTACACGGACCCCAGAAAACACACTCTTCGACGCCCCACGACCACAATACGCATATACTAGAAGACTAACTATACCCGCAGACGCTCGCGACACCCAGAAGAGCGTCACCGACGACTCCCGGTCATTGCTCGTCGTCGACGCCACGAAGGATTCGACCTCGCGGGGATTCTGAACCACGGTCGCAACGCTGCGCGTTGCTCCCCGACTCAGAATCCCTTCGTGCCGGTTCGTTCGTTTCCTCGCTCCGCTCGAAAACTCGTTGCACGGGCGCGAAGGGATTTGAACCCTCGACATCTTGGTCCGGAACCAAGTGCTCTGTCCACTGAGCTACGCGCCCTCGTTCCTCTGTAGACGCACCGCGATTAAAACGGTTGTGAAGCGGCGGAGTGTTGACGTGCCCCCGCGGTGAAGGCTGGGGTATGGAGTTCATCGACATCCTGCTGTATCCGGGGTTCGACGAGTTGGACGCGGTCGGTCCGTACGAGGTCTTGGAGTCGGCGGGGTTCGACGTGCGGCTCGTGGCGGCGTCGGAGACCGTGACGGCGAGTCACGGGATGACGGTCGTGACGGACGGCGACCTCCGGCCCGCGCCGTCACTGGATTGTCTCGTCGTGCCGGGCGGTAGGTGGAACGACCGGTCGACGGCGGGCGCGTGGTCGGAGTACGAGAACGGCCGCATTCCCCGCGTCGTCGCGGAGTACGCGTCGCGGCGCGTGACTGTCGCGTCGGTCTGCACGGGCGCGATGCTCCTCGCCGAGGCCGGCGTTCTCGACGGCCGCCCGGCGACCACACACCACACCGCACGCGACGACCTCGCCGCGTACGACGTCGACCTCACCACCGACCGCGTCGTCGACGACGGCGACGTCCTCACCGCGGGCGGCGTCACCGCCGGCATCGACCTCGCGCTCCGCCTCGTCGAACGCGAACGCGGCCCGCAAGCCCGCCAGTCGGTGCAGCGAACGCTGGAGTACGGCGAGTGGGATACGAATAAGTGACCGTCGGACGGCCGTGTACCCCTCGGAGCGGCCGCCCGTTCGAACCCATGTTCGGCCAGCCACCGTAAGCTTTCTCGCCTACCACGCAGGTAAAGGTTCAAACCGGAGAACGCGGCCAGCCACCCGTATCCGCTGACAGCCGCCGCGGCCCGGGTAGCGAAACCCCGACGGCGACCCCGGTCGCGACCCCGCGACTCGCCGTCGTGAACGCAAGGGCACAGAGCGCTTCCTCTCCTCGCCCGACCTCGCGCCTCGGGTCGCGTTCACCCCGCGTTCGGCCAATAGCGTCCTCAGTCGCGTTGCTCCTTCCGAGCAACGTCGTGCTCGCGGCTACCGCCGCTCGCACGGTAACGTGGTTCTCACTCCTTCGCTAGCGCTCAGTCGTTCCGAACCACGTCGTGCCTCCCGAACCCGTACCGCAGCCGATTCGCCAGTCTCCGAGCGAACTTCCCGTCGTTCCGGGAGTCGAAGCGCTCGGCGAGCGCCTGGTAGATGATGGGGAGGGCGACTTCCTGTTCGAGGGACTCCTGGACGGTCCACGTTCCCGTGGAGCCGCCGGCGACGTGGTCGGCGACGTCGCCGAGGTCGTTCCCTTCTTCTCTGAACGCCTCCTCGCAGAGTTCGAGGAGCCAGGAGCGGATGACCGCACCGTTGTTCCACGTGCGCGCGACAGATTCGAGGTCGAGGTCGTAGCGCCCGTTCGCGAGGAGGTCGAATCCTTCGCCGTAGGCCTGCATGAGCGCGTACTCGACGCCGTTGTGCACCATCTTCACGTAGTGGCCGCTGCCGGCGGGCCCCATGTGGTCGTGGCCGCTGGGGTTGGTGGCGACGGCGTCGAAGACGGGCGTGAGTTCGTCGTACGCCCACTCGGGGCCGCCGACCATGAGGGAGAAGCCGAGTTCCGCGCCCGCGGGGCCACCAGAAGTCCCGCAGTCGAGGTAGGCGGCGGGACAGAACTCCGCGCGGCGCACGGAGTCCTGAAAGTAGGAGTTCCCGCCGTCGACGACGACGTCGTCCCCGTCGAGGTAGTCGTCGAGTTCGTCGAGCGCGGCGTCCACGGGGTCGCCCGCGGGCACCATCAGCCAGATGCGTTTCTCCGCGCCGAGCTTCTCGGCGAGGTCGGGGATGGAGTCCGCGGGAGTCGCGCCCGCGGCGGCCGCGTCCGCGACGGCGTCCTCGTCGATGTCGAACGCGACCACGTCGTGGCCGCCGTCGAGGACTCTGTCCACTACGATGCGCCCCATCCGCCCGAGGCCGATGACGCCGAGTTCCATGCTCGTGGAATCCGAACGGAGCGAGAAGGGGGTTCCGGTTCGACCCCAGGTGGACGCTTCTCGCCCACCTACTCGCGGGTCGCTGCCGCTCTCCGCCCGTTCGGTCGGCGAACACTCCGTGTTCGCCTACTCGAGGAGTTCCTGTTCGAGCGCGCGGGTGTCGCCGGTCTGGGCGTCCCAGAGCGCGGCGTAGAGCCCGTCTTCGTCGACGAGGGCGTCGTGGGTGCCGCGTTCGACGACGCGGCCGTCTTCGACGACGAGGATGAGGTCGGCGTCAGTCACCGTCGAGAGGCGGTGGGCGATACTGAGGGTGGTGCGGTCTTCGCTGAGGGCGTCGAGGCTGTGCTGGATGGCGAGTTCGGTCTCGGTGTCGACGGCGCTCGTGGCTTCGTCGAGGACGAGCACGGGCGGATCCTGAAGGATCGTTCTGGCGATGCTGACGCGCTGGCGCTGCCCGCCGGAGAGTTTCACCCCGCGCTCGCCGACGCGGGTCTCGTAGCCGTCGGGGAGTTCTTGGATGAACGCGTGGGCTTCCGCGGCTTTCGCCGCCTCGACGACGGCGTCGTCGCCGGCGTCGAAGTGACCGTAGCGGATGTTGTCTCTCACGGTGCCGTCGAAGAGGAAGGTGTCCTGCCCGACGTATCCGACCGCGTCGCGGAGGCTGTCGACGGTGACGTCACGGAGGTCGTGACCGTCGAGGCGAATACTCCCCTCGTTCGGGTCGTAGAGGCGGAGGAGGAGTTTTACGACCGTGGATTTTCCGGCTCCGGTCGGGCCGACGAGCGCGACGGTGTCGCCGGGGTTCGCGTGGAAGGAGACGTCTTCGAGGACGACCTCGTCCTCCTCACCAGAACGCTCTGCGTTCTGGTTGGCAGACGAATCGCGGCGCGATTCGTCGACGTAGCCGAAGGTGACGCCGTCGTATTCGACGTCGCCGTCGACGTCCGTGAGTTCGGTGGCGTCCTCGGCGTCTCGGATGCGGGCGGGGATGTCCATGAGGCCGAACACGCGCTCGCTGGAGGCCTTCGCGTTCTCGTACTGGTCGACGATGTTGGAGACTTCGGCGAGCGGCGTGACGATGCGCTGGGTGAGGAGGATGAACGTGACGAACGCGCCGGCGGAGAGCGTGCCGGTGAAGAAGCGCGGCGGGCCGGCGAAGAGCCAGAAGCCGCCGATGGCGAAGGTCGCGGCGAACGCGAGGCCGGCGACGAGCTCCATCCCCGGCCGGTAGACGAAGTTCAGGCGGAGGACGGCCATCGTGGCGTCGTAGAGGTTCTTCGACGCGGTTCGGACGCGCCCGACTTCGTACGCTTCGCTCCCGGTGGTTTTCACGAGTTCGACACCGGAGAGCGAGTTCTCGAGGCGGGTGTTGAGGTGGCCGACGTTCGCGCGTTCGCGGGCGTAGCGGGGGACGACGACGCGCATGAACCACGCGGTGAGGCCGACGAGGACGGGGAGGGCGACGAGCATCACGAGCGCGAGCTGGGCGTTCAGCCACACCATGATGCCGAGCACGCCGACGGCCATGACGACGAGGCGCGCGGAGTTCTGGAGGGCATTATCCAGGAAGACTTCGAGGTTGTTCGCGTCGTTGTTGAGAATACTCATTACTTCGCCCGTCTGTTTGTCGTCGAAGAACGCCATGTCGAGGTTCTGCATCTTCTCGAAGGAGTCCGTGCGGACCTCGTGCATCACGCGGTGGGCGAAAGTGTTCGCGGCGACGCCGTACACCCACGTGAACACGGCCGTCGAGACGAACGCGCCCGTGATGACGATGACTGAGAAGCGGAACTGCGCGGGGTCGGTCGCGGGGAGCCAGCTCGCGGGAACGAGCGGGAGTGTGTAGGGTGAGTCCCCGGTGAAGATGCTGTCGAGCGCCGCGCCGAGCACGAGCGGCGGGAGGAGGCTCCCGACGCGCGCGACGACGTTCGCCACCATCCCCAGCGCGAACCACTCCCAGACGTCGCGGCCGTACGCCGTGAAGAGTCGGTAGAGCGGCCGGTCGACCGACTCGCGGTACTCGTCGAAGACGCTCTCCTGATCGGCGGACACGATACCGGCTAGTCGAGAAACCGGGGTTTGTACGCGTCGAAACAGGACGAGAACGAGGGGTTTCGCGGGCGAACACCCGGACGACCGGTGAGCCCGGCGCGCTCAGTCGTCGAGCGCGCGCTTCGGCGTGATGGTGGGTTCCGCGCCGTACTCGACGGCGGCTTCGACACCGAAGACCTCGGCGAGGAGCTGCTCGGAGACGACGTCTTCGGGGCGACCCCAGTCGTAGACGTCGCCGTCCTGGAGGGCGACGAGGTAGTCGGCGAACCGCGCGGCCTGCGTGATGTCGTGGAGGACGACGCAGACGGTGACGCCGCGCTCCTCGTTGAGCGTGCGAATGACGTCCATCACCTGAAGCTGGTGGCGGAGGTCGAGGTAGGTCGTGGGCTCGTCGAGGAGGAGGGTTTCGGTCTCCTGGGCGAGCGCCATCGCGATCCAGACGAGCTGGCGCTGGCCACCGGAGAGGCTCCCGATTTCGACGTCGCGGAGGTGAGTGACGCCCGCGAGTTCGAGCGCGCGCTCCACGGCCGTCTCGTCTTCTTCCGTTCGCCCGTCGAAGAAGCCCTTGTGTGGGTAGCGCCCGTGGTGGATGAGCTCCTCGACGGTGATGCCCTCGGGGGCGGTGTTCTGCTGGGCGAGCATGCCGAGCTCGCGGGCGAACTCCTTCGACCCGAAGTCGGCGAGCTCGCGGCCGTCGAGGAGGACGTCGCCGGCTTCGGGTTCGAGGTGGCGGGCGAGCGACTTCAGTAGCGTACTCTTCCCGCTGCCGTTCGGGCCGACGAGCGCCGTGACTTCGCCTTCCGGGATGACGAGCGTCTCGGTGTCGATGACGGGTTCGTCGAGGCCGGGATAGCCGAGTTGGAGGTCGTTCGCGTGGAGTTTCGCGTCAGACTCCGACGGCGTGCTCGCGGCGTTCGACGAAGGTTCGTAGTGCGCGTCGTCCGTGGTGTTGGGTTGGGTCTGTGACATGGGTGGTTAGAGGGCGCTGAAGTCTTCGTGGCGTCGCATGAGGTAGAGGAAGTAGGGGCCGCCGATGACGCCGGTGACGACGCCGACGGGGACCTGGACGGGGTTGAGGGCGAGGCGGGCGATGACGTCGGCGGCGACCATGAGGGCGGGGCCGGCGAAGATGCAGCCGACGACGAGGCGTTTGTAGTCGCTCCCGACGACGGTGCGGACGACGTGGGGGACGACGAGGCCGACGAAGCCGACGAGGCCGGCGACGGAGACGGCGGCGGCCGCGGCGAGGATGGCGAGGCCGGAGAGGCCGAAGCGGATGCGTTCGACGCTCATGCCGAGGGAGCGCGCGGTCTTCTCGCCGAGGAGGAGGACGTTGAGGTGGCGGGCAGCGGCGACGGCGACGGGGAGAACGATGAGCGTCGGGAGGGCGACGAGGCGGACCTGCTGCCAGCCGACGCCGGTGAGCGAGCCGGTCGTCCACGCGATTGCGGTCTTCACCGCGCCGGTGCTGTCGAGGAAGTAGAATAATCCCGTTTGGAGGGATTGGAAGACGGTGGCGACGACGACGCCGGCGAGGACGAGGCGAACGGGACTCGTGCCGCGCTTCCAGGCGATGGCGTAGACGAGGAGGAAGGCGAGCGCGCCGCCGACCGCGGCGGCGAACGGGAGGACGTAGGTCGCGCTCGCGAAGAAGACGAGCGTGACGAGGACGGCGAGGCCCGCGCCGCCGGAGACGCCGAGCACGTACGGGCTCGCGAGCTCGTTCCGCGTGATTGCCTGGAAGATCGCGCCGGAGATCGCGAGGTTGACACCGACGAGCGCGGCGACGAAGACGCGCGGCATCCGGAGGCTCCAGATGATGAGGGCGTCCCGGCTGAACCACTCGGGGAGGTCGCTCCCGGTGAAGAAGGCCGCCCAGACGTCCGGGTTGAAGAGGATGTGCGGGTTCGTGAGCACGTGGTAGGTGACGCCGAAGGGCGTCCCGTAGGAGCCCTGTGACACCTGAATGAATGCGCCGACGAGTACGATGAGCGTGCTGCCGACGACGAGACCGGCGAGGCGCTGGTTCCGCGGGTCGACGAAGGGGTGGCCGTCGCGTGTCGCGGTACTCGTCTCTTCGGAGGTCACGGTGTCCTCCGCGGTCGAGTCTCTGGTGTTCGCGACGCCACGTCCATCACCACTATATCGTTTAGGGCTACCTAAATCCATTGCGGTCGGAGAACGAAGACGCATGCAGGGGCCTGTCGTGGGAGCGTCGCCGCCCGCCGACCGGGTCACGGCGACACGGCCGGTGGTTAGATGTCGCCGCTGACGATGTCGGCGACGCGCCCGCGGTCGAAGAGCTCGTCTTCGACGCCGTAGAGCTGCTGTGCGCCGCGCTCGGTGAGGACGAGGTTCGCGATGGGGCCCTGGTAGAGCGGGCCGCCGCGGTAGACGTCGCCGTTCTTCACGGCGGTGAGTTCGCTCGCCGTCTCGTGTTCTTCCATGAAGGCGACGACGGAGTCCTCGAACTCGGCGGCGGTCTTGGACTCGTTGGCGCGGAGGAGGAGGACGTCGGGGTCGACTTTGAGCAGGGTCTCGTAGTCGACTTCGCCGCGGCCGGAGTGGAAGTCCTGGACGTCGGTTTCGGCGAGCGCGTCGCGGACGTTCAGGTCGCGCCACTGCTTGTAGCTCGTGCCGTCGCCGACGAGGTACGGGTAGAAGGAGGTCGGTTCGCTCGACGTCGGCCAGAGGATAGCGACGCGCGGGCGCTCCGACTCGCTCGTCGGGACGAAGTCGAGGTTCGACTGGACGTCCTCGTGGAGGCTCGCGAACGCCTCGTAGCGGTCGGTGCGCTGGAAGAGCTGGGCGACCTTCTCGAAGGCCTCGTAGAGCGTGTAGTACTGGTAGTCCTCGTGCCAGGAGTAGGTCCGAGAGAAGCTGGCGTTCCCGAAGAACGGCGCGATGTTCTCCGCGACCTCGTCGACGTCGGCCTCCGACCAGCCCTTGAAGCGGTTCATCAGGAAGTTCGGGTCCTGCACGTGGACGTCGGCGTCGAGGGCGTAGTAGCGCTCCTTCGACACGCCGTCCTGATAGAGAGAGATGGTGTCGCTCTTGTCGGCGGAGACGCCGTCGATACCGTCGTAGTAGTTCGTGTGCCAGCGGTTCGCGAGCCAGAGCGCCTTCGGCTCGTCGACGCCGAGGGCGACGCCCATGTCGGCGTAGCTCCCGTTGTTCGCGACCCAGGTCTCGGGGACGCTGTCGAAGGTGACGTCGCCCATCGGGGCCATCGAGACGGTGTACGAGGCGTCTTCCGTCGTGGTCTGCGTGGTCGTGGTCGTCGTCTGGCTGGTGGTCGAGCTAGTCGTGGTGTCGCCGCCGCTGCCCGAGCAGCCGGCGAGCGTCGCGCCGAGCGCCGCGCCGCCGACGCCGAGGAAGGTCCGTCGGTCCATACTCGTTTAGGTTGCCCTAAACACCATATAGCCACCGGTTTTTCGGCAGGCCTAAACGAACGGGTCGGACGGGAAGTTTTTTACGCGCGCCAGTCGACCCTGCGGGTATGTGCGTCGCTGCCGCCGTAGTACGTGTGTAACCCCCGCTCCGACTCGACGCGACGACCGAGTCATCGGAACACTGTACGTCCGTTTCTCACGCGCGCCACGACCCGCGACACGACCGACAGCGACGACCACGACAATCCATGACTGACGTTCCCGACGCCTACGAACCCGACGAACTCGAGCCTCGACTCCAGGACGACTGGCAGAACAGCGACGTCTACGCCTTCGACGGCGAGACCGACCCGGACACCCAGTACATCATCGACACGCCGCCGCCGTACCCGACGGGGGAACTCCACATCGGGCACGCGCTCGGCTGGAGTTACATCGACTTCGCGGCGCGCTTCCACCGCCTCCAGGGCGACGACGTCCTCTTCCCGCAGGGCTGGGACTGCCACGGCCTCCCGACCGAAGTGAAAGTCGAGGAGAACCACGGTATTCAGCGGACGGACGTCCCGCGCGACGAGTTCCGCGAGATGTGCGTCGAGCACACGGAGGCGCAGATCGCGTCGATGAAGGAGACGATGCGGGAGCTCGGGTTCAGTCAGGACTGGAACGCCGAGTACCGCACGATGGACGCCGACTACTGGGGGAAGACCCAGGAGTCCTTCGTGGAGATGGCGGACCGCGACGCCGTCTACCGGGACGAACACCCGGTTAATTGGTGTCCGCGCTGCGAGACCGCCATCGCGGACGCCGAGGTCGAACCCATCGAGCGCGAGGGGACGCTCCACTACGTGACGTTCCCGGGCGTCGGGAACGACGACGTCGAAATCGCGACGACGCGCCCCGAGCTCATGGCCGCCTGCGTGGCGATGGCCGTCCACCCCGACGACGAGCGCTACGAGGGCCGCGAAGGCGACACGTTCGAGGTGCCGCTCTTCGGGCACGAGGTCGAACTCATCACGGACGACGAGGTCGACCCCGACTTCGGCTCCGGCGCGGTCATGATCTGTACCTTCGGGGACAAACAGGACGTGACGTGGTGGGCGGAGTACGACCTCGACCTCCGCGCCGTCTTCACCGAGGACGGCCACCTCGACGACGGTGCGGGCGAGTACGCCGGCCTCACCATCGACGAAGCGAAAGAGGCCATCGCCGCCGACCTCGACGACGAGGGCTACCTGAACGACACCGAACCCACCGAGCAGTCCGTCGGCGCGTGCTGGCGCTGCGATACGCCCATCGAGATCCTCTCGAAGGACCAGTGGTTCGTCGAAGTCGACAAGGAGGGCGTCCTCGACCTCGCCGACGACGTGGAGTGGATTCCCGACCACATGCACGCCCGCCTCGTCGAGTGGACGGAGGGCATGGACTGGGACTGGGTCATCTCCCGCCAGCGCGTCTTCGCCACCCCCATCCCCGCCTGGCAGTGCGAGGACTGCGGGCACTGGCACATCGCGGACTCTGAGGAGACCCCCGTCGACCCGACCGAGGAACCGCCCGCAGTCGGCGACTGCCCCGAATGCGGGAGCGCCGAGTGGACCGGCGAGACCGACGTCATGGACACCTGGATGGACTCCTCCATCACGCCGCTCCACATCTCCGGCTGGCCCGGCGACGTCGACCTCGACGACTTCGACCCCGTCAGCCTCCGCCCGCAGGGCCACGACATCATCCGCACCTGGGCGTTCTACACCCTCCTGCGGACGGGTGGCCTCACCGAACAGCCGCCCTGGGAGACCATCCTCGTCAACGGCATGGTCTTCGGTCCTGATGGAAATAAGATGAGTAAGAGTCGCGGGAACGTCGTCGCGCCCGACGAAGCCGTCGAGGAGTACTCCGCCGACGCCGTCCGTCAGGCGCTCGCCATCGGCGGACAGCCCGGCGCGGACGTCCAGTTCCAGTGGAAGGAAGCGAAATCCGCCTCTCGCTTCCTCACGAAGCTCTGGAACATCTTCAAGTTCGCGAGCGGCCACTTCGACGAGGACACCCCAGACATCGAGAACCCCGCGTTCCGCGACGCCGACAAGTGGATCCTCTCCAAGCTCTCCCGCGTCGCCAGCACCGTCGAAGCCGAGATGGACGCCTACCGCTTCGACGCCGCGCTCCGCGAACTCCGCGAGTTCGTCTGGGACGACCTCGCGGACGACTACGTCGAACTCGCCAAGGGACGCCTCTACAACGGTCGGCCCGGCGAGCGCGACGCCGCCCGCTACACGCTCTACACCGCCGTGTCCGCGAGCGTCCGCATGCTCTCCGCGTTCAGCCCCCACCTCACCGACGAGATCTGGACCTACCTCCCCGGCGCAGACGGCAGCGTCCACAACGCCGACTGGCCCGCCCTCGACTACCACGACGAGGACGCCGAAGCGCGAGGCGACTACATCGCGGAGACCGCGAGCGAAGTCCGCGCGTGGAAGTCCGCGAACGGCTACCCGCTCAACGCCGACCTCGAACGCGTCGAGGTCTACTTCGACTTCCCCGACGCCCCGAGCGTCGACACCTACGACCTCTCCGAGACCATCAACGCGCCCGTCCGCGTCGCCGACGGCCGCCCCGACGTCGAACTCGAACCCGTCGACGTCGACGCGGACGAGTCCGAGATCGGCCCCGAGTTCCGCGGCGACGCCGGCCTCGTCATCCAAGCCCTCCAAGAGGCCGACCCGAGCGTCATCCAAGCCCAGAAAGACACAGGAGATACGATCACCGTCGAGAACGACGGCCAGGAGTTCGAACTCGACGCCGACTGGGTCACCATCGACGAGGAGTTCCGCGCGCAGTCCGGCGAGGAAGTCGCCGTCATCGAAACCGAATTCGGCACCGTCCTCATCTACCCCTGAGCACGCCCTGAAGTCCTGACACGCCGCTCTCTCCTCTCTATATTTCTGCCGCTCCACGGTCGGGTAGCCTTCAAGACGCTGTAGCTCTGAGAGACGGTATGGAGTACGCGGCGGTGCGAGAGGACATGGTCGCGAGCCTCGAACACGACACGAAGCGGGTCGTCCGCTCTCGAACACTCGGCGACGCGATGCGGTCGGTCCCGCGCCACGAGTTCGTCGAGACGGACGTCCCGCACCGCGCGTACGCGGACCGCTCCTTCGAACACCAGGGAACGCGCGTGCTGTCCCCGGCGACGGTCGGGCGGCTCTTCGAGGCGCTCGACGTCCGCGAGGACGACTCGGTGCTCGTCGTCGGCGCGGGCGTCGGCTACACCGCCGCCGTCGCCGCGGAACTCACGAGCCCGAGACACGTACACGCAATCGATATCTCTCGCCGACTCGTCTACGACGCCCGAACCAACCTCGATACGGCCGGGTACGGCGGCGTCCTCGTCGACCAGGGTGACGGCGCGGAGGGCCTCGACGCCTACGCGCCCTTCGACCGCATCCTCGTCGAAGCCGCCGCCGTCGCCCCGCCCGACCGCCTCCGCCGCCAGCTCACCGACGACGGCCGACTCGTCCTCCCGACCGGAGACGGGGCGGGCGAGCAGACGCTCGCAGTCTACGACCGCGCGGGCACGCGAGTGGACGACCGCGGCCCCGCCACCTTCGCCCCGCTCCTCGTCGACGGCGAACAAACCGGCGTCCCGATCCGCAACCGAACCCACCGCGAGGACGTCGAGCACGCCGAACGCGCCATGGAGAAACGCCCCGGCTGGGAGCACGACTGGATCGACTGGGACTGACGCCCCTCGACGACTCGCGCTCTAAGCAGATATCTTACGACCGGGAGAACGATATATCGACATAGCCGCCGACTATCCGCGTATGAGTGACGGGACAGAGACGGGTGACGGTGCGCGGGCGCGGTGGGACGCGAATCGAACCACGTTCCAGCGTACGACGTCGTCACCGGAACGACCGACTTCGCGAGCGCGAAAACGATCGGCGAGCGCGCCGACTGCTCGACGGACGGTGCGCGCTCGGCGTTGACGCAGCTCGTCGAAATGGGAATCGCCGAACGCCGCGGTACTCGTCCCGCCGAATACCGGCGTAACGACTCCTACTTCCGCTGGAAACGCATCGAAACGCTCGCACGCGAACACTCCACGGCAGACCTCCGTGAGGAAGTCGATGCGCTACTTGCGGAAGACCAGTCGTTCCAAGACCGCTTCGACGCCCCGAGCCCCGACGCAATTTCGCCGGCGACATTCGAGGATATCGACCACGAAGACGTTCACGACCGGTGGGACGCGTTGACTCGCTGGCGGAGCGTCCGCGACCACCTCGAAATCCTCCAGCAAGCGATTCATCGGGCCGAGCGGGACGCCGACGGCCGAACCGGCGAATCGGCGTCCGCATAGCGACCCCGGATGTCCGACGACACCGACGCCCTCCCCGAGGGCCGCCTCGACGTCCCGACACTCCAGACGCTCGCCCAGCGCGCCGCGACTCACCCACTCGTCGACGACTGGGCGTTCGACCCGTCGAATCTTTCCCCCCGTGTTCTCCGCGTTTCGCTCACTGCTGGTGCGTATTCGACCTCCGTCACGGCCGCCCGGCTCGACATTCGCTGGTTCGACGCCGGCGACTACTCCGTTCACTACGTCGAAGAGCGAGACGACGACGGTCGCTTCCAGTGTCGGTGGGACCGGCATCCGAAGACGACCGCACCGCGCACGCATTTCCATCCGCCGCCCGATGCCGGCGACGCCGAACCGTCGCCGCTCGACCCACATTATCTCGACGTGTTGTTCACCGTCCTCGACCGGGTTCGGGAGCGAGTCGAACGCCTCCACGAGGAGTGGAGTGACCTACCCCTCGACGACGAGCACGCCCGTGTTCTGTCGGTTGTCGGTGTAGGAGCCGCTCGGCGGCTTGAGTGTGACGTCGAGCGTTCCCTCCTGTTGGTTCGCGCGGAGTCGCGGTGTGACATCGAGGGACGCGACGCCGTTCTCGTTCGTCTTCGCGACGGCGATGCCGTCGTCGAGGCGGGCGGTCCCGGGTTTGAGGACGACCGTGACGCCCGCGACGGGGTCGCCGTTCGCGTCGACGGCGCGGACGTCGAGCTCCCGACTCCCGGGGTGGACGACGTCGGGCGTCGGCTGCGCGCCGAGTTCGCTCGCCGCGAGCGTGTTCACGCCCGAGACGAGGTTGAGCATCACGGAGAGGCAGGCGACGCCGACGACGAACGCCACCACGAGCCGCACGGGGAGACCCTCGATGGCGCGCTCGTCGCCGCGGAGTTCGCTGAGTCTGAGGTCCATGACCCGGACTGGCCGCCCGTTCGTATTTGAACGCTCGCACGAAGGTTCAAACGAGAGCGCGCGGCGACTCTCCGCTATGGACGTCATCGGACGGCACGCGGACGAGCACGGGCCGAGCGTTCGGCTCGGCCACTACCTCGCGCGGGACGGCTCCGCCGGCGCGCCCGTCGGGCTGGACCTCGACCGACCGCACGCCGCGCTCGTCCTCGGGAAACGGGGCACGGGGAAATCCCACACGCTCGGGGTTATCGCTGAAGGTCTCGCACGCGCGAGCGACGTCACCGGCGTCGTCGTCGACCCGCTCGGCGCGCTCTGCGGCCTCCCCGACGGCGTTTCCGCCCGCACTATCGAACCCCGGATTCCCGCGAGCGCCGTCCCGCCCGCGCAGTGGCCCGAACTCCTCGGCCTCGACACCGACTCCTCTGCAGGCTCGCTCGTCTGGCGCGCCGCCAGCGACGCCGACTCGCTCCACGAGATGCGGTCGTTCCTCGCCGCACGCGACAGACCCGACGCGCCCGGGGTTCGCGCGGCACGGAACCACCTCGCGCTCGCCGCCGACTGGAACATTTTCGACGCCGACGCCGCCCTCGGTGACGTTCTCGGTTCTGCCGTGACGGTCCTCGACTGCACGCGCCTCGCCCCCGCCGCCCGCGACGCCGTCGTCGGCGCACTCGCCCGCGCCCTCTACGAGCACGCCGTCACCACCGACCTCGACCGCCTCCCCTGGCTCCTCGTCGACGAAGCCCACGTCCCCTTTCGCGGCACCGCCGCCCCCGCCCTCCACAGCCTCCTCACGCGCGGGCGCGCACCCGGCGTCAGCCTCGTCCTCGCCACCCAACGCCCCAGCACGCTCCCCCCTGTCGCCGGCGCGCAAGCCGACCTCCTCCTCGCCCACCACCTCTCCAGTCGCGCCGACCGCCAGGCACTCCGCGACATCGCCCCCGCCACCCTCGACGAAACCGCCCTCCACCGACTCCCCCGTGACACTGGCGACGCCCTCCTCGTCGACGACACCACCGAACACGCCCTCACCGTTCGCGTCCGCGAGCGCCACACCCCACACCTCGGTGACAGCCCGCGCGCCAGCCGGAGGTAGCTTTAACTCTCCCTGCCCGTATTCTCGCCCTATGGCTCAGTCCGGCGACCGCCGCGTCCACTTCCTCCTCAACCTCGTCCTCTCCACCATCTACGCCACCGTCGTCGTCTACGGCGCGGACTACGCCGGCTACTGGACCTTCACCCCAGAGAACGTCGTCGGCGTCGCCGCCCTCATCTTCATCATCACCTACCTCGTCATCTACCGCTGACTCGAACCCGCAGGGTTCTGTGCGCGCACGGACGACAGAACCCGTCTCCCCGACGATTCTTACAGGAACTTCGACGTCGAAATCACTCGCCAACCGAACTCGGTAATTGCGTCTCCTGGCCCGCTGAGGCCGACGCAGAACCCGATTCACACCCAATCACGCGTGTGGGTCTCTTTCGCACGATTTCGGGCGTTTCGCGCCGAATCCCTGCACAAAGTATTTACCCGTGACTACTGTTGATTGTGATGTACCCCTACCCATGACTGAAGCGTTCAGTATCGCTCGTGCGGTCGAGCGCGACCAACGTGGACGTCGAACCAGAACTCAACAATGACAAACGACACTAATACCAAAACGCGTGCGGTGTTCCTCACCGCGCTGATGGTTGTGTCCGTCTTCGCGGGCGTCGTCGCCTTCTCCGGTGGCGCCGCTGCTGCGAACTCTCCGACGGATGTCAACATCAGCCCGTCTGCTCCCGTTAACTCTGGAGCGTCGGTGACGCACGATATCGCATTCACAGCACCGAATCTGAACAGCGCCAATAGCGGTGGCACGGTTAACGTCACGCTTTCGCTCAGCAACGGTGCTGAGTTCACGAGCGTGAATAACATCGCCTCCAGCATTGGCACCTCCAAGAGCGGCTTCGTCACCAACAATGGCGACATCGCTTTCGAGGTTCAGCCTTCTAGCTCCAACGTCGACGCCGACATCACCGTTGAGGGTGCCACGATTCAGTACCCCAACGTGAACACTGACACGAACGTTGCTATCACGGCTGACATCACCGACCAGAACGGTGACGACGTGAACAACGCTCAGCTCGGCTCCATCTCGGTCAACGCGCCGAACCAGGGCGACTACGAGTTCGACGACAAGCTCGACACGAACACGACGTTCTGGCAGGGCCAGGACCTCTACTTCAGCGGTCAGGCTGACGCCACCTACGAGGTTCGTAGCTACGACGCTGGCGACGAGGTCGTCGGCGGCCTGGCGACCCAGTTCACCACGGGTGACGACGGTGTCTACGTCCTTGGCACGTCCGAACTCGACGGTGACTACGTCATCGAAGCTCCTAACGGCGAATACGTCCAGATCTCGGGCGGGAGCGCTGGCTCCACCTTCAGTAACGCTGGTGCCACGACCTGGGAGGTCGCAACCCAGTCCTTCTCCGCGTCCTTCGACAGCGACAACGTCACGCGTGGAGAGACGGTCGACCTCGATCTCGACTCCAACCGCGGTGACTACGCGGTTAACGTCTCCGCGAGCGGAATGGACTACACTGACCTCGAAAACCTCTTCCCGAGCAGCGCGTACTCGGACGTCACCGAGGACCAGTACTCCAGCGATGACATCCTCGTCATCTCCGGTAGCAACGACGTCTCCTACACGCTGAACGCGCAGGACTCCAGCCCGAAGACGCCGACGGGCGAACACAACTTCACGTTCGACGTGACCGACACGTCCGCTGAGGACATGGACACGCTCAACGTGAAGAAAGCTGGCGACGAGAAGGTCAGCCTCAGCCCGAGCACCTACACGGTCGGTCAGGGTGACGTCGCGAACATCACGGTCAACCTGCAGAATACGGACACCGCTCACGTCTCGGTCGGTTCCGATGACGCGAACTACAAGATCGCCGGTACGATCGTCGACGACAACGATGACGGCAAGGTGTACGTCCAGTTCAACACCTACAACGCTGGTGACGACCCGCAGAACCTGTCCACCAGCGGTGGCGACGTCCTTTCCGTCACGAGCGACGACAAGCTCTCGAACGTCTACGAGGAGGGCGACCTCGATGGTCTCCTCGCGACCAGCAGTGACGGCTACGACATTGGCGTCACTACCAACACGAGCACCGACGCTAACGACATCGACGACTACAACAACACGTTCGACTCGCCCGACGCACTCGGCTCCCTGTTCGTCCAGTCCAGCTCCCTGACGGGTGTCACGACGTGGACGACTGCGAGCGACACCACGCTCGACGAGAAGGCCGACGTCTACTCGGCGATCGACAACGAGACGCTCGTCGAGGACTCCTCCATCACGAAGGTTGAGGACGAATCCACGAGCGACCTCGTCGTCCTTCAGATCGAAGGTAGCGGCTTCTTCGGCGCGCTCGAAAGCAAGGACCTTCAGGACCTTCAGGCAACTTCCAACGGTGGCAGCGAGCTTGACGTGACGAACAGCGAGTTCGTCATCAACGTCACGCAGACGAACCCCGCTCCGAACGCGCCTAACAAGGTCATCAACGTCACGGCTACTGCGAACACCGTCGTTGACCAGAAGAACAACTCGCTCTTCGTCGCGTTCAAACCGTCCACCGCTGAGACGTTCGACGGTGGCAACGACGTCGAAGTTGAAGACGAGTACGAAGTTAACGTCACGATCCCGAAGGAGAGCAAGATCTCCAAGAAGCTCAAGCACGTTAACACGGACTTCAGCGTCGAAGACGCTGACACGTCCTTCGACACGAACGACAACGACACGATCGTTGTCGAGCCCGCAGCGAACCAGACCATCAGCGGTACGACGAACTGGGCGCCTGGCAACGAGTTCACGATCCGCGCGCAGTCGGACTCTGACCAGAACCCGTTCATCAAGACGGACTCCTCCGTCAACGCGACCGCTGACGGCACCTTCGCCGGCGACTTCGACTTCAGCGACACGCAGGTCGGCACCAACTTCACCGTCTCCATCAACGCCCTCTCCGAGGACGTTGACGACGTTGACGGTATGGTAGTTGAAGACGCTGGCACGAGCACGAGCACGACCACGACGTCCACGACGACGTCCACGACGACGTCCACGACGACGTCCACGACGACGTCCACGACGACGACGTCCAGCGGCACGACGTCGACGTCCACGACGACGTCTACCAGCACGCCCGGCTTCGGCGTTGCTGTTGGTCTCATCGCGCTCCTCGGCGCTGCGCTCATCGCGCTCCGCCGCGACAACTAAACTAACTACGACTGACCGCCGATAGCGGTCACACGCGGCTTCGGTTTTTCTTTGGCGCGCTACACCGAGCAGCGTTAGCTCCTGCGATGCCGTGCCTCTGAATGGGTCACCGAAAACCCGGGAGTGAGCACTGCAGCACTCCGCTTGCGTGGCGATACTCCGTTATTGAGTCTCTCAAACCCGACCCACAACTAAACTTGTCTTAGATAAACTTTTGTTTATCAAGTCTCTCGTAGAGATGTGAGACTTAGAGCCCTTCTTCTCGCCTTCGTGGTCATTGGCTCAGTGTTCAGTGGGGGAATCACTGGTTCGGTCGGAGCGACAGGCGCAAGTGGACCGGAAGCGGTTACCGCTGGGCCCGTTGCCGCGGCGGGGAACACTGCAACGACAACGACCACGACGACGACATCGACGACGACGACCAGCACGTCATCGACAACGACGTCAACGACGACATCGACGTCAACGACGACGACCAGTACGTCATCGACGACAACGACGTCGACGACGACATCTAGCGGGGCAAGCCCGATTGAGACGACCTGTGAGTATCCGGTCTCGGAGACCGATGCGACAGGAACGGTCGTCACGATGGATACGCCCCCGGAACGTATTGTGACGCTTAGTCCGAGTGCGGCGCAGATTGTCTGGGAGATTGGTGCTGCGGACCGCGTTGTGGGGGTGACGGGATCTGCGAGTTATCTTGACGGCGCGAGCGAGAAAGCAGACGTGTCCGGATCCGGGATGAGCTATGTCGACCAAGAGAAGGTCGTCTCCCTCGAACCAGACTTGGTCCTCGCCCCTGATACGATTTCAGACGAGACCGTGGGTACGCTCCGTGACTCCGGACTTACCGTTTACCACTATGAGGCCGCGGAGAGTATCGCGGATATCAAGGAGCAAACTCACGCGACGGGCCGCCTCACCGGGAACTGCGACGGAGCGAGTGAGACCGTTTCCACGATGGAATCTCGGCTCGCCACCGTCGATGAAGCGACCTCCGGAACTGACCGGCCAGGCGTCCTCTACACCTTCTACGGGTACACTGCCGGGAGCGAGACGTTCATCGATAACATCATCACGCTCGCTGGCGGGACGAACGTCGCCGCTGAGGCAGGAATCACTGGATACAAGGAGATTAGTAGTGAGGTCATTGTTCAGCAGAACCCCGAGTGGATCGTACGGAATAGTCAGAATCCGTCTGTTCCGAAAACTTCGGCGTACAACAGCACTGACGCGGTGAAGAACGGGAACGTTGTGGTTCTCGATAACAACTATTTGAACCAGCCTGCACCCCGCGTCGTTCAGCCGATTACGACCCTCGCGAAGGCTCTCCATCCTGAGTCGTGGGGTGATGGAACCGAGACCGATTCGACGGACGGAAACGAGGAAGACGACCACGGTAACGGAAATAGCGGCAGCTCCAGCCATCATAGCGATCAAACGACGACCACCAATCTGACGGTGAACGCGACGAATCAGACGGTGAATGCGACGAATCAGACGGTGAACGTGACGAATCAGAGCGTGGGAACGGTAAACTTCACTGCGAACGGAACGAAACAGACGCCCAATGAGACGGCTGTGAGTCTGGCGAACGAGAGCACCACGGAGGAAGCGGAGACAACGTCGACGTCGACCGAGACCACGAGGGATACAACCACGAGTGATACGACCACGAGCACGACGACACCCGGTTTCGAGGTTACAGCAGGCCTAATGGCACTCGTACTCGTCATGCTTATCGGACGGCGGCAGTAGACACGACACCGCTTGGCTTCGGCAGAGGCCCGAGTGTCGTCGTGATGAGAGACGGGCTGGTTCGAGTTCACGGGTTCGGCGTCCCACGGTCCGTTACTCCTGTATCGCTCGCTGTCGACTCCAGCGTCCGTATCGGCGATTCGGTGTCGGATGCGCTGAATCGGCCGAGGACGTCGCCGAATTCGACGGGACATTCAGGGAATGAGGCGGTGGCGTTCCGTGCGCCGACAGTGTCGACGCCGATCGGGCGGTGACCGTCATCGCTTTCCGGGTACGGCGCGAAGAATCGGGCAATGTCTCTCGCGTTGACTGACCGGCTCGCGTGGGTCGTCATCGCGTTGTTCGTGGGTTCGGTGGTGCTCGCGGGTCGACGTGAGGCGGTCGCTCGCTACGTGTCGGTTGCGGCCTGGGCGTCCTTCGCGGTGTTCTGGGGCCTGCTGATCGACCATTTCGCGTTCGTGCAGGCGTCGCCCATCGAGGGCGTGTTGAGCGCGCTCGCCGTTCCGGGCTGTCTCTACGCGGCGTACCTCGCGTACAACGGCCGGAACGGGATGGCGACGCTGCAGAAGGCGATCGCGGTCATGGGTATCGTCTACCTGCCCTTCCTGACGGTACGCTACCTGCACGTCGTCGGCGTGCACGCCATCGTCGCGCACGTCGACTGGATCCTGCACACGCTCGGCTACGACCCCGAGATCATCACGTACAACATCCCGAACGATAGCTTCCTGATGGTGACGCCCGAGCAGCGCTACGTGACGACGGTGCTCCTCGCGTGCACGGGCGTCGGGAGTATGGCGGTGGTGACGGGGCTCATCGCGGCCGTCGACGCGCCGCTCCGCCGCCGCGCCATCGCGTTCGGCGTCGCCATCCCCATCATCTACGCGCTGAACGTCCTCCGCGTCGCGTTCATCGCGCTCTCGAACGGCGAGCAGTGGTTCGCCGGGCCGTTCTTCCAGGCTCTCATCCGCCCGGTCTTCGGCGTCGACCAGTACATGGTCTCCTACATCGTCGCCGACCGCATCATCGCCCAGTCGCTCTCACTCGTCGTTCTCGTCGCCATCACGCTCGGCCTCGTCCGCGTTCTCCCCGAGCTCGCGGGCTTCCTCGAAGACCTCCTCGAAGTCGCCACCGGGAACGAGTACGACCTCCAAGGTCTCACCGAGACGCAGACGGAGTAGTCGACCGCGCTCTCTCGCTCGTCACGGGCTCGTGGTTCAGCGTGTGGTTTCGCGTTCCCGTGGAAGGGCTGTAGCGCGCGGTCAGTAGCCGACGCCGGTGTACGTGTGGATGGCGTCGCCGGTTTCGAGTTCGTCGGCGAGCGCGATGGCGAAGTCCTCCATGGAGACGTAGCTGTCGCCGTCGTCGTCGGTGACGAGTTCGCCTTCGTTCGTGCGGTAGTCGCCGGTGCGTTCGCCGGGCTCGATGACCGCGGCGGGCGCGAGATACGTCCACCGGAGGTCGTCGGCGTCTTCGAGGACGCCGTAGGCGTCGATGGCGGCGCGCGCGAGCGGCTCCCACTCCTCGGGGAACTCGTCGGTGTCGACGAGTTTGGTTTCGGGGGCGACGTTGAGGCCGCCTGCGCCGCCCGTCCAGACGAGTCGGTCGACTGACGCGGTGCGGAGACCGTCGATGACGGCGTTCATCATCTCGACGAGGACGTCGGGGTTCTCGTCGCCGCTCGGGCCGAGCGTCGACACGACGGCGTCGTGCGCGGTGGCGAGCTTCGCGATGTCGCTCGCGCTCGTGGCGTCGCCGGCGATGGGAACGACCTCCTCGTCGTCGACGCCGTCGATGGTTCCGCTTCGAGAGACGCCCGTGACGGAGTGGTCGCGCGCGGTGAGTTCGCTGGCAGTTCGTACGCCGATTCGGCCGCTCGCACCTAGCAGGAGCACGTCCATACCGGCACGTCGACGAGAACGCGCATAGTGGTTGGTGAGGAGGCGACGCCCGCGGGTTTCGACTCAGGCTGGCGCGTCCGCGGCGTTCGGTGCGGCGTCGGCGACGGTGGGCGTGACGGCGTTCGCGAAGCGGACGAGGTTCCCGAGGAGGAGCGCGAAGCTCGCGGCGAAGAAGAGCACGCCGAAGGGCGAGGAGACGTCGATGAAGAGCCAGTAGAAGGGCATCGCGGCCGTGGGGCCGAGGGCGACGACGGCGAGCTGGGAGAGGACGGGGCCGCAACAACAGCAGGCGTTCGGCGCGGCGATGGCGGCCGCGCCGGCCGCGCCGTTGAATCCGGCGTCGTCCCGGCAGTGCCACTGGTAGGCGACGATGGCGGCGTTGACGCCGACGAGCGCGGCGAGCGAGAGGACGAGCGCCATCATGCCGAGAGAGAGGTAGCCGGTGAGGGGGAGGCTGGGGAACCAGAACTCGACGGCGGGCCAGTAGACGAGCGGGTCTTTGACCGGGAGGACGCGGACGAAGGAGTGCGCCCACGAGATGTTTCCAGTGGGGTCGGGGAAGATGATGAGGATGCCCGCAGAGAACATGAAGAAGACGGCGGCGAGGAGGCCGACGGCGACGCCGAAGCGTCGCGCGAGCGGGTCCGCGGCGAGCGCGGCGAGCGCGTGGCGCGCGTCCCGGTAGGCGATGTAGGCGACGCCGGCGAGCACGCTCGCGAAGAGGACGTAGCCCGCGGGATTCACCGAGGATTGGAGGCCGAGGTTGTCGAAGGCGGCGGGGTAGACGACCCACGCGCCGAGGAGGACGCCGAGGACGGCGTAGCGCGGTCGCTCCGGCCAGCGGAGGCGGCCGACAGCGAAACTCCCGGCGATGACGGCGACGCCGGCGATGAGGCGGAACGCCGTGAGCGTCTCGGACGTGAGCGGTCGCTGGCTCACGTTGAGGGAGAGCACGGGCGAGAGCTGGACGAGCGCGACCGCGCCGAACGCGGCGACGACCAGTCCGAAGAAGACGACGGTGAGGAGCCGGCCGACGCCGACGGCGTAGTCGCTGCGTCGCAGGAAGACGCCCGCGGCGACGACGCCGAGCCCGCCGAGGAGCGGGACGAGCGCGTACCACTGGTGGACGCCCGGCAGGTAGTGGCCGCCGCCGTGCGCCGCCGCCGTCGGCACGCCACTCAGGAGCACGATACCGAGGCCGGCGAGCGCGAGCAGTCGTGACGCCGGCCGCGGCCTACCCATCGAACTCCCCTCCCCCGCGACCGCGAGAGACATCGCTCATACGGACACTTTCTGTGCTGCCGCCTACACGGTTCTGGTGCACGCGTCGAAACGGCTCTCTCCGACATCTGAGAATCGGGTTCGTCGGCTGTGAACGCTCGTCAGCTTTGCGCGAGCTCCGGAATTTTCTCGTCGAACAGGCGGTCGAGTGCGGTCCAGAGTACCTCCGTCGGGACGGCGTTCTCGAACTGAGCGCGCTGGTGGTCGCTCGACTCGCTGCGTGCGCTCTCGTACTGGAAGTGAACCGGGCCGAGTGCAGGGTGGTCGTCGTCGCGATGCCACCCGCAGGTGAATCCGGTGTTCGGGTCTGCGTAGTGAATCCGGTACTGTTCGTCGTTCGAGGTGAAGCGCCACTCGACGTCAAGCGTCGGTGGTTCGGGTCCGGTCGGTGGACTGACTCGGGATGGGTCGATTTTCGCGCGGAGGAACCGCTTGACGATACTGTCAGGCTCATACGTGACGCGCGTAATCCGTGGATCTCGCTGCAGGATGTCTTTGACCCCTTCGTAGACCGAGGTGTCGATTGTCCCGGAGAGCCCCATCAGACAGGGATTGTGTCGTGCTCGCTCGCCCAGTCGTACTCGGTGAGGGCGGCGCGAACGACGGGGATGCGCTCGTCGAGGTGCTCCCACTCGGCGGCCGTCTCTCGGCGCGTTTCGATTTCCTCGGCGTCGTCGAGGTCGGCGATACTCGCACGGAGCTCGCCCGGGGTTTCGACGTCGTACGAGACCTGCCACTCCGTAATCTTCTCACGCATGGATTCGAGCGCGGACGTAAGCGCTTCCCGGTCGTGTTCACGCTGGAGGGCGGCGATTTCGCGATAGGTCGCCATGAGCTGATCGACGCAGTAGCACGTCTGGTCGCCCTGTTCGATTCGCCGCAGGACGTTGTCTTCGACGAGCTGGTCGAGGTACTTCTGGGCGGTCTTGACTGAGACGCCGGTCTCGTCGGCGACCCAAGAGGCGGTCCGGGGCGTACGTAGCGTGCGGGCTGCTGCGCGGACGCGCTCTCCGCGTGTCATCGACGACTGTGTGTTCTCGTTCCCCCTCTCGGACATACTACTAGCTACGGGCGGATAGAACATATATCTATGGTGCTGGATATTTGTTTTCGCTCTGTTCGATGGGTGTACCAGAACGCCGTAACGGGGCCGTCTCGAAGCAGTGTGTATATGCATCGGGGAAAGGGGCTCGACCGGCGGTCGTTCGTGAAGGCCGCGGTCGCCATCGGGGGCGCGAGCGCGCTTTCTGCGTGTCTGGACCGGACGGAGAATCCGGACGTGCCGACGGGGGACGTTTCGAGCGTTCCCGAGCGCCAGCACGCGTGGGGCGACTCTCTCGCGCGGGACGACGCGGGGAACGCCGCGCCGCCGACGCACCGCCTCCTCTTACTCTTCGACTACGACGGCGACGGCACGCCGACGCAGGGAGAACGGGAGACCGTCGCAAACGCGCTCGGGACGCTCGACCGGGCGTACGCGTGGAGTAATACTGGGTTGCTCTCGGCGATGGCGTACTCGCCCGCGTACTTCGAGCGCTTCGACGCCGAACTATCGGGCGTCGAGCTTCCCGCGCCCGAGGCGTTGGCGTCCTTCGAGGACCCCGTCCTCGACACGCCCGACGCGGTGCTCTACCTGGCGAGCGACCACGGCCACGTCCTCCTCGCCGCCGAGGAAGCCCTCACTGGCGAGGCGGAGACGCTGAACGGCGTCGACGTCGCGGGCGCGCTCACCGAGGTGTTCTCGGTCGCGACGCGGCGCACGGGCTTCAAGGGCGCGGGCCAGCCCGCCGCCCACCAGGACGTCGACGGCGTCCCCGACTCCGAGCCCGTTCCCGAGGACGCCCCGCTCTACATGGGGTTCAAATCCGACTACCGGCAGACGCAGGCCCCCGAGGACCGCGTCACCATCCCCGAGGGGGCCTTCGCGGGCGGCACGACCCTCCACGCCTCCCACATGACGCTCGACCTCGGGCAGTGGTACGAGCAGGACGACCGCTACCAGCGCGTCGGCAAGATGTTCGCCCCCTACCACGCGAAACACGGCGTCGTCGACGGCGTCGGCGACAACCTCGGCACTGACGCGGCGATGGACCAGGCCAAACCCGCCGAAGACGCCGCGAACGAAGACGGCCTCGTCGGCCACGCCCAGAAGCTGTTCAGTCTCCGCGAGAACGACCGCCCGCTCCTCCTCCGCCGCGACTTCGACTCCACCGACGGCGGTCACGCCGGCCTCCACTTCCTCTCCTTCCAGCGCACCATCGACGAGTTCGTGCGGACGCGCGAAGCGATGAACGGCACCGACCTCGCCGAGTCCACGCCCGTCGGCCAGCGCAACAACAACGGCATCCTCCAGTACATCGACGTCACGCACCGAGGCAACTACCTCGTTCCGCCCCGCTCGATTCGCGCGCTCCCCACTCCGGAGGGTCTCGATGCGTAGACGCCGACTCCTCGGCGCGCTCTCCGCCGCGGGCGCGGCCGGCCTCGCCGGCTGCACGGACCTCTTCGACCTCCGACCGAGCCAGCGCGCCGCCCCGCCGCTCGTCGAGGACCGCCCGGACGCCGTCTACTACCCGACGCACGTCGAAGGAATGCAGATGAGCGGCATGGCGAAAGCATCCGGGTACGCCTGCGCGTTCGCCTACACCTACCCGCATCGCTTCTGGCTCCTCACCGGCACCCACACGAATACGGTCGAAATCGCCGACGACGACACGATGCACGTCATGCCCGTCGTCTGGCACGCAGCGTCCGGGCGGATGCTCACCGACGTCAGCTTGAACGTCACCGCCATGCGCGACGGCGAGGAGGTCGTGTCGAATCGCCCGTGGCCGATGCTCTCCCAGCCGATGGGCTGGCACTTCGGCGACAACGTCTCCCTCCCCGGGGACGGCACCTACGACGTCACGGTCGACGTCGGCGAACCCGCTACTCGCCGTACCGGCGCGCTCCGAAACCCGCCGTCGCTCTCCTTCGACTTCACCCTCGACTACAGCACCAGAAAGCTCAACGAGGTCTCCTTCACTCGCCTCTCCGAGAAGCAGGGGACGCGCGGCGCGGTCGACCACATGGAGATGGGGATGCTCCCCAGCAGTCGCGCCCCCGCGCCGTCCGCGCTCCCCGGCACTGCTCTCGGCTCCGCCAGCACCGGCGACGCCGTCGTCGTCGCCACCGTCCTCGACGACGCCACCCGCTTCGGCGGAAGCGACTCACAGTCCTACCTCGCTGTCTCCCCCCGAACGCCCTACAACCGCTACCCGCTCCCCCGCATGGGCCTCTCCGCCACCATCGCTGGTGAGACCCGCGACCTCACCGAAACCCTCGACCCCGCCCTCGGCTCCCACTACGGCGTCGTCCTCGACGCACCCCCGCGAGCGGTCACCCTCCACGTCGACACCCCGCCCCAGTTCGCCCGCCACGAAGGCTACGAAACCGCCTTCATCGAGATGCCCGACCGAACCCTCGGCGAGTGACACCCCCGCTCGCCCCGCCGCTCTTCGCGTTCTCTTCGCTCCCGCCGTCCTCCGCGTTCTCCCCGCTCTTCCTCCCGCTCCACGCGGGCGGCGCGCTCACCGCCGGTCGCGTCGAACTCGGCGTCTTCCTCCTCATCGGCGTCTTCGGCGGCGCGCACTGCATCGGGATGTGCGGCCCCCTCGTCACCGCCTACACCCGCCAGTTCGCCACCGACGACTCGGCCCCCACCTGGTTCGAACTCCGCCAACACGCGCTCTTCAACCTCGGCCGCACCGCCAGCTACGCCGCCATCGGCGGCCTCTTCGGCCTCCTCGGCGCGACCGCCTACTCGACCGTCGACGTCGTCCTCGCCGCCGGCACCGGGCTCCGCGCCGTCACCGGCCTCCTCGTCGGCGGCTTCGTCCTCTCCACGGGTCTCGCCTACCTCTCCGGCCGCCCCGGCCTTCTCGGTCACGTCTCCACGCCCCTCGACCGCCACGTCGCCACCCTCTCCACGCGCGTCGACGCCTGGGCCGGCTCCTCCCGGATTGTGGGTCTCGGCCTCCTCCACGGCCTCCTCCCCTGTCCCCTCATCTATCCCGCCTTCCTCTACGCCCTCGCCCGCGGCGACCCGCTCACCGGCGTCGTCGCCCTCGCCGCCCTCGGCCTCGGCACCGTCCCCGCCGTCTTCCTCTACGCCACCGTCCTCGGCTCCGTCGACGCCGCCACCCGAACCCGCCTCCACCGCGCGCTCGGCCTTGCCTTCCTCCTCCTCGCCTGGATGCCCATCGCCCACAGCCTCGCCCTCCTCGGCGTCCACGTCCCACACTTCGAACTCCCCTACTACCAGCCGCTCACCTGAGCGCGAACTCTCTGACCGCTCGTTGTGCTCAGCGTCGAGGTCGAGGGAACGCTTATCAATATGCGCGCGTAAAGCACCTGTATATCATGTCCGGTGCAGAGAGTCCATCCGGCGACGACGGACCGGAGACCGTCCAGATTAATCTCCGCCTCACGCAGGCGTTCTTAGACGATATCGACGCGACCTGGGAGGAGCAGGGATTCAACTCCCGGAGCGAGTTCCTCCGGTACGCCGCGCGCGATGCGGTCAAACACCCCGAGTTCTCCCGTGAAGGCTGGAAACAGATCGCGGCGAGCGAGCACGAACTCCGCACGGGCGACGACGAACTCGTCTCTCGCGAGGAAGTGCTGGCGATGATGGGCGACGCCGCCGACGACTGATCAGGCGACGACGGGCTGGGAGATGATCCAGAGTGAGACGACGGTGTAGGCGACCATGAGGACGGTGAGGGGGAGGTGGGCGCGGCGCGCGCTGGCGTCGTAGCGGGCGAGCGCGGCGCGGTGGGCGGCGAGGACGGCGACGACGTGTCCGAGGACGATGACGAGGACTTCGAACGTCCAGTAGGCCTGCACGCTCACGCCCGCGAGCGGCGCGAGTTCGAGGGCGTAGCCGACGCCGGCGAGGGCGACTTCGAGGAGGCGGGCGGCGCTCGTGGTGACGTACGCGCCGTAGTGGGCGAACTCGTAGGCGACGGCGATGGGGAGGACGGTGGGGGCGAGGCGTCGCGCGGCGGCGCGCGTGTCGCTCCGGCCGCCGAGGGCGTCGGCGGCGCGGGCGGTGAGCGCGAAGACGGCGAGGAAGAGCGCGAAGCCGAGGAGGTAGAGGGCGACGCCGGCGACGCCGTAGGGAATCTCCGGAACGTCGGTACTCCAGAAGAGGAGGCCGCGGAAGGCGGGCGTCGAGGTGAAGCCGTCGAAGCTGATGGTGTAGACGGCGGCGACGACGAAGGCGACGCGGCCGAGCGAGGCGACGGGCTCGCTCGTCGCCGTCCAGGGCGCGCGGAGGGTGGCGGCGAGCGCGCCGTCGTCGTCGCGGGCAACGCGAAGGGGCGCGACGCGGGCGACGAGGTCGAGGAAGACGCCGATGGGGTCGGCGTGCGCGAGCCAGTCGCGGCCGACGAGGAGGAGGCCGCCGAGCATCACGAGGGCGTAGGCGGCGAGGAGGACCGCCGTTCGCGCGGGCGACTCGGGGAGGACGGTGAGGTTCTCGAACACCCCGATGAGAAGCAAAAAGGCGACGAGGGCGGGCCAGCTGGCGAGGCGGACGCGCTGACCCGGTTCGGCGGACGGGTCGGCGTCGACGTTCAGGAGTGTGGGGTCGCGGCCTTCGAGGGCGGCGAGGCCGTCGTAGATAGCGGTCCAGGGGGCGAGGACGCGCCAGGGGGAGCCGAGGAGGGCGGCGAGGAGGGCGAGACCGTCGAAGACGACGGCCCACGCGAGGAGGGTGGCGACGTTCTCCGCGCGGACCTGGCGGCCGGTGAGGCCCTGGGCGAGGGCGACGGCGAAGACGAGGAGGGCGAGGGCTTGCGCGCCGCGAACGAGGACGCGGGTCGCGCGCGGAGAGAGCAGCTTTCTGGTCCGCTCGCGGGCGTCGGTGGTGACGAGGCGCGTCGCGGCGAGCGCGGTGACGAGGACGGTGACGGCGGCGGCCGCGTAGAGGAGGGTGAGCGGAACGGGCGCGTCGAACCGCGTGCCCGAGAGCGCGTGCGCCGACACCGGCTGTACGGTGACGACGAGCCCGGCGAGAAGCGCGAGGAGGAGGGCGGCGAGTCGCGGGACGCGCGCCGACGCGCTCCGCGCGGGCGTCATGGGTCGAGGGCGTTGTCGACGAGGCGGATGAACCGGTCGACGAACCGCTCCGCGAGCGAGGGGTCGACGGTCTCCAGCACGCGCCGCGTCTCGTCGGGGTGGACGAGGCGGAGCGTCACGCGGCCCGCGTCGCCGCGGTCCTTCCGCACGATGTCGTGCGTGGTGAGGTGGTCGAGGTGGTGTTCGAGCGTGCTCCGCGCGACGTCGATTCGCGCCGCCACGTCGCTCGGCGACGCGGGGCCGTCGAGGAGCACGAGCAGGACGTCTCGCGCGGTCTCGCGGCGGGCGAGCGCGAGCGCGGCGCGGTCCCACGACGGGCAGTCGGGCGGGTAGTAGTGCGTGCGCCCGTAGAACTCCGCGCGCTCGACTTCGTCCGTTTTGACGAGGCGGTGGAGGTGGTACTGCGCCTGGCCGTTCGCGAGGTCGAGCGCGTCCGCGAGCGCCGAGAAGTGGACTCCCGGATGCTCGGCGACGTACGACTCGATACGCGGCCGCTGCTCCGTCATCGCCGCCCGCCTCCTGTCACGACCATCGCTAGTACTCCACGCTTCGGATTCGTCCTACTAAGGTCGACTCATTCGTCCGCGGCGCGCTCGACGGTGCGCGCGTAGTAGACGGCGGCGAGCACGAGCCCGGACTGCACGAGGACGAGTGTGTGCTCGGCGAGGTGGTGGGTGCTCTCGGTGACGACGCCGGCGAGCATGAGCACGGCGACGAGCGAGTGCGCGCAGAGCGCCGCGAACGCCGCGACGAGGAGGAGGATGGAGCGCGTTCGCCGCCGCGCGTACGCGACCAGTGAGAGCACGAGAACCCCGCCGCTGAGCAGGAGGCACGCGAGGAGCACGGCGTTGAGGAGCGGAGTCGCCGCGGTCGGCGGCCCGCTCATCGGTCTCCCTCGTAGGAGAGCGCGACCACTCGCCCGTCCCCGTACATCACCAGAATCTCGTCCTGTCCGTCGCCGTCGAGGTCGGCGAGCGTCGGATGCACCCAGACGCTCACGTCGCGCTCGCTCGACGCCATCACTTCCCCGCTCTCCGCGTCGAGGACGTGTACGACGCCGTCGTTCGTCGCCGCCACCACCTCCGTCTCGCCGTCGCCGTCCAGGTCGCCGACCACCGGCGCAGGGAGGATGTTCGCGTCCGTCGACAGCGTCGTCTCCCACTCCGTCTCCCCCGTCCGCGCGTTCAGCGCCGCGACCGTATCCCCGCCGCTCCCGAGGTAGAGCTCCTTCACCCCGTCGCCGTCGCCGTCCACGACGTCGTGGAGCGCCGGCCGTTTGAACCCATCTCGCTCCCAGCGCTCCGTCCCGTTCACCGAGAAGACTGTCACCGACGACCCGCCGGACGCGACGAGACTCCGCTCCCCGTCTATTTCCGCGGTTTCGAGCCACGTCGCCCGCGCCGCGTCCTGCCAGACGACCGTCCCGTTCGCGTCGAAGACCGTCACGTGCCCGCTCGACCCCACCGCCACGCCCCGCCGCCCGTCGCCGAGCGTCACGCTCCGCGTGTCCGCCGAGACGTACTCGTCGAGGTCGTGCCGCCACAGGGTGGAGCCGTTCTCGTCGAAGCCGAAGACGACGCCCGCCGTGTCGGGCTGGACGACGACTCGCTCCGGGTCGGTGAGAACGGTCGGCCCGGCGTAGCCGTAGGCGGTGAGGTTCGCCGTCCACGTCACGCTCCCGTCTCGCGCGTCGAGGGCGTAGAGGACTTCCTCGGTCGTCGGCGCGAGCACGTCGACCGTGCCGTCGCCGGTCGCGTCCGCCAGTTCGACGTCGCCGATGCCGTGAATCGCGCACGCCGACTCGTCGACGTCGTGCGTCCACCGCGTCGCGCCCGTCGCGTCGAACGCGACGAACGAACATTTCGCGTCTGGCCCGGCGACGGAACTCACGGGCGCGACGACGAGCGGCTCGCCGTCGAGCGTGCCGACCGCGAGCGGGTGGTGGTTCACCTCGTTCGCCCGCGACGTATCCGACACCCACTCCGTCGAGAGCGAGCCCGACGGCCCCTGCGTCAGCCCGTACGCGGCGACGCCGCCGAGCGCGAGCATCACGACGAGAACGGCGACGGCGGTCCGCGTTCGCATACCGAGCTAGTTCGCGTCTCCGAGCGAAAAACCCACCGAGTCCACGACTCCACGCTCCGTCACTTTCCTTGACTCTCTTCGCCCGTCTGCTCTCGGCGCTTTGGACAGCGACTTGATGCGAACGGCTATCTCCCCCGACCGCGTCCCACTCGTTGAGAGACAATCATGTACGGATTCGACGGGAAGACGGCAGTCGTAACCGGTGGGGGGTCGGGTATCGGCCGGGCGTCGGCGCTCCGCTTCGCCGAGGAAGGCGCGAGCGTCGTCGTCGCCGACGTCGCCGAAGAAGCGGGCCGAGAGACCGTCGACCTCGTGGAGGACGCGGGCGGCGACGCCGTGTTCGTCGCCGTCGACGTCTCCGACACCGCCGCCGTCGAGAACATGGTCGACGTCGCCGTCGACACCTACGGCAGCCTCGACATCGCGCACAACAACGCCGGCATCCTCACCGGCTTCGCCGAAGCCACCGACATCACCGACGAGAACTGGGACCGCCTCCTCGACATCAACCTCAAGGGCGTCTGGGCGTGTCTGAAGGCCGAACTCCCCGTCATGGAAGACCAGGGGAGCGGGGTCATCGTCAACACCGCCTCCGAGGCCGGGCTCGTCGGGATGGGCGGGCTCGCGAGCTACTCGGCGAGCAAACACGGCGTCGTCGGCCTCACCAAGTCCGTCGCCCTGGAGTACGCGAGTCGGGGAATTCGCGTGAACGCCATCGCGCCCGGCCCGACGAACACGAACATCCAGGCGAACTCGAAGGGCGGGAACGCCGACCCGAGCACCCTCCCCTTCGACACCTCCGCGATGACGGACATCCCCATGGGGCGCGCCGCCGAACCCGAGGAGATGGCCGGCGTCGCCGCCTTCCTCGCCTCCGACGACGCCTCCTACATCACCGGCCACACGCTCCCCGTCGACGGCGGCCAGGCCGCCGACTGACGCACTCTCGCACACCTAGCCGATTCGCGGAGAGCCGTCAGTCCCTCGCGCGCCACGCTCGCCAGTAGCTGTCGACGCGTCGCGCGTCCCTTCGAGAACCGCGCCGCCGTGGGCGCTCAGTCGCCTGCGTCTCCCGCGCGCTCGTCGAGGCACGCGGCGACCGCCTCGACCTCTCGCGTGGACGAGAACGCGCTCGCGCGGTACGCTTCTCCGTCACTCGGGTCCGGCGCGAGAGAGCTGCCCGTCAGCGACTCGATGTCCGCCACGTAGTCGTCGAAGTCGATCCGCCGCCCGCCGTCCCTGTCCCGGTACTCCGGGAACTCCCGACGGCCTCTCCCCGTACAGGCTCCTCACTGCAGGGGGAGTGGCTTCCGAAAAGTCGGAGACGGCTTCGGTCTCCCCGAGTCGACTCTCCCCGTGCTCACTCCTCGGCGCGGATTCGGGAGAGCCGCATGGCGTTCGCCGTGACGCCGACGGTCATGCCGGCGTCGCCGGCGAGCACGGCGAGCCAGATGGGGACGTAGCCGAAGGGGACGGCGAGCGCGAGGCCGGCTTTGACGAGGAGGCTCGCGGCGACGTTCTGCCTGATGACGCCGTTCGCCGTGTCGGCGAGTTCGTAGAGGTAAGGGAGCTTCGAGAGGTCGTCGCTCATGAGGGCGACGTCCGCGGTTTCGAGCGCGGTGTCGGTGCCGGCCGCGCCCATGGCGATGCCGACGGTGGCCGTCGCCATCGCGGGCGCGTCGTTGATGCCATCGCCGACCATCGCGACGCCGTCGTGTTCGGCGACGAGCGCTTCGACGGCGTCGACTTTCGCCTCGGGGAGGAGTTCGGCGTGGTAGTCGTCGACGCCGACCCGCTCGGCGATGACCTTCGCCGTGCGGGCGTTGTCGCCCGTGAGCATCACGGTCCGCTCGACGCCCGCCGCCTTCAGGCGCTCGATGGTTCGTTTCGCTTCCTCGCGGACTTCGTCGGCGACCGCGATGACGCCCTCGAGCTCGTCTTCCGTGCCGACGAGCACGACCGTCTTCCCCTCGGCTTGGAGGTCGGGGACCGTCTCGGCGAGGAGGTCGAGGCAGTCGTGGCGCTCACAGAGCTGCTGGGTGGTGCGCGTCACGACGCCGCCGTCGGTCGTCGCGTGGACGTGCGAGAGGTCGAACCCGAGGTCCGCGAAGAGCCCGGGCTTCCCCGCGTAGTGCGTCTCTCCGGCGAGGTCCGCGCGAACGCCCTTCCCGGTGATGCTCTCGAACGCGTCGACTTCGGGGTCCGCGACGGCGGCGGTGTCGGCGCGCGCCACGATGGCCTCCCCGATGGGGTGTTCGCTGCGCTTCTCCAGGCCGCGCGCACACCGCAGGACGTCCGCCTCGGTGTTCCCGTTGAGCGGGACGACGTCCGTCACGGTGAGTTCGCCCGTCGTGAGCGTCCCCGTCTTATCGAACGCGACGGCGTCGACGTCGCCGGCGGCCTCCAGGTACTTCCCGCCCTTGATGAGCACGCCGTTCTTCGCGGCGCTCGTCACGCCCGACACCACCGACACGGGCGTGGCGATGACGAACGCACACGGGCAGGCGAGCACGAGGAGCGTCAGCCCGTACACGACCGCTTCGGACCACGCCACGCCGAGGACGGCGGGGCTGGCGAGCGTGACGACCACGGCGAACGCGACGACGACCGGCGTGTAGTAGTCCGCGAAGCGCTCGACGAACTGCTCGCGCTCGGTCTGCGCCGACTGTGCGCCTTCGATCATCGTCACGATGCGCGACAGCGTGTCGTCGCCGGACTCCGCGGTCACTTCGATTTCGAGGTAGCCCGATTCGTTGACTGTGCCGGCGTAGACGTCGTCGTCGACGGCTTTGTCGACCGGGATGGACTCGCCCGTGATGGGCGCTTGATTGACGGCGCTCTCGCCGCCGACGACGACGCCGTCCATCGGAATCTTCTCCCCGGGCTTCACCGCGATGACGTCGCCGACCGCGACGGTTTCGACGGGGACGGTCTCCGTGCCGCCATCGCGTTTCACCGTCGCCTCGTCCGGCGAGAGGTCCATCAGCTCCCGGAGGGAGTCGCGGGCGCGGTCCATCGACGCGCGCTCTAGGAGCTCGGCGACGCTGAACAGGACGGCGAGCGTCGCGGCCTCGAAGTAGAGCGCCTCCCCGAACGCGAGGCTCGCCGCGAGCGCGCCGGCGATGGCGACGGACATCAGGAGGTCGATGTCGAGGTTGCGGTTCTTCGCGGAGTAGTAGCCGTTCCGGAAGATGGCCTGCCCGCCGACGGCGACCGCGACGAGGAAGAAGGCGTCCGCGAGGTGAATCGGCTCACCGAGGAGGCTCGCGACCGGCGGATTCGCCCCCGCGAGCACGAACTCGGAGAGGAGGCCGAACCCGAGCAGCACGCCGCTGACCGCGGTCTCGGTCGCGCGCGTGCTCCGCCACACGCTCCCCGCGCCCGACCCGTGGTCGTGCCCGTGACCGTCGTCGCGCTCGCCGTCGCCGTCCGTGCCGACGACGTCGTAGCCCGCGCCTTCGATAGCGGCGACGACGCCGGCTTCGTCGGTCGATTCGGCGTCGGAGGTCACGACGACGCGGCCCGTCGTCGGCCGCGTCTCGTACTCGACGACGCCCGGCACGCGCTCCAGGCTGCTCTCGACCTTCCCCGCGCAGGACGCACAGTCCATGTCGGGCACGGTCAGCCGCACGGTCACCGTTTCCGCGTCCGCGGCGTCGTGCCCCCGGCGGTCGCGCTTCGTTCTCGGACCCGTGGGGCTCATTACGTGTCTCTAGACGCACCACCGTTATTAACTCGACTGCTACGCTCGCCGCCAGTACTGCCAAAGATTGCCACTCTCAGCGAGAGAATTAATAACTCGACTGGTGATCGTGCGCGTTCTCGGTCACGCTCGCGGTCGACGTGGGGGCGTCGCGCTCGCCGGCGCGACCGGGTTCTGTCGGCGACTAGACGGCTCACCACAACCGCTAAGTCTGACTGAGCGGCTAGTATCGACAATAATCGAACGGACTCTCGGGCAGCGCGCTGCCCCGAACCGTGTTCACCATGTCTGGAGCCACCCCCTCGAACGTCGTGCTGGTGACCGTCGACTCGCTCCGCGCCGACGCCGTCGGCGCGTACGACGCGGACCGACACACGCCAGTCATCGACGGTCTCGCCGAACGCGGGACCGTCTTCGAGAACGCCTTCGCGAACGGGAACTGGACGCCCTTCTCCTTCCCGTCGATTCTCGCGTCACGCCCCGTGTTCGCCGACACCGGCAGCATCGGCGTCACCGAGTCGCCGACGCTCGCCCGCGAACTCTCCGACGCCGGCATCGCTACCGGTGGTTTTAACGCCGCGAACGGCTTCCTCACTCGCCACTGGGGGTACGACGACGGATTCGATACCTTCGACTCCTTCGTCACGCGCGTCGGCAGCGGCCTCTACAGTCGCTTCCTCGCGACCCACCCGACCGTCGAAGCCTGGCTCCAGCTCGCCGGCACGCCCGCCCGCCGCCTCGGCGCGCGCCTCCGCGGCGACACCGACGAACGCCCCTTCCTCGACGCCTCCCGGATGTTCGACGTCGAACACGCCGCCACCGAGTTCGTCGAGAACGCCACCGAGCCGTTCTTCCTCTGGGTGCACTACATGGACACCCACACTCCGTACGTCCCCGCGCCCCGCTACATCCGCGAGGTCTCCGACGGCCGCTTCGGCACGCATCGAATGCTCCACGCCCACACCCGCACGGGCCTCGGCCTCAGCGTCAACGACCGCACGCTCGCCGAACTCCGCACCCTCTATCAGGCCGCCGCCCGCCAGGTCGACGCCAGCGTCGGCCGCCTCCTCGACACCCTCGCCGAGACCGGCGTCCGCGACGACACCGCGGTCGTCGTCGCCGGCGACCACGGCGAAGAGTTCCAGGAACACGGCCACCTCGCCCACTACCCGAAGCTCTACGACGAACTCATCAACGTCCCCCTCATCGTCGACGTCCCCGGTGCCGACGCCCGGCGCGTCGACCAGCACGTCGGCCTCGACGCCGTCCCGCCCACCGTCGCCGACCTCCTCGACGTCCGCGCGCCCGACGCGTGGCGCGGGAACTCCCTCGTCCCCACCGTCGTCGCCGGCGACACCCCGAGCGAAGCGCCCGTGGTCTCCGTCGCCGTCCGCGGCGACGACGTCACCCTCCAGCCCATCCCGCGCTCGCTCGACGACGGCGACCTCCTCGTCAGCGTCCGCGACCACGACTGGACGTACATCCGGAACACGGCGAACGGTGACGAAGCGCTCTACCACCGGCCGTCCGACCCCGACCAGCAGGCCGACCGCGCCGCGAATCCGACGCCCGAGGAAGCCCGACGCATCGACTCCTTCCGCGCCATCGCCGCCGAGCACGCCGACCGGATTCGCCGCCACGGCGCGGACGCGGCGGCCGCCTCGACCGACGCCGACCTCGAAGCGCGCCTCGAAGCGCTGGGGTACCGCTAGATGGTCCAGCGACTCCTCCGCTACCTCTACGACGGGACGTTCTCACAGCAGCTCCGCCGCTTCGTCCTCGTCGGCATCTTCACCGCCGGCGTCCAGATGGTCGTCCTCTGGGCGCTCATCGAGGCCGGCGGCCTCGACTACCTCGTCGGCGCGGTGCTCGCCATCGAGTTCACCATCGTCCTCTCCTACGTCCTCAACAACGCGTGGACGTTCCGGGCCGTCCGACACTCCGGGACCTACGAGTACCTCCGCGGGCTCGCGAAGACGAACCTCGTCCGCGGCACCGCCGTCCCCATCCAGCTCGCCGTGCTCGCCGCCCTCGTCGAACTGCGCGGCATCACCTACCTCCCCGCGAACGCCGCCGCCATCGTCGTCAGCGGCTTCTATCGCTACGCCCTCGACACCTACTGGACGTGGGGGCGGAGCCTCTAGATGCTCGCGCTCTTCCTCCCCTCCGCCCTCGGCGTCGACGTCGCCTCCCTCTTCGGCGGCCTCCGGGCGCTCGTCGAGTCCGCGACCGGCTGGCCCGGCCTCGGCCTCGTCCTCGGCTACTCCTTCCTCATCGCCTTCGCCCTCCCCGGCCCCAGCGAAGTCGTCCTCCTCGCCCCCATCGATGTCGGCCTCGGCGGGAACGGTAACCTCGCCACCGTCATGCTCGTCAGCGCGCTCGGGAAAGCCGCCGGCAGCGTCTTCGCCTTCCACATCGGCCAGGAAGTCAAGGAGTCCGGCCCCATCACTCGGTGGCTCCGCCGCTCGCGCTGGAACGTCCTCGCGTGGTCCGAACGCCGCTCGGTCAGTCTCGCCCAGCGGTACGGCTACGGCGGCCTCGCTATCGCGCTCTGCGTGCCGTTCTTCCCCGACACCGTCTCCATCTACGCCTTCGCCATCCTCGAACGCAGCTACGTCAAATTCGCCGTCGCCACCTTCGTCGGCAGCCTCGGCCGCCTCCTCATCACCATCGGCCTCTTCCACGGCGCGGTCAGCGTCGTCTAACGACCACTCGACGACGACGCTCGGACATTGAGCACTCCATCTCCTCATTTGTGGACGAACAGCCAATTAATCGGTGTATTTTGTCGGTTCGACGTCGAATATCGGAATCAAATTCCGATTGGTGGGAAAGAGTTAACTCGTCGGCGTTCGTACACGCAGTCAATTCCCGGTCCGCTGGGAATGTACCCCGTCCGATGGCGTCGTGGTCAGCCACGAGCTATCGGGGTCGGCTGGACGCACGCGAGCGCGTGGCTCCGCGCCGCGCCGTCCGCCGACATCGGTCGAGTCGTCCTGTGGGGGAACGGTCCCGCCGTTCCCCGATTTCTCGTGTCCCGAAACCGCCCGACGGCCGCCTCTCACGGTCACGATTCCGACGTTCGCCCCCGCTCGGAGACGAGTCGCGGCGAGTTCACGCGGCGCGCGTTCCACGACGCGGAGTATCTCGAACGGCACCTGGAGCGCCCGCCCGGCCAGCTCGTCGTCGCCGCGGACGACCGCTCGTACGCGTGGGACGTCGGCCTCGCCTTCCTCGCGGGCTACGAACTCCGACCGGCGACGGGGTGTTGTGTCGTCTCTACCGACTATTCGGCCGACCGCGTCGCGCGGGACTTCGACCGGCTGCTCGCCGACAGCCGCCTCGGCGTCGTCCAGGTGGACGTCGAGGACGCGGCCGACAGCGACCCGTACGCGGCGACGCCCGTCCATTCGCTCCCGACCGTCCGCGACTACACCTCCCTCTTCCTCACCGTGGACGACGTCATCGCACGCTTCGACGGCGACTCGACGCTCGTCGTTCACTCGCTGGAGGAGCTCCTCGCCGAGACCTCCGTTCGGGCCGTCTCCCGCCTTCTGGCGCTCTGCCGCCGCCAGCTGGAGACGACGCCGCAGGTGTTCACGCTCGACGTGGACCGGTGTTCGAGCGCGTCGCTGGAGGCGATTCGCTCGACCGTCGATACGCTCGTCCGCATCGACGATTCCGGCGACGGCCGCCGGGTAACCGTCGACCAGAGGGAGTAAGCTTAACCAGTAGGATACGTATAACATATACATGGGGTTCGAGGGTTCCGACGAAACCGGCACGCTCGCCGCCTCGACCGGCGTGAGCGACGACGCCTCGCTCGGCCGGCTCGAAGAGCCGACGCGCGACTGACTCGTCGCCCCCTCGTCTTCTCACCGATCACAATGCCTCACAATCGCCGATTCACACGCCGACCCAGCTCGAACGGACGCCACACACAATCACCCCACAAATCGCGGCTCGCGCGCCGCCTCGACGCCCGCCGGTCGCTCGGCCGCGAGTCGCGTGAGGCGGCACGCGTTCGGCGCACGCCGGACCGCGCGCGGACGCACCGCACCTCGCTGCCCGGCAGCCTGCCGCACGGAGGGCCGCCCCGATGAGCGCGACCGGCATCCTCAGCGTCGTCGTCGTCATCCTCGGCCTCGGCGTCCTCTCCCAGCTCCTCGCCGACCGCTTCCAGATTCCGAGCGTCCTCTTCCTCATCGCCTCCGGCATCATCGTCGGCCCGGAGGGCCTCGGCCTCGTCGGGCTGTCCGCGTTCGGCGGCCCCGACCCGCTCTCGGCCATCGTCGGCCTCTCGGTCGCGATTATCATCTTCGAAGGCGCGTTCCACCTGAAGCTCTCGAAGCTCCGGCAGACGCCGCGCGAGACCTTCCGGCTCGTGACGGTCGGTGCCGCCGTCGTGCTCCTCGGGACCGCGGTGACCGTGCACTTCGCGCTCGGCGCGTCGTGGCCGCTCGCCTTCCTCATCTCCGCGCTCCTCATCGCCACCGGGCCGACCGTCATCGCGCCCATCCTCGACGTCGTCCCCGTCAGGGACCGCGTCGGCGCGGCCCTGGAGACGGAGGGTATCATCAACGACGTCACCGCCGCGCTCCTCGCCATCGCGGTGTTCGAAATCGTCCTCACCGGCAACACCAGCCCCGCCTTCCTCGTCGAGGCGTTCTTCTCCCGACTCGGCATCGGCGTGCTCGTCGGCGCGCTCGCCGCCGGCGTTCTCTGGTACGCGCTCACGAATCTGAACTTCTCCGCGTCGAACGCCGTCCGGCACTCCCGCCTCGTCATCCTCGTCGGCGCGCTCGCGACCTACGTCATCGCGCAGACGCTCGCCTCCGAGGCCGGCATCGCCGCGACCGCGGTCGCCGGTCTCCTCCTCGGGAACGCCGACCTCCCCTACGAGGAAGAGATCGAGTCGTTCAAAGGCGACATCACGCTCATCGTCCTCTCCTTCGTCTTCATCTCGCTCGCCTCCCTCCTCTCCTTCGACGACCTCCTCACGCTCGGCCTCGGCGGCGTCGCCGTCGTCGCCGCCGTCATTCTCGTGATCCGTCCCGTCGCCGTGCTCCTCAGCACGCACGGCCAGCGGTTCACGTTCAACGAGCGCGTCTTCATGAGCGCCGTCGGCCCCCGCGGCATCATTCCCGCCTCGGTCGCGACGCTCTTCGCGCTCGAACTCCAAGCGACGAACCCGGCCGCGGCGACGACGCTCGTCGGCACCGTCTTCCTCGTCATTCTCTCGACGGTCGTCCTGCAGGGCGGGTTCGCCAGACACATCGCGGAAGCACTCAACATACTCCCAATGCGCGTTATCATCGTCGGCGCGGGCCGTGTCGGTCAAGGCCTCGCCAAACGACTGGAGGACCGTGGCGAAAACGTCATTCTCATCGACGCCGACCAATCACAGGTCGAAGTCGCGCGGAACGAGGGGTTCACCGTCCACCACGGCGACGGCACGGACACCGGCGTCTTGCGCGCGGCCGGCGCGGAGAACGCGAAAATCGTCGCCGCCGCGACCGAAGACGACGACGCGAACCTCCTCGTCGCGCAACTCGGCAAGTCCGAGTTCGGCGTCGACTCTGTCATCTCCCGCGTGAACAACGCGCGGAACGCCGCCGCCTTCGAGGACCTCGGCGTCCGCGCCATCGCCGCCGACGACTCCATCGCGCAGTCGATGGACAACGCCATCGAGCGCCCCGCGCTCTCCGAGTGGATGACGGAACTCGGCCGCAGCGGCGACGTCCAAGAGATCGAGGTCACCGCCGACGCCCTCATCGGGAAGACCATCGCCGACCTCGACCAGGAACTCCCGGACGGCGTCCTCGTCGCGCTCGTCAGCCGCGACGGCAACTCCGAACTCCCGAAACCCGAGCACACGCTCGAACACGGCGACCACCTCACGCTCCTCGGCCGCCGCGACGCCGTTCACGAGGCGCTCGACCAGTGCCACCCCGACCTCCACTCCTGAGCTAGAGCTTCCCGGCTCGCCGAAGCTCGGCTTTTTCCGCTTCGGTGAGCACGACGCCGCCGCACTCCGGGCAGGTGACTGCGTCGAACACGCCCGGGTCGAGCGGCGCGTCGCGCCCCGCGAACGAGCAGTGCGGGCAGTCGACGCCGACGGCTTTCCCCCCGAGAAAGACCACGCGCTCACGGATTCCGTCGAGAGCCATACGCGAAAATCGGGGGTCGCGCGCGGAAAACGTTCGGTTCGCCGAACCCGTCACCCGCTAGTCGAGGCGGAAGGTCTCGGTGTTCTTCGGGGCGTGCGTCCGGACGTTGAACTCCTGGTAGAGCGCCGAGGAGAACTGGTCGGTGGCGTCCTCGTCGCCGTGAACGCACAGGATCTTCTCCGGGCGCGGATGCATCGTCTCGACGAACCCCATCAGGCCGCCGCGGTCGGCGTGCCCGGAGAACCCGCTGACGGACTCGACGTCGAACCGCAGCGTCAACTGCTTGGTGCGGCTGCCGCGGTCGCTGAACGGGATCTCTCGTCGCCCGCTCTGAATGCTCCGCCCGAGCGTCCCCTGCGCCTGGTAGCCGACGAAGATCATCGTGTTCTCCGGGTCGCCGCCGAGGAGTTCCAGCCACCCCATGATGGGGCCGCCGGTGACCATCCCGGACGTGGAGAGGATGACGCAGGGGTCGTCGCCCGCGATGTCCTCGCGCATCTCCCGCCCGCCGTCGACCTGCTGGAACTGGTCGGCGAGGAAGGGGTTCTCGTCCTCGTGGAGGATGCGGTCTCGGAGACCGTCACGGAGGAACTCTGGATACGCCGTGTGAATCGCCGTCGCCTCCCGAATCATCCCGTCGAGGTAGATGGGCATCGTCGGAATCTCCCCCTCCCGCATCGCCTCCTCCAGGACGAGCATGAGCTCCTGACTGCGGCCGACGGCGAACGCGGGGATGACGACCTGCCCGCCCTCGTCGTGCGTCTCTTGGATGAGGTCGAGGAGTTTCTCTTCGGACTCCTCCTGGTCGGTCTGGTGGTCGTTCCGCTTCCCGTACGTGGACTCCATGACGAGCGTCTCGGCGCGCGGGAAGTCGTTCACCGCGCCGTTGAAGAGGCGGGTGTCCTCGTAGTGGATGTCGCCGCTGAAGACGACGTTGTGGAAGCCGTCGCCGACGTGGAAGTGACACACCGCGCTCCCGAGGATGTGCCCGGCGTTGTGGAACGTGAGTTTCACGTCGGGCGCGATGTCCGTCACGTCGCCGTAGTCGAGCGGAATCGTGTGCTTGAGCTCCTCTCTGACCATCTCGGACTCGTAGGGCGGCGTCCGCCCCTCCTTCGAGGCGACGTCGAGGTAGTCGAGCTGGAGGAGGCCCATCAGGTCGCGCGTCGCCTGCGTCGTGTAGACGGGGCCGTCGTAGCCGTACTTGAAGAGGAGCGGGAGGAGCGCGGAGTGGTCGAGGTGCGCGTGCGTGAGCACGACCGCGTCGAGGTTCGCGATCGGGTTCGCCTCCTCCAACTGGAGGTAGGGGACTTCGCCCTCCGCGCCGGGTTTGTCGCCGCAGTCGACGAGAATGCGGGACTCGGGCGTGTTGAGGATGAAGCTCGCGCGCCCGACTTCGCGACAGCAGCCGAGCGTCGTGATTCGGACGTAGTCCGTCTCGTGCATCGGCTCGCGGTGAATCTGCTCGCCCGTCCGCTCGAGGAACTCCCGGCGCTCGTCGCGGTTCTCCAAGAGGAACTTCCGGACGTTGTCGACCGTCGAGGACTCCATCGGCGGCGTCCGCAGCACCTCCGGCGTCCACCCGACCTCCTGCTGGATGTCGCGCAGCGTGCTCGCGTGCCGCCCGATAACGAGTCCGGGTTTCTCCGCCTCGATGAGCACTTCCCCGGTCTCCGGGTAGAACTGGAGGTTCGTGATGCCCGCGTCCTCCGGAATCATCTCCACGATCTTCGGCTTCGCCTCCGCCGGACTCGCCTGCGCGCCCTCCGCCGGACGCACCGTGATGCGCTTTCTCACTGTTCCGGCGAGCTCGCCGATGAGCCCGCTCCGCGCCGCGAACTTCTCCGGCGTGCTGCTGTAGATGATGAGCTCCGGGCCCTCGAAGGTCACCCTGGAGATGTCGATGTCGTCGGGAGTCTCAGCCTCAATGTCGGCTCGAACGCGTTCGAGTGGGGTCGTACTCATGAGTTACACTGCCCGAACCCGCCACACCGGGAGGTCGAACGCTCCCCGGTGTCGAGAGGTCGGGACGATAAGTCGATAGCCGCGCGAGAGCGAACGCTCGAACGGTATCTTCGATGTATCGTACTGCGCTCTACCTATAAACGTTTTCGAAGCCCTCACGCCACCAACGCTCCCCGCCCGCGCGACTGACCCGGCAAAACCCGCTACTGAACCCCTCCTCGACGCCACCGTCGTCGACGACCCCGCCACGGTTTCCCTTCGAAACCGCGCCGAACGACGCGGGTCCCGTGTCTCGGTGCGTTACACCGATTCGCCGTTGCTTCACTCCCTGAGAACGCTGCGAACGACTTTATCCCGGACAAAACAACTCCCGCGCATGACGTCGGATAGCCCCGATGAACTGAGTGTCGAAGAACACCTCCGGCGCGCGCTCCGGAAGAACGACTCCGAGCCGGTCGAACGCCACATCCGCCAGGCCCTCCAGTACCGCCTCTACGACGACGAACTCACCGAGGGCTGAACGCGAAACGACCTCGCCAGCGCCGAGTCGTTCTCCGCCGCTCCCGTCTCTCTCCTCCTCGTCCCTTCTGGTGGCACGCCGCTCTCACAGCGCCGCGTCCCCGCGACGGCCACCCGAGGCGACCACACTACTAACCGAGCGGTAGAAAAATCCCGGAACGCGCACCGCCGTCCAGCGGGAGTGAACGGCTATCTCTCAGTGGAGAGTGTTCGGTGAAGAATCCCTTTGACCTATCGATGAGGCGTCTAACGGGGTCTGTGCGCGGATTCGGCGATCCTCACTCGAGATCACCGTTTCAAAAGCCATATGACTGATTGAACGTTCGTTAAAACCGTGGCACCACCAGATCAACACGCGCTCTCCACGCCGCCACGGCACTCCGGAGCGCCGCAGGCCCCACCTGAGACACCGGCCGGCTCCGACGCCGTCGCGTGGTGCGGACAGCGCAACGCACGAACGGACCGTACGACGCGGGCTCACGACCACTCACGGCCAGTAAACGGGGTGGAAAGCCCGCTGCGGGCCGCGTCACACGACCCGGTGCTCAGCCAGTAGGTCGTATGTATCGTCACACTCCCAGTCACCCACGGTTCACCGCCCGGACGTCGACGCCATGAGTGAGACACAGGACGACGGTATCGGACGCGAACGACTCGTCATCCTCATCGGCATCATGCTCGCCGTGCTGATGGCGGCGCTCGACCAGACCATCGTCTCCGCCGCGCTCCCGAAAATCCTCAACGAACTCGGCGCGGGCACGGACAAGATCACGTGGATCGTCACGTCCTACCTCATCACCATGGCGGCGACGATGCCGCTCTACGGCCGACTGAGCGACATGTACGGCCGGAAGGGACTCTTCGAGTTCGCGATCCTCGCGTTCCTCGTCGGCTCGGGGCTCTGCGGCGTCGCACAGGACGTCACGCAGCTCACGCTCTTCCGCGCGCTTCAGGGCATCGGCGGCGGCGGTCTCATCTCGCTCGCGATGACCATCATCGGCGACCTCTTCAGCCCGCGCGAACGCGGGAAGTACGTCAGCTTCCTCGTCATCCTGATGGGGCTCTCGAACGTCGGCGGCCCCCTCCTCGGCGGATGGCTCTCCGACCACTACACGTGGCGGCTCATCTTCCTCATCAACCTCCCCATCGGGCTCGCGTCGCTCGCGGTCATCGAGCCGACACTCGACCTCCCGATTCCCGACGAGGACCACACCATCGACGTGCTCGGCGTCTGTCTCCTCCTCGTCACGACCGTCGGCATCGTCTTCCTCTCCGAGTGGGGCGGCTCCGACTACGAGTGGCTCTCCTGGCAGATCCTCACGCTCGCGTTCGCCACGATAATGGCGATCGCGCTCTTCCTCTTCCAGGAGTACTCGGTCGACGAGCCGATTCTCCCCCTCCACCTCTTCCGAAACCCGGTGGTCGCGGGCTGTCTCGGCCTCAGCTTCACGGCCGGCGTCGGCCGCCTCCTCGTCATCTCCTACGTCCCGACGTTCCTCCAGTACACGCGCGGGGTGTCCGCGACCTACGCGGGCGTCCTGCTCGCGCCGATGATTCTCGGCATGACCGGCATGTCCTTCGTCATCGGCCAACTCCTCACCCGAACCGGCCGGTACAAGCCGTTCCCCGTCGTCGGGTCGGTGCTCGCCGGCGTCGGGTTCTTCTTCCTCTCCACCATCCACGGCGGGACGTCCTTCCGCGTGCTCGCCGGGTATCTCGCCATCACCGGCGCGGGCTTCGGGATGATCATGCCCGTGCTCACGACGGCCGCGCAGAACGCCGTCGGCCCCGCCGACCTCGGGTCGGTCACCACGACGCTCTCCTACCTCCGCTCGCTCGCGGGCGGCCTCGGCGTCGCCGTCTTCGGCTCTATCTACAGCAACGAACTCAGCAGTCGGATGGTCCGCATCACGGGGCGCGCACAGAGCCGCGGGTCGCTCGGCCCCGTCTCCCTGCACACGCCACAGGTCAGTCGCGTCCTCCGTGAGGAAGTCATCCGCGCCGTCTCGCTGAGCATGGACAAGATGTTTTATTCTGTCATTCCCGTCCTCGTCGTCGCCTTCCTCATCGCCATCCTCATCCCCGAGCTTCGGCTGTCCGAGCAGTCGAACGTCGAAGCGATGGAGGAGGACGGCTCCGAGAGCACCGGCACGCAACCGACCAGCGACTAACCACAACACGACATGAAACACACGAAAATCGCAACGACAGCGGTAATCGCACTGCTCCTCTTCAGCGCCGCGCCCGGTATCGTCGCGGCCGTCGAACACGTCTCCGGTGGACCGTCACTCACCGGCACGGCGACGAACAACGAGTTCGTTCCGGGCACCGAGGACACCATCAGCCTCTACATCCAGAACAACGGTGACCTCGACCGCGGTGGCCCGACCGCGTACGAACAACGCGTCCAGATCGCCCGCTCGGTGTCCCTCGACGTCGACGACAACGGGACGCCGATCGAGGTCCACACCGACCACTACCCCGCGGGGACCGTCCGCATGGGCTCGAACGGTCCGTACCCCATCGAGGTGACGGTACCTGAGGGGACGGAGCCCGGGACCTACCACCTCAAGGTCACCGCGCACTACGACCACACCTCCGACGTCTACTACCAGCAGGGCCGCGAGAACCTGCGCTACGAGAACGACGACAACGTGGAGACGTTCAACATTCCCGTCGTCGTCACCGACCGCGCGGCGTTCGAAGTCGTCGACACGCGGACGGACGTGAACGTCGCACAGCGCGGTGAGTATTCGGTCACGATGAAGAACACGGGCTCCGAAGTCGCGAAGAACGCGGTCGTGAAAGTCGCCTCGCAGTCGACGGACGTTTCCTTCGGCGCATCCGGTCAGACCGCGACGACCACGGTGAGTCGCTGGGAGCCGAACGAGACCAAGACGCTCACCTACAGCGCCGCGGTCGCCGATACGACCGGCGTCCACAACTACTCCGTGCCGGTCAGCGTCGAGTTCGACGACGCGGACGGCGTCACGCGCCAGTCGAACCGCCTCGTCTCGACGCTCCGACCGCAGCCGAAACAGACGTTCTCGATCCGGAACGTCGACGCCTCGCTCCGGATCGGCCGCAAGGACGGAACGCTCACCGGCACCGTCGTGAACGACGGCTCCGAGCGGGTCAGCAACGCGACGCTCGCCCTCTCGGCGAAGGGGACGGACGCGACGTTCGACCAGCAGCAGTACGCGCTGGGTGAACTCGATGCGGGCGAGTCCGTGCACTTCGCGTTCAACGGCGGGTCGATCCCGAAGACCGCGAACGTGAGCTCGCTCCCGCTCACCTTCACCGTCAACTACGACAACGACTACGGCGACCGCTACCCGAGCGACGGGCACACCGTCGCCGTCCCGGTCGCCCCGCACGAGAACCAGTTCGACATCACTGCGGTCGGCACGGTTCCGTCCGGCACACGCGGCGACACGCCGAAGGGCTCCGACTGGACGCCCCTCACCCTCCAAGTGACGAACAACGGCGAGGAGACGGTGCACAACATCCGGCCGAGCATCGTCTTCGAGACGCAGTACTTCCAGCGTCCCATCGAGAGCAACTACCGCACGAGCCACATCGAGACGCTCGCACCCGGTGAGACGAAGACCGTCACGTACGCCGTCAGCGCCTCCGCCACCTCCGGCGGGACGACCTACCCGCTGGACATGGTCGTCACGTACGAGGAGCCGAACGGCGTGACGCGCCAGACGATGGACTACACGGTCCCGATTCGCATCGCCGAGTCCGACTCACTCCCCCTCCTCCCCATCGGCGGTGGCGCGGTCATCCTCGCCGGCCTCCTCATCGGCGGCTTCATCTGGCTGCGCCGCGACTGAACCGCCTCTCACGCGTTCTCTTTCGTTTTTCTCTGCGTTCACCAGCCCCGCTTCAAACAGGAAGGCGACGGCGGTAGTCGCGGTGATGGAGGTCGTGTCGGCGATGCTCGCCGAACGACGTAGACAAAGGTCATATCCTTCCCGAATCCCTACTCCCAGTATGGTTCGGGTTTCGGAGCGAGCAGCGTTCGAGGCGCGCGGAGTCCGTCCTGTGGGGGGACGATGACGTCGACGCCTCCGTCGGCGGAGAAGTGGAGCGACGCCGAGGAGGAGATCATGCAGGCGACCTATCAGGCGCTCCTCTCCTACGGGTACGCGGACCTCTCGATGGCGCGTATCGCCGACGAACTCGATAAGTCGAAAGCGGCGACCTACTACTACTACGACTCGAAGGACGACTTGCTCGTCGCGCTCCTCGACTACACCATCGACCGGTTCGAACGCAGCATCGACACGGAGTTCGGCGACGACCCGAAGGCCGACCTCGATCACCTCGTCGAGAAACTCCTCCCGCTCCGCGAGGACGAGAAACCGCACCGGATCTTCACGGTGCTCGTCGTTCTCCGCGCACAAGCGGTCTCGAACGACGCGTTCCGCGAGCAGTTCACGCGCCTCGACGAGAAGATCGCCGCCACGATACGCGACATCATCCAACGCGGCGTCGACGACGGCGTCTTCCGCGACGTCGACACGACACGCGTCGCCGAACACGTCTTCGCCACCATCGCCGGCACCCGCTACGGCCGCGCGACAACCGACCGCGATGTCGTCGCCGAAACGCGCGTCTCTCTCGCCGCGTACGTCGACTCCGAACTCGTCCGCCGTTGAGCCCTTCTACGGTGAGACGCGGAGACGCCCTCTGACGCTCGTCCCTCCTCGACCGCTGGGTGAAGCTTTTCACGTCCGCTCCCGTCACCTCTCCTACTGTGGACCTGCGCACGCTCCGGGCGTTGAGCGACGACCCGTCGGTGAGAGCCGCAGCGCTCGGCGGGCTCTTCGGGTTCGCTCTCCAGACACACCGGATTCTGACCGCCGCGGAACGTACGTCCTACTCGCTCGGTGTCGTCTTCGCCGCGAGCTTTCTCGCCGGATTCCTCGCTCGTCGCCACGGCGGACGGAGTCGCTCCGCTGGCGTTGCTGCCGCAACGCTCGCCGTGCTACCCGCCGTCGCCTCGCTCTCGACCCCGACCGGGTACTTCACGCAAACCTACGGTGTCTCCGGCCTCGGGATGGCGGCCGCGACTGCCGTTCTCTTCCTCGGCTTCATCGGCTTCGTCGCAGCGGCGACCGGGACGCTCGGCGGCGACCTCGGCGGCTGGATCGAAAGCCGCTCGCCCGTCTGATCACTTCGCGTCGTCGACGTAGAGGCCGTACCGGTAGAGCCGGTTCTGGTACCAGAGGAGCCGGCCGTTCGTCGATTCGCGGCCGAGGTCGAGTGCGGTCAGGAGCTCGCCGAACCCGTCAGATAGCGCGGCGGTCTCACGGTACGTTCCCTCGGTAATCGCTTGCGTGAGGTCGTCTCGTGCGGCCGCGGAGAGGTCTGCTGGAGCGAGCGTCGTATCGATTCGGGAGGCGAACACGATGTCTCGGAAGCGGGTTCGAGAGTCGGTGAGAGCGAGGGCGAAGGCGGTGTAAGCGGTCTCAGCGAGTGATTCGCGGGTCACGTGCAGGCGGTAGGCCCACGGGCCGTCTTCGGTCAGCCTGACGACGCGACCGTCGACGTCGCCCGAGGCGAGTTCGCTGTCGAGTTCCGCGGGCCGTCGGAGGACGTAGGCGTCGCCGCGAAGGAGGTCGCCCGCCGTTCGCCCCCCGGACTGGCTGTGGCCGTGGAGGATTTTCACGACCCGCGCGCTCGGCCGGTTGAGCGAGTCGAGGGAGAGTGCATCGGCCGGGATTTCCTGCTCTGGAACCGGGTCAGCGCGAACGAGCGGGCGCTCGATACGCTCTCGCCCGGTGACGACGTGCTTCGTCTGATAGTACGTGCCGTCGTCTTCGACGTAGGCGTCGTCCGGAAGCGGCTGGTAGCCGTACGTCGTGTGCCGCCCGTCGGGGAGAATGGCGTCGAGCGCCGTGCGTTCCGGCTCGCCGAAGAGGGCGTCGTCGCCGGGTTCGTAGAGCGCGTGTTCGATTGGGGACCGGTCGACCGAGTCGGTGGAGAGCGTGTACGTCGTCTCCGGCTCAGACGCGTCGAGTGCGCTGTTCGCCGAACAACCGGCGAGCGCGGTGAGCGCCGTTGCGCCAGCGACCTGGAGGGCGTGACGCCGCGAGGCATCCATACGCCCAGATCTCTCGCCCGTCCACTTCGAAGCATCGCCTCGGCGACACGAGGACGCACGCCTCGTCGACGAGGGCGTAGTTGTAAGTCGGAGGCGGCCGACGTGTCGAATATGGCCACGTTCGAAGTGTTCGAGGATGCAGCGGGCGAGTGGCGGTGGCGACTCGTCGCGTCGAACGGGAAGATCATCGCGGATAGCGGCGAGGGCTATCAGTCGAAACAGGGCGTCGAGCGCGGTATCGAGAGCGTGAAGCGGAACGCGGGAGACGCCGACGTCGAGGTCGTCGACGACTGACACGCCGACTTCTCGACGGAATCACCGATACCCCCCGTACCGGTGGTTTTCGGCGATCCTGCGCGCTCTCGCCCGTGAAATTCGACGCAGGCCGCTAACGGGCGGATACGGGCTTCTGCGTCTTCTGCCGGTCGATTCCGGTCGGTTGGCCGGTATCTTGTGAGTTATCCGTGGGGCGCGCGGGGGTTCTGGTAGACGATGCGTTCTCGACTCCGCCACCCGTTGGTTCCGGTCGCCGTCACGCTACTGCTCACCGTGCCCTGGCTGTGGGTGTTCGGGACTTACGGCGGCTATGGAGCCGTTCATCCGGGTGAGAACATCACGCCGGCCGCGGCGGTCGCCGTCGCCGGGCTCAGTATTCTCGGGGCGGCGTTCATCCTCGCGTGGGCGGCGGAAACCGCGGAGAAAGACGTGCCGCAGGCGTTCGCGATTGCGGTGCTCGCGGTGCTCGCCGTCGCGCCCGAGTACGCCGTCGACGCCCTCTACGCGTGGGAGGCCGGACAGGGCTCGGCGCAGGCGGCGAACCTCGCCGTCGCGAACATGACGGGCGCGAACCGCATCCTCATCGGCCTCGGGTGGGCCGGTATCGCCCTGTTCAGCATCTATCGCGCCGCCCGAACCCACGACTCCGCAGTCGAACGACGCGAGGGATTCCTCGCGGACGCCGTCACTCTGGACCGCGGCATCTCCCTCGAAATCACCTTCTTACTCGCCGCCACGGCGTTCGCCTTCCTCGTCCCGCTCAGCGGCGGCATCGGCCCGCTCGACACCCTCGTTCTCGTCGGGCTCTACGTCCTCTACATCCTCGTCATCATTCGCGGCGACGTCGAGGAACCCGACGCCCACGGCAGCGTCCCCGCGTACTTCCAGGGCCTCCCGAAGCTCCCGCGTGCCGCCGTCGTGCTCGCCGGCTTCGTGTTCTCGGGCGCGGTCATCTTCACCGCCGTCCACCCGTTCGCCGAAGGCCTCGAACAGGTCGGCCTCCAGTACGGCGTCCCCGAGTTCTTCATGATTCAGTGGCTCGCCCCGCTCGCCTCCGAGAGCCCGGAACTCATCGTCGTCGCCTACCTCGTGAACAAGGCGCGCTCGACGGCGGGATTCAACGCGCTCATCTCCTCGAAACTCAACCAGTGGACGCTCCTTATCGGGACGCTCGCCGTCGTCTACTCCATCTCCCTCGGGAGCATCGGCACGCTCGCGTTCGACGCGAAACAGGCCGCCGAGATCTGGATCACGGCCGCTCAGAGCCTCTTCGCCATCGCGATTCTCGCGAACTTCTCCATCAGCGCCCGCGAAGCCCTCCTCCTCCTCGCGCTCTTCGCCTCTCAGGTCCTTGCCGAGTTCTCCCTCATCCAGACGTATCCCGAGGCGACGGCGACGGCGCTCAGCATCACCGTCCTCTACGCGTACACCGTCCTCTACCTCGTCCTCGCCGGTGTCCTCTTCGCGAAACGCCGACGGAGCGTCCAGCGCCTCCTCCGCCGAACCGGTCGGGATATTCGAGGCGCACTCACGAGCGGTGGGGAGCGCGGACGGCCCGAGCACGCGGACTAACCACTCGACGCCTCGCGGCCGAGCAATCGTGTACACACCCGGTCGTCTGTGGTCGCTTCTCCGCGCGCACTGCTCCTCACTCTCGCAGGTCGTTCCGGATTCGAGGCGCGCGAACCGCCATGGGCGGGCGGATTTCGGCCGACTCGGTAGTCAAGTATAAGTGACGAACGGGTGAACGACATCCCGTATGGCAAACCTCGTGGTCAAAGCCGCAGTCAAGGACGCACTGGAAGAGAAGAACGTCGCCGGCGACTTCTACGACGCGCTCGACGAGGAAGTCGAGGAACTCATCGAGGACGCCGCGGAACGCGCCGACGCCAACGGCCGCAAGACCGTCCAGGCCCGCGACCTCTAAGGCCGCGCGCTGGAAGCGTCTCCGAACTGATGCGCAACCAATCCGCTCGTTCTTCTGACTGGGCCAACGACGCTAACCACCCCGTCCATTTATCCGGGTGACATTAGTTGGTCCGCCCGTGATGAAGGGGGAGACCGCATGGCGTTAGCTGATGCACGACGCCCGTCGAACCGTCGCGAACGCTACCGGCTGATGGTGGACGCGGCCTCTCGGCCGTTCGCCGTCGGCGCAATCGCCGTCCCACTCCTACTCCCGGTTCTCGGGTATCTCTCCGGGGACTCTCGGGTGCTGTTCACGGTCCATCTGTTCCTCGGGGCGTTCTGGTTCGGGACCGCCGTGCTCGGCGCGGCCGTCCTCGGCCCCGTGATGGGGGGTCTCTCCGAGGAGGCGAACGCCGAGTTCGCCGGGGGCTTCGTCCCGAAGATGAACCTCCTCATGGAACCAGTCTCGGTCGGCGTCATCGCCTCCGGTATCGGCCTCGCGAGCATGATGGGGCTCTGGGCGGCCCCGTCGCTCTCACTGTGGGCCGCGCTCGTCCTCGCAATCGCGCTGCTCGTCCTCGGATTCGGCCCGCTCCACACCTTCACCGCCGGGATGTTCGACGAAATCGCCGCCGACGACACCGACCACGAGCGACTCGCCTCCCTCAACAAGAAGTACGGGATGCTGAGCCTGGTCGAACTCGTCCTCATGATCGCCGTCCTCGGCACGATGTCCGGCCTCCGCTGGGGCTTTTGAGCCCCTGTCGACGCCGTCGAATCACGTCTCTCTCGCTTTTTGCGCGGTGCGATCCGTTGCCAGCACCGTATCTGAACTCGCATTCAATTCGCAGAAGCTATGTGAATGAGGATTCAACTGCAGGTAATGGCGACGACTCCTGACCGCATTCGCCGTCTCCTCGCGGACCAACTAGGGGACTGCTGTGACTCCGACGTCGAGCAGCGCCTCGACGAACTGAACGACCTCGCCGACACAGCGTTCGCCGACGACGGTGCCCGTCCCGTCTTCGCTGTTCTCGGGAACGAGACGCGCTACCGCCTCGCCCGCGCCCTCTCAGTCGCCGGTAACGAGCTCTGCGTCTGCGAGCTCGAACCCCTCGTCGACGTCAGCGAGAGCGCCGTCAGTCACGCCCTCGCCGACCTCGTCGAGGCGGGTCTCGTCACCCGCCGCAAGGACGGCAACTGGCGGTACTACTCGACGACCCCGCTGACCGACGACCTCCTCGCGACCGCCGACGACCGGAGGGCGGACGCGTGATTCGCGTCGAACCGTCGGCCCGACTCACTCACGCCCACGACGGGAGGTGGCTCGCGTGAGCGACGACCTCGGCGTGCTCGACCGGTATCTGACGCTCTGGATCGGTCTCGCGATGGTGGTCGGCGTCGCGCTCGGTCGATTCGTCCCGGGCGTCGCCGACGCGCTGAACGCGATCACGTTCCACGGGACGAGTCTCCCCATCGCCCTCGGCCTCTTCGTGATGATCTTCCCGATCATGGCGGAGATCGACTACGAGCGCATCCCGCGCGTCACCCGCACGGCCCGAAAGGAAATCGGGCTGACCCTCGTCTTCAACTGGCTCATCGCCCCGTTCCTCATGTACGGGCTCGCCGTCTTCTTCCTCGGCGGCCACCCCGAGTTCGTCACCGGCCTCGTCATCGTCGGCATCGCGCCCTGCATCGCGATGGTACTCGTCTGGAACGAGCTCGCCGCCGGCAACCAGGAGATGTGTGCGGTCTGCGTCGGCGTCAACAGCCTCCTCCAGATCGCGCTCTTCGTCCCCTACGCGTTCTTCTTCCTCACCGTCCTCCGCGGCGGCGGCATCGACGTCTCGACGGTGTTGATCGCCCAGATGGTCTTCGTCTTCCTCGGCCTGCCGCTCCTCCTCGGCTACCTCACCCAACAAGTCGCGTTCCGCACCGTCGGCCGCGACACCTACTACGAGCGGTTCATCCCCCGCATCGGCCCGCTCGGCCTCCTCGGCCTCCTCTTCACGGTCGTCGTGATGTTCGCGCTCAAAGGCGACTACATCATCTCTAACCCCGGCCAGATCGTCCTCATCGCCATCCCCCTCCTCGTCTTCTTCGTCGTCCTCTGGGCCGCCGCCTACGGCGTCAGCGCGCTCCTCGGCTTCGACTACACCGAGAGCGTGAGCCTCGCCTTCACCGCCTCCTCGAACAACTTCGAGCTCGCCATCGCCGTCGCCGTCGCCGTCTTCGGCATCGGCAGCAACGTCGCCCTCGCCACCGTCGTCGGCCCCCTCATCGAAGTCCCCGTCATGCTCGCGCTCGTCCGCGTCGCCCTCGCGACCAAGACCCGGCTCTTCGACGCCGAAACGACCACCCCCACCTACACCACCACCGACTAACCATGCCCGAGAAAACCACCGTCGCTCTCGTCTGCGTGCAGAACTGGGCGAGACGAGTCTCGCTTGCTCTGCACGCTCGCTCGGAGGTCGCCCGATGACGACCACCGTCGCTCTCGTCTGCGTGCAGAACTGGGCGAGACGAGTCTCGCTTGCTCTGCACGCTCGCTCGGAGGTCGCCCGATGACGACCACCGTCGCTCTCGTCTGCGTGCAGAACGCTGGCCGCTCTCAGATGGCCTCCGCCTTCGCCGAACGCGAACGCACCGAGCGACACCTCGGAGACGAGGTCGAACTCGTCACTGGAGGGACCGACCCGGCGGATCACGTCCACCCGGAGGTCGTCGACGCCATGGCCGCCGTCGGCATCGACATCGCGAACCGAACGCCCCGCGAAGTGACGTTCGAGGAGATTCAGCGCAGCGACATCGTCATCACGATGGGCTGCTCGGCCGACGACGTCTGCCCCGCGGGCTGGGCGGGCGAGAACCGCGACTGGGACCTCGACGACCCCGACGGCCGATCAGTCGAAGAGGCCGCACGGATTCGAGACGAGGTCGAAGCGCTCGTCCGCGAGCTCTTCGACGAACTCGAAGCCACGACAGAGGCGTAGAAGAGGCGTCCCCCGTCGTGGCGACCTCGCCGAACGCGTTCGCACCCTCCTCGACGAGACCCAGCAGGCGATCACTGAGAGCGACTGAGACGCGCAGCCTCGACAGCGCTGGTCATCTGTTCCGACCGAGGAGGACGTAGAGGAGGAGGCCGAGCAGGGGGGCGAGGAAGACGACGAGCGCCCAGAGGAACGCGGGTTGCGTGCTGTTCTCGGCGGCGTCGCTGTACGTCCAGAGCGGGAGGACGACGACGAAGACGATGAAGAGGAGGATGATGATGAACTCTCCGGCCATACCTCGCTCGTGCCCGTCGGACGAATAAGTGCCTTCGGGAGACTCAAACAGCCGTTTCCGTCCGAAACGCGTGTTCCGTGGTACGGTCTCTCACTCACTGTTAAGTCGTGGTATCGTGTTGGCTCGATTATGACGGTCCTCCAAGCAATCCGTCGGTCGCCCAGCGCGCTCGCCCGCTCACCAGCCCTCTTCATCCCGATGAGTCTCCTCTTTCTCTTGCAGGCCCCACAGCTCGCCCTCCAGTCGACGAACCCGCTCGTCTCCTCGGTCTACTCGCTCGTCCTCTCACTCGCCTTCCTCGTCGTGATTCCCTTCGTCCAGGGAGGGATGATCGGGATGGCCCACGACTCCCTCAGCGGCTACCCGAGCAATCTCTCTCACTTCGTCGAGTACGGCAGGGATAACTACGTCTCCCTCCTCGTCGCCTACCTCATCATCCTCGCCGTGAACTTCGTCCTCGGGTTCGCCTTCGTCATTATCGGCGGCGTCGGCTTCGTCCTCGGGTTCGCGAGCACGAACACCATCGTCATCGCCATCGTCGCCGTCGTCGCCCTCCTCTTCCTCCTCATCTACCTCGTCTTCGCGTTCTTCATCCAGTTCTACGCGCAGGCAATCGTCGTCGACGGCCACGGCTCTGTCGACGGCCTCAAACACAGCTACCGCGTCGTCCGCGCCAACGTCCTCACCACCATCGGCTACATGGTGCTCGTCCTCGTCTTCGGCCTCCTCGTCGGAGCCATCTACGGCGCTGCCAGCCTCCTCCTCTCCCCCCAGGCTGCGGCCGGCATCGGCCTCCCCACGCTCTCCCTCCCCGCACTCGTCGCCGTCGCCCTCGTCCTCACCCTCTTCATGGGCGTCGCCAGCACCTTCTTCCTCGTCTTCTCCGTCGCCTTCTACGACGAACTCACGAGCACTCACGCCTAACACCCGATATTCAGATCCACGTCTCGACGTCGAACCAGCCAGAGCCAGTGTGATCAGGATGGTTTCGCGATCTCGTCGCCTTCGACGGAGGGGATGACGGGGGCCGCCTTCTCGCTTCCGCAGTTGAAACAGAAGTTGCCACGGAGTGAGTTGACGAGACGCTCCGCGTCTCGAACCACTAACGCCGAGACGGTTCACATCTCTCGATCACGAAACGATGCGTTCAGTGGTCTCTCTGTCGGTCTTCGAGCCGCTCGAGGATTTCCCAGAGGAGACGGATCGGCTGTAGGCTGCTGAACGCTATCTCCTCATAGACGTAGTCGTCATCGGGTGTCGAGCGTTCCTGATAGTGCGCCCGCCCTTCGACGTGCGGGTTGGGTTCGTAGTGCCAGCCGCAGTCGAATCCCGAGGAGTCGCTGTAGTGGAAGGCAAACTCCGGCTCAGAAGCAGCGGTTTCACCCGCGTACCACCGAATCGTGAGCGTTCCCTCGTCCGCGCTGCTCCCGAGAACAACCGGGTCGAGTGTCGCGACAACGCGGCTGAACTGGCCGGGCGGCTCGCCGCTGGCATGCTGGACGACAGGATGGCGTGTAACTGTGCGACGGAGTTCGAGCAGGACCGTGTGTGAGGCTTCACCGGGGTCGTAACCGCCGTCGAACGCGACCATCGCGTCAGGCGGGAGCGGGGGCACTCCCCGCGTAGTCGGAGTAGTGTTCGATGGCGTCCTCGACGAGCCGCCGCCGATACGCGACAATTTCCCAGTCGTTGGCGGTGTGTCGCAGCTCGCGCGTCTGCTCAGCAGTGTCCGTGCGTGCGGCTTGCTCGCGGAGGTCGTCGGGGCTGTCTACGTCGTACGTGGATTGCCAATCCTCGATCTGTTCCTGCAGGTCACTGCGTAGTTCGAGCAGGTCGTCGCGGTCGCGACTGTCGAGGAGATCCCGAAGCGCCTGCATGCGCGTGTAGAGCGGGTCAGGCGCGTAGCGGGTCGCGGTCTCCCCGCTACTGGTCTGGAGAACGTTCATCTCGACGAGACGCTGGAGATGGTCGCGGGCAGTGTTCCCCGCGACGTGGGCTTGCTCGGCTATCCAGTCCGCCGATCTCGGCTCGGAGACCGTGACGGCGATGGAGCGCACGCGGTCGAACGCGCTCTGGTGCTCCTTCCAGCGTTCAACTCCGGGAGCGTCGTTCATACAGGAGACTACCAGGTGTAATTTAATAATTCTATTGGTGGTGCAATTTGTTGTATAGTCCGGTGGTCACAGCGATTGACGCGAGAGCGTCAGACGAGCCCGCGATACCGAGCGATTAGACCCACCTAGCCTGTTCGTAGCTGCGGGTTCTCTACAGAGCCAGTCTGGCTGATATCCCTGAGTCAATGATCTGATGGCGAGCCGCCTTCCTACGGAACGTGTGTCCCATGGCGGTTCATGAGGAATCCGTCGAACACGCAGGCTGAAGCACACTTTTTAAATATTTGGTCAGAGCATCTCGAACAAGAGCGGTTCACACAGCTATGAAGGTCATTGACGAGGACGGGAATCTGTTCGGCGTTGTTAACGTTATCGACGCCCTCGTCGTTCTGTTAGTCCTCGCCGTCGTCGTCGCGGGCGCGTCGTTCGTCTTGCGTCCTGCGCCCGCGCCGGAGGAACCGGAGACGACGACTCAGTACGCGACGCTCGACCTCGGCACGCACCCCGATTACGTCGCGAGCCTCGTTGAGCCCGGGGAGAACATCTCCTTCGGCGGCCAATCGGAACTCACCATCACCGACGTCTACGCCACCGAAGTGAACGGGAACCAGCACGTCCTCGCTCGCGTCGCCCTCGAAGACGTCGCCGGGACGTCGCCGTTCGAGTTCGCCGGCGAGCCACTCCGAATCAATCGCGAACTCACGCTCACCACGCCCCAGTACCGGGTCGCTGGCAACATCGTGAGCGTGAGCGACGCCGGGTCGGAACTCCCGCTCACGGAGACGCAGGTTGTGCTCCGAAGCACCGTTCCGTCTGAGGCTGCCGCGGATATCGACGTCGGCGACACGTACACCGTGAACAACCGGACGCTCGGGACCGTCGAATCCGTCTCCGTCTACGGTACGGACAACCCGAGCGTCAACACGGTCTACGTCGGCGTCTCCTACGTGACCTACGAGCGCTCCTCCACTCCCCGGTTCGCGGGCACGGTCGTCGAGGACGGCGCGACCCTCCCGTTCCGCACTGACTCCTACGAGTTCTCGGGCAAAGTGGTTCGGACGAACGCCGCTCAGCAGGCCGGGACGGAGGCCACTCGCTCGGTCACACTGCAACTGGAAGACGTGAACCCCGAGACCGCGAACAGCATCCACGAGGGCATGGTCGAACAGTTCGATGGTGAAGCCATCGCGACGATCGACTCCGTGTCCGTGCAGCCGACCGAGATGGTGCTCGTGAGTCAGGACGGGAACGTCTACCTCCGCGACAACCCCCGAAAGAAGACCGTCACCATGCAGGCGACCCTGCGGGTCCGCGAAACCGCGAGCACCACCCAGTTCAAAGGACAGCCCATCCAGCAGGGGAGCACCGTAACGCTCGACCTCGGCACGATAACGATTCGCGCGACCGTCACCGCACTGTGAGAACGCTATGAGCGAGCACCGATGGCAGTCCGTGATCCAACGCATCATCGCCAGCTCCGTCATCGTCTCGACGCTGAATCGGTGGGCGAGCGCGGTCGCCGCCGTGACGAAGCAGTCCGCGCTCTACCAGTGGCTGACCGCGGAACCCGAACCCGAAGTCATCGTCATCGACCTCCGCGAAACCTACACTGTCGGACCATTCATCCGACTCCTCGATTTCGTCGTCGAGAAACTCCACCCGATCTGGATGGGGTCGACGCTCCATTCGGGATTCGTCTGGGTCGGTCGGCAGGGAGCGCGTCTCGCGCAGACTCGGGTTGGGCGGGCAATCGCGTCCGTTCTCGAACCACCTGAGACTCGCGAGAAGTAGCCCGCTCTTCGACCCGAGCGTGTGTCGATGCGTCGAGTCTGAGAGAGTACAAGGTATTTAGCACTCGGTGCGTTCGGTCCCCGTATGCAGGCTGTCGTCCTCGCGGCTGGCGAAGGAACGCGACTCCGCCCCCTCACGGAGGACAAACCGAAGGGAATGGTGGAGGTCGCCGGGAAGCCGATTCTCACGCACTGCTTCGAGCAGCTCGCCGACCTCGGCGCTGACGAGTTCGTCGTCGTCGTCGGCTACATGAAGGAGAAGATCATCGAGCACTACGGCGATGAGTTCCAGGGCATCCCCATCACCTACGCGCACCAGCGCGAGCAGAAGGGGCTCGCGCACGCCCTCCTCACCGTCGAGGAGTACATCGACGACGACTTCATGCTCATGCTCGGCGACAACATCTTCGACGCCAACCTCGAAGACGTCGTGCGTCGACAGGAAGAAGAGCGCGCCGACGCGGCGTTCCTCGTCGAGGAAGTCCCCTACGAGGAGGCGAGTCGCTACGGCGTCTGCGTGACGAACAAGTACGGCGAAATCACGGACGTCGTCGAGAAACCCGACGACCCGCCGTCGAACCTCGTCATGACCGGATTCTACACGTTCACGCCCGCGATCTTCCACGCCTGCCACCTCGTCCAGCCGTCGAACCGCGGCGAGTACGAAATCTCCGAGGCCATCGACCTGTTGATTCAGAGCGGCCGCACCATCGACGCCATCCGGATGAAGGGCTGGCGCATCGACGTCGGCTACCCCGAAGACCAGGAAGAAGCCGAAGAACGCCTCGAAGGGACGGCGCGCGCCGCAGAATAAGGCGTCTGTAGGTATCCGTCTTCGAGCGCCGCGTCGATGTCGGCGTGGCGGCGTCCATCAAGCTCCCCCATCTCTAGTCTAGCGCGATCTCGCGGCGCTCCCCGTCGCTCTCGGCGGCTTGATAGCGCTCGTCGAGCTAACCTGACGGCCTTCATCGTCAACGGGGTTGCGGAATCGCTGCCGGACGCCGTGTCTGCGCTGAGTCTACTCGATGCGGGCCTTAAGCCGTTGCGGCGAGTGCACGGAGGCGGTCGTTTGCGGAGTGATTGGCTTTCCAGTAGCACGTGCTCCGGTGTCTTTTTACCCTTCCCGCGGGCGGTATCGTGTAATGAGCATTCTCGTCACTGGCGGTGCTGGCTTCATCGGCGGGCATCTCGCCGAGCACTTCGTGCGGGAGGGCCACGACGTCGTCGTCGTCGATAACTTCGACCCGTACTACAACGTCCAGCTGAAAGAGCACAACGTCGAAGTCGCCCGCGAGGCGGCCGAGGAGACCGAGGGCTCGTACGAGCTCGTCGAGGGCGACGTGCGCGACGAGGACCTCGTCTACGACCTCGTCGAAGACGTCGACTACGTCTTCCACGAGGCCGCGCAGGCGGGCGTGCGAACGAGCGTCGACAACCCACGGAAGCCGAACAGCATCAACGTCGACGGCACGCTCAACGTCCTCGACGCCGCCCGCGACACGGGCATCGAACGCGTCGTCGTCGCGTCCTCTTCCTCGGTGTACGGGAAGCCCGAGTACCTCCCCTACGACGAAGACCACCCCACGACGCCAGTGAGCCCGTACGGCGTCTCCAAACTCGCCGGCGAGCAATATACGCGCGTCTACAACGAGATTTACGGGCTTCCCACAGTGGCGCTTCGCTACTTCACCGTCTACGGCCCGCGGATGCGCCCCAACATGGCGATCTCGAACTTCGTCTCGCGCTGCGTGAACGACGAACCCCCCGTCGTCTACGGGAGCGGCGAACAGACCCGTGACTTCACCTACATCGACGACATCGTCCGCGCCAACGACACCCTCCTCGACGACGACAGCGCCGACGGCGAAATCATGAACATCGGAAGCACGGACAACATCTCCATCAACGAACTCGCCACCGAGATCCGCGACCAACTCGCCCCCGAGCTCGACATCGAGTACGCCGAGCGCAACGACGCCGACGCCGAACACACGCACGCCGACGTCTCGAAAGCCCACGACCGCATCGGCTACGAAGCCACTCATTCGATTCGCGAGGGCGTCAGCGAGTTCATCGACTGGTACCAAGCCAACCGCGACTGGTACGAACCCCTCGTCCGCGACTCGTAGCGCTCGACGAGAGGCGGCCCGGCGAATCCTCCAGTTATACGACGCCGGCTCCGATGGCGAGCGCGATAGCGCCGGCGACGGCCGCGACGGCGGCTCCCGCATACGCGTACGTGTACTGCCCGAAGGAGTCGACGAGCTCGGCTTCGGATTCGTCCGAGACGATGAGGTGGCCGTCGTCGGGCGGCGCGACGGTGACGTCGTCGGGCTTCAACGGGTACGTCGCGTTCTCGGCGGCGCGAACCTCCCCGAGGAGGTAGATCTCGTCGCCCGGCGTGAGCGTGCCCTCGTAGTACCGTCGCTCGCCGTGCACAGTCCCGACGTCCAGGACGTTCGTGATCGAATTCGTCTGTGTCTCGACGCTCGTCTCGCCGCGAACGAACGCCGCGATTCGCTCGGGCGGCTCCGCGTCCGGTGGCACGCTCGCCTCGACGGAGAAACCCTCAAGGGCTGCGTGCACCCCGTCGACGGCCACGCCGTTCGAGAGGAATCGGTCGACGTCGACGACGCCCACCTGGACATCGTCGATTCCCGTCCCCGACGACGCATCGTCCACGTGACTACCGACGTCGACGCGAACGCTGTCCGTCCCGTCATCGACTTCGAACGGCGTCGCGTACACGCCCGCGGCGCGCGTCTCCCACATCTCGGACCCCCCGCGCTCGTCCCACTCCTCGACCTCCCACGCCGAGAGCACGCTCCGCTCACCCGCAATCGGTGACTCGAACCCCTCCTCCGCGCGCACGGTCCCCTTCACCTCCACGCGCCCCTCCTCGTCGATGTCCCGGACAGACGTCGTCTCGGTCCCTTCGACTAGCGCGCTCTTTCGATGCTGCCGTCGACCGTACACCCCAGCGAACGCCGCGACGAACAGGAGGACGACGCCGACGACGACCAGTACCGTGGACATGTCTCGTGCACTGACTCGTCACCCTATTCGCCCATGAATGTGGCGTCGACGTCTCTCACCCCCGGACGCTCGGTGGGCGTCAGAGTTCGACGCTCGTGGCCCCCTCGTTTACGGCGGAGTGGACTCCGTTTCGCGTTGGGCGGATGTGCACGTCAAAGGCCTTATGCTGGCCGTCGTCATACTGAGGTGTAGTTCGATGGCGTCGAATACGCGGTACCGGCTCGCGAGCGTGTCTGGTACTGTCGCCGTAGTCCTCCTCGCGTTCCTCCTCGCGAACCACGCGGCGGTCCAAGCAGCCGTGACGGACGCCGTTCCCGTCCTGGCGCGCCTCCGGCCACAGGTTCTTTCGGGTACCGATGCCGTCGTGTCCGCGGTCATCTGCGTCGGCGCGTTCCTCGTCGCCCTCACCCCGCTGTTCAAACCTCGCCCGCGACGCGTCCTCGACACGCTCACGCTCGCCTCGCGTCGCACCCTCTCGGGGCTTCTCGCGCTCGCCACCCTCGGGTACTTCGACTACTCCTACCGCCTCCCGCGCGCCACCCTCATCGTCCTCGGCCTCGTGACCTTCATCGCCGTCCCCGCGTGGTTCGTCGCGCTCCGCCGCCGCCCCCGCGACGGCGAGGCGCGCGCCATCGTCGTCGGCGACGACGCCCAGGAGATCCACGACATCATCGAAACCACCGACCTCCCCCTCATCGGCTTCGTCTCCCCACCCAGCGCCTACAACGTCGACACCGACGCCCCACCCGCGATCGCCGACGGCGGACATCCCCTCGGCATGCTCCCCGTCCTCGGCGACCTCCGGTCCCTCGGGGAGATCCTTGTCGACCACGACGTCGACACCGCCATCTTCGCCTTCAGCGAACCATCTCGCGGGGAGTTCTTCACTGCCCTTGCCGACTGTCACGACCACGGCGTCGACGTGAAGGTGCATCGGAATCACACGGATAGTGTACTCACTGCCCCGAGTGCCGACGGGGACCTCGTCGACGTCGACCTCGAACCCTGGGACTGGCAGGAACGAATCGTGAAGCGGCTGTTCGACGTTCTGTTCGCAGGATTCGCGTTGCTCTGTGCGCTTCCCGTGATGGTGGTCGTCGCCGTCGCGATTAAGGTGGACTCACCCGGTCCCGTGTTGTACAGTCAGGAACGCACTGCCGAATTCGGCGAGACGTTTACGGTGTACAAATTCCGGAGTATGGTCCCCGAGAGTGAAGACGTCGACCCCGGCGAGGATGAAGACCGCGTAACTCGTGTCGGTCGCTTCATCCGGTCGACGCACCTCGACGAAATCCCACAGCTCTGGTCAATCCTCGTCGGCGACATGAGCGTCGTCGGGCCAAGAGCCGCGTGGACCGATGAAGAGGAGGTTTTGGAGGGAGACGTTGGGGCTTGGCGTAAACGATGGTTCGTCAAACCGGGCCTAACGGGGTTGGCGCAGATTAACGGTGTGTCCAGTGAAGAACCCGAGCAGAAATTACGGTACGATCTTGAGTATATCCGGAAGCAGGATTTCTGGTACGACTTAGGAATTGTTGTGAGGCAATTATGGTCTATCTGGACTTAGTGGCAGATCTGCGCTATACCGTTCCTCTTATGCATGCAAAAACATTACTACCTTTCTAACCCATATTGCCAGATCATGAGTTCCCCTAATACAGTTGTTGTTGGCCTGGATGGTGCTCACTTTGAGATTCTTGAACCTTGGATTGATGCTGGAGAACTACCAAACCTTCAAAGAATATTCGAATCGGGTCTGACTAGCGATCTTGAGTCTGTTCTACCACCGGTAACGTCCCCAAACTGGAAAGCTTACTCTACCGGAAAGAACCCGGGAAAGTTTGGGATTTTTTGGTGGGAGAATATCGACCTTGATGAGAAACGAGTGTATTACCCTGAAGATAGAAAACACAATACGATTGAATTATGGGAGATTTTGGCCCAGGATTCCCCTGTTGGGGTTATTGGTGTTCCTACTACTCATCCACCGAAATCAATAAATGGATTTGTGGTCTCTGGGGCTCCTGATGGAGATAATACCGGATATGCCTCTCCTCCTGAAGTTGAGAAGTTATTGGACCGTAAACTGGACTATCGCGTCATGCCAGAACACCGTATAAATCCTCGTGACTCAGAGTCTTTATCTGAAATATATGATGTGATTGACTCTCGATTCCGTGCTGCGAAACTATTAGCCGATGAGTACGACTTATCCTTCCTGCAAGTAACCACTTTTTATATAAATGTTCTTCAGCACTTCCTCTGGAGATCTGAAGATACTTTGAAAGGGTGGAAAATAATTGACAATCATATTGGTGAATTTCTTGATGATGAAACAGATGTTATCCTTATGAGTGACCATGGTTCTACCAAAATAGACACAGTATTTCATATCAACACATGGCTTGCGAACAATGGTTATCTTTCAGTCAACACTGGAATCTCGTCCAAATTACAAGAGCTAGGCCTATCGCGAGAACGAATTGGGAAATTTGTTGATTCTGTCGGTGTTGGAAACTTAGCTAGAAATCTCGCTCCAGATCGTCTTCTGAATTCATTACCTGATGAACAGGGAGAACTTAAACGTGGACAAAAAACCAACCACATTAATTGGACTGACACTCTTGCCCTCGCAAGTGGGCAAGGGCCTGTTTATATAAATGCCCCTAAGGACTCGAAAGAGTACCACATAATTCGGGAAAAACTAATTGATGAACTAACTGATATTCGTGGGCCTTCTGGGACCGCTGTGGCAAAAGAGGTGGTTAAAGGTGAAGATATCTATTCTGGACCCTATCTTGATGAAGCCCCTGATTTATGTATTAATCAAACACCGGGTGTACACATTCAGGGCGGAATCGGAAGAAATGAAATATTTTCTAATCCCTCGGATGGTAATTGGAGAGCGGAGAACAAGCGGAATGGATTGTTCGCCGCACTTGGGCCCAGTTTCCGGAGCGGCTCTATTGATGGACTCTCGATCTTAGATCTCACTCCGACAATACTTCATCTATACGGGAATCCTATCCCGTCTGACATGGATGGTTGTGTACGGAAAGACGTTTTTTCTCCTGAATCTGGTCTCGCAAATCGTGATATCGAATATACTGATAGTTATGAATATATTACTGAAATCGCTCGCATTCGTAATATTGCGAGGGACAGCCCGCTCTAAAGGTATCCCAAATCTTCTAACCTCTGCTGTACTTTCTGATCATGCTTCTCATTATCTAATTCCAAGATTACTGTTCTCAGTATCTCTGAGCAATACTCTTCGGTACTGCTGAATCCCTTCTTTTGTGCACGTTCTTTTAGTTTCTTTCTGATATCCTCGCTGACGGGTATCTCCATGGTACTCAGCGACTATTTTATCGGTACTGGTTTATTACCTCTCTCATTGTGATTACAGGGAGAGAAATGTTATTGGCATATTCTATAATATTATTTAAATCTTGAAAGCTTTCCTCAGTAAAATCTTGAGGATGAGACCACACGTGATATACTCCGCCTGCCTGTTTTGCCTTACGTATCGATTTCATAGCCCGCGTGACTCTAGGGTGACGCCTTCTTCCCCAATTTGCAACTTTCGGACCGGGATCTTCTTGAAGATATTGTGAAGCTGGGATCTCCCAAATTCCTTGTCCCCTTTTCACTGGTTTAACTACAGGAGCAGATTTTCTTCGAATATAACGGAGAAACGACCGATATCTTCCAAACCTTTTGTCTCGGAGACTTTCTTCGGGGGAGACCCCTCGATAGGCAACTATGCCTGTCTCCCCAACCTCATCTATGAAATTAACTTGGTTTCGGGGGAATACTAATGAGCTAATCTCAATTCCTTTGCGTCTCGCTATCTCTATACACGCTTGAATCTCTTCTTTTACCACGCCAGCACTGATTCCATCTTCTTGACATAGAATATGTGAGAAGGTGTGTGAACCAATCTCGTGGCTTTGGTTTGATGAGTGTATTCTATCTACGATATCTGGGGCGAAATAGCAGCTTGATTCATCAAAATCACCTCCAGGATCTTCGTCATACCAGTCCCCAGATCGATTCTTATACTCCGGCTTCGGCATATTCTCATGTTCTCCATTACAACTATCTAAAAATAAGTGGCCAACAATTGCCCATGTGGCTGGAACGTCCAATTCACTAAACATATCCAATAATCGGCTTACCTTCCTCCTAATTTCTTCTCCACTGCTTTCCCATGTCTTTCTCGTAGGAAATCCATGATAGCCCCATTTAAGTTCCGTGTCAAGAGAGATTACCATCGCACCCCTTCCAACCATACTCACGCTTGTTTTCGAATCATCAAAATACTTCCGTACCAATTACCTTCACATGGAAATCACATCTATAGATCCAGAATATTCCATTACTGTTTGTTGCTTAGATATGGAAAATACGGTTCGTGAGTCATTGCTATCGATACTGAATCAAGTCGATAATCGATTCGAAATTATTGTTGTGGATGGAGGTTCGGTTGATTCCACCACTACGATTCTCTCTGAATTAGAAGAGAATTATCAGCAGATTCGTGTGGTTTACTTAAATCGTAATCCTTCAAGGCGGCTTGGCGAAGACCGAAATATTGCTGTCCAACATGCTAAAGGAGAACATATTCTCCTCCAATTGGACGCAGACGACTGTTACTATGCTGGAATCTTGGATTTCGTCACTATCTACGAAAAGATCCGCGATTCTGTTTGTGAGGATGTGTACCTAAAAGGGAATAACCTTAACGTATCTTCGAAAGATCTGTTGTTAAGGTATGGCCCTTACCGGAACCTTCAGCGTGGAGAAGATCGTGATCTCTGGCGGCGACTATTTGAACAGAACCAACTAATCTGGCTAGAACACGATCCTGTTTGTGTCTCGATCGGATACGATCCTGGATTCATGCAGAAAATACGTAATGGGATTTCCCAGAAGATCACTGACTTTCAAGTCGGAATATCTCTAATGAGCTGGATTCGTTGGTCCTTGTCTCACTACTCCGTTTCTCGAGTTCTCTGGGAAGTTCTATCCAGTATATATGCCAAGGTCTTATCTCTACCCCGAGAAAAATATTCTACACCTAATGACTACTCTTCTAAAGGCGATCTAAACGCAAGGATCGATGCGGAGTCTGTTACACTGACTGATATCGAAGAGAGACATTGTATTGCTGTTGATGGCCTGCGACACCCATATCTGTTCAGATGATTCAATTAACTAGTTTATTTATTGTCTTGACAGTCTTATCCCATTCCGCTGGCGAGAAACTCTTCTGCCCTTCAATAGCCATTTCCCTCATCTCTCTTTGATTATTTAATGCATAGTTGATATTCTCTGCGATATTTTCTGGATCGTCTCTTGTGAGGAGTCCATTTTTCATGTGGCTAATGAGTTCTGGCGTTTTCCCCACTGGTGTTGCTATTACCGGCGTCCCAATCTGTTGTGCTTCTTGAACCGTTCTTGGGCCTGTTTCTCTCTTTGATGGGTGGATCAAAAGATTCGAATCACGAATCATCTTGAGTACTGTTCTGTGGTCAAGCTCACCATGAAAGTCTACCGTGTCTGTTAGGTCCCTTCTCTCCACTAGGTCTTGTAATCGCTCTCGCTCAGAGCCGTTCCCTACGATATCTAACTTAATTTCTCCACTTGGCACTAACTGAAGCGCTTTTACCAACGAGTGGACATTCTTATGCGGTTCCAAAGCACCTACATATATACATCGATAGTATTCTCCACTCTCGTTGTTTGTTATATGGGGTTCTCGCTCAAATCTCGACGTGTATTCCGGATTCACTATTTCTACTCGTTTAATATTCTCATCTTTAACACCAAATGAAATCAACATCTGGTCCACACTAGGTGAACAACTGATATACTCACGGTCATATCCAATCTTGACTAAGCACTCTCGAATTGATAGATCGCGGCAGTCATAGATGATTGGCGTACGTGTAACTTCCGACGTAACCGACGCCGCAAAGGTTGAAATAGACGAAGCATGCGCTATTATTGTGTCCTGCTTGTTTATACAATATACCGCAATGATCGTAAGGAACAGACTAAAGACCCCGACAAGGGTACCCATCATTTTGCCGCCCCAATGTGGCCGATAGACTGTACGATAGATCGATGTACCTTCTTTATTCTCTCTTAGTGGCTTGTTTGGATGAGCCTGAGTAACTACCGTGATTTCGGTACGCTCTAATTCTTGAACCAAGTTTGAATAATAGGTCGGTGCACCACCTTGGTAAGGTGGATACTTCGGTGTGAACAAGAGCACTCGTTTCACACTCATTATAGTGGTTCTAACTTCTTGTATATCATCGTCGTTTCGATATCGCAATCGCCATCTCTTTATTAAGACAGACAGTCATGTGCCTCTATGGTGCGTCTTCCTCCTGTTCTCCGTAACGTCTCCTCTTTATTTACCTCTAACCTAATATCTAAGGCATTCGACTTTTGGTTTTTTACGCTTGTTGTTTGGTATCTTGGACCTGATGATTTTGGCTCATTTGCTGCCGCTCTCTCTCTTGCATCCGTCTTCTCAATTCTCGTTAGCCTTGGTGCAGATGAAGTTGTTACTCGGGAAGTCGCACGGTCGTCCTCCCTGACCGCACGTTATACAACTTCGCTACTTTCTATTCGATTCTTTGCGGGAGTTATTATGGTTCCTCTTGTTGTTGTATCGTCACTATTGCTTGGATATTCGTCTGTCGTTCTCATTTGCTCTGCTCTCTTCGCGGTCAGCCTTGTATTTCGGTATCTAACCCGTTCGTTTCATTCTACATTCAACGGTCATGACTTGATGTGGATTACAGCTCTCTCAGAGGTACTGCGTGCTTCTATCAAACTCGGTGGTGGTTGGTTCCTCATGCAGTCTTCCGGTGGTATTTTCATGCTTTCATCAATTTATATCCTCTCGAATCTCATTTCTTTGGCCTTCTCATTTGCTCTTTACTGCCATGTGTTTGACAACACTCATCTCTCAATATCTTTTATCGGAATTAGAACAATACTTTCTGCTACGATCCCATTCGCCCTTTCTGGTGGATTAGTGACACTCTATAACAATATTGATGTTCTCATGCTTTCCAAATTAATCGGTACTAGTTCGGTTGGGATGTACAGTGCACCATATAAAATCATGATGGGGCTTGTGTCTGTGATGTCTCCTCTGGTTTTGAGTGTCTATCCAATGATGTCTCGTAAATCAGATGAGGTGGAACTCTCCTTCTTATTTGGACGCCTAATAAAATATGTGTCAATTATTTCTATTCCAATGGGTTTCGGAGTTGTCTGTATCTCTCCAAATTTGATATCACTTCTCTTCGGCCCACAATACGATCGTTCTTCAATAATTCTTCGAATACTAATCTGGAATTTTGTCTTGATCTCCCTCTCTTGGCCCTTTGCATATTTACTAAAGGCCTTAGATGCACAGTCTGCAAATCTACGGGCTTCGGCAATTGAACTGACGTCTAACGTTATACTCAATGCAATCTTGATTGTGCACGTTGGTGTTCTTGGTGCTGCGATTGCGACTGTTATCACCGCAGCAATTGGTCTCGCCTATACGTCTTATGCGGCTAAGTGCCTAGGCTATTTTATTAGCAACACGATATTAGTTAGCATATTGAAATCTATTGTTTGTTCATTTGCTATGGCCTTGGTCGTTCTCCATTCTCCTGGTGGCCTTTTTGTTCATGTGACAGTTGGAATATTCACATACACGGTTTTGTGTTTGCTGATGAGGGTTCTTGACGAGGAAGATATACGCCTCTTACGGGAGTTCTCACCGATATCTACCTAAATCAGTCTCTTCGACCTGTACCCGCTAGCGCTCCAAGCATCGCCATTAATGGGAACAGAGCTGTATGGCTAATTAGATGGGGGCTAAATTGTAACTGAGCGAGCGTCGATATTAGGCCTGCGATAATGGCTAATAATGTATATGATTTCGTGGTGTCACTGGTTTGTATGATAGTATTTAGCCCTTGTTTAATTGATGTTAGAAACAGCCCTCCCCACAGTAATAAGCCAATAATTCCTGTCTCAGCCAGTATTGCTATAGTTATATTATGCATGACTCTCTCTTTTCCATCTACTTGAGATGAAATATAGTAATAATTTGCACCTCCGATGCCTGTTACCGGATATTGTAGCGCCAGATCAATTCCACTGATATATTGGTGAATTCTTGGCGAAAGATTCGATGTATCGAATATTGGTATATTGGCATTAATCTTGTTTGACCACTCCCCTTGGAGGAACTTCCTCTGCCATTCTGGTGTTGAACCAGCTGATGTGCCATGGGTTTCTGGTTGTTTTTGTCCAACCGTACTATTGGTTGGATTCTCATTCTTGTTCTGTGTGGCTGCTGACCTTTTCGAAATGGTGCGCCGAGCTGAGAGCAGTAGGACACCAACTGACAGAATGACTGTAACGAATGCTCCTTGTATATACTCACGTTTCTTATAATACCCATAATGTATGATTATCAATAGGGTGACTGTGAGTCCAATAAGCGCCCCCCCTTTTGCTGAATCCCACGCAGTCATACGGATAATTGCAGTAGATGCGATCGCGACCAACATCCAACGTAAATCTGTCTTAACCACTCCCAAGATAATCGCCGCTGGAAGCGTGCTTACTAATAGAACTGTAAGTGCTCCCCCCCCGGCCAATCCACTAATATAGGGTCCTATTTGAACTGTCACCCCAAATTGTGTGATTGTGGCAATTGTCCCTCTAGTAGACTCACCTAGATATGATAACCCGATTGGTTGAGAATTAATCAATTGCATGATGCTGAATATTATATGTCCAAACACAACAACTAGTGTGCTTTGTATGAACTCTTCAATTGTAATTATCTTAGATATTATGGATTGGTGAAATATATAATATGTGACTGCAGCTTGTGCTAGGTAGATCCCGTAGTAAACCGCCATAGTTGGTCGTGGTCCTGGGATAACGGGCGCGGAGATTATCGGCCACACGCTGATTCCTAATAAAAATACTACTGTACTTACTGAGACCCGTTCAAATTTGTGCCATAATGCGAAAACCGCCATTACCATCGGAACTTGAGCAAGTAGTATCTGTGGCCCTATTGAAAATAGGATTGCCTCTTCTGTCCCTAAAGGAACATTTGCTGATATTGTAATGAATACTAATAGTGCGGCTACAATTCCCTGCCTCGTGTGCTGCCTGTATATCGCCCCTAATGAGTAGCTTCCAACCACTAGTCCCAAGGAAGTCAACGACGCTAGTGGTTGTGGTATTACAAACCGGAGAGCCACTGTAAGTGTTGGAACTATTATAAATATTCCTATTGTAAGAGCTAATGTAAGTCTAACAAATTGGTCCGTCTTCCCCGTGTCTGAACAGAGCTTTCTTACCACTTTTATCGGATTAGGTTCACTCATTATTCTGTTCGTAAAACTTGATCGTCTTATTTACCATATGGTTTTTTTCGAATTTCTCTTCTACTCGTTGGCGGGCTTTAGTTCCAAGATGGTTACGCAGTCCCTCATCCAGTAACAGTTTTCTTAGAGCCTCGGATAGCTGTTCTGATGACGAGGAGTGGATGGTAAAACCGGTTTCACCGTCCTTACTCACCCAGGGAACCCCAGTTGGTAAATCCGTATTTACGACGGGCGTTTCGAACGCCATCGCTTCGAGCTGAACGACGCCGAAGGCTTCACTGGGTTCAATGCTGGGGAGGGCGAATACGTCTGCTGTCTTGTACCATCGCTTTAAACTCTGCTCGCTGACCTTCCCTTCAAAGGAGACGCAGTCGTCGACGCCGAGCTCGGTAGTAAGCTCTTCAAGAGACTCTCGTCGGTCGCCATCGCCAACGATGACGACTCTTGCGTTGATTTGTGCCGCTGCGCGAACCAGATATTCTACGCCCTTATAGTAGTTCAGCCGTCCGACGAAAAGGACAACTGGCTTGTCAATATCGTAGGATTGGATTTCGTCTGGCCGATATTGCTCTAAGTCGATTCCAAGTGGGATGACCGTCGTTTTCTCCTGAAACTCTTTCAGTATTGAGGAGTTCTCTCGGAGCTGTGGAGAGGTGGTGATAATCCCGTCAACGGATTTGAGGAACTTTCGGAGGATAGGGCGATAAGCTCGCAAGAACTCTGACTGGCGGACGATATCGCTGTGATACGTGACGATATCAACACCATCGTGGTTTAGAATGAATGACGAACCAACGTCAAGCGGATTGGGGAGGTGGTGATGAACGACATCAGCGCTTTGAGCAGCTCGGCGGAGTTTGAGTGGATAAGTCGGTGCTGCAGGAACTCCCATCATTTGTGCCATCTCCCCGGACTTCGTCACATCAACGCCGTTGTGCTTGAATGATCCCCCCCGCCAACCGGACGCTGCCGCAACTACGTTCGCGTCGTGTCCTCTATCGGCCGCTCCCTCGGCGAGTGTCTGTATGACTTGTTCAATTCCTCCTTTATCCGGGTAGTAGTATTTCCCGGCGTGAACTATCTTCATTTTGCGCCCTCCGAACTTGCGGCTTGGTGGAAAACTTCCACATACTGTTCGGCCGCTCGGTCCCAAGAGAACATCTGTGTTCGTTCTCTGCCTGCATCGATTAGTTCCGATCTACGCTTGATGACCTCGGTAAGTCCTTGTGCGATAGCTGCCGTGTCTGTCGGGTCGACGAGCACTGCCGCATCGTCTGCAACCTCTTCTGTTGCCCCATTACGACTCGTCAGAACGGGGGTGCCTGCTCGCATTGATTCAAGAATTGGCATTCCGAACCCCTCGTAGAGGCTCGGGTAAACGAAGCCAACGGCGTTCTGGTATAGCCACTCCAGCTCGGCGTCACTTACGTATCCCATTCTTTGGACACCACTACCATTTCTAAGCGCGGTTTGTCCGTGAACGTCTTTGTCAGGCCCAACTAGCACCAGTGATTTGGGATCGGACCTACCTTCTCGGTAGGTTTGATAGGCAGATACCAGTCGATTCAGGTTCTTTCTGGGATTCGTACTTCCGACGTACAGAAAGTATGACTCGGTAGCCGGTGCGTCATCGGGCTTGGTAGGCTCTACACGTCCTGGTATCCCGTTATGGACCACACTTATCGGAGATTGAGTGTCGTAGAGGGAGTCAATCTCTTGTCGAGTGAACTCAGATATCGCGACGATATGCGAGGTTCCTCGGATAGCGAGTGGTGTTACAATTCGGTAGAGGAGAGCGTACTTGTTTGAGAACCATTCTGGGTGTCGGATCGGGCTCAAGTCATGAATTGTCCCCACGACTGGAACAGGAGCGTATATCGGAGGGTTTCCAGACGGGACGTAGAGGACGTCAATGTCGATTTGTGATGCGGTCCGCGGAAGAATAAACTGTTCCCAGAAGTGGGCTCTCAGACCGCTGTGTGGTGCTGCTCCCGTACTCAAGACATCGGCCTCACTGCTAACCCCTTCCGGTCGTTCGTCTACGCCAAGCAGAACCAACTCAACGTCGTCTCGACGATTTAATGCTTCAACGATATTCCGCGTATATCGGCTCACACCAGTCGGCTCGGGCTTCGAGAGCGAACGGCTATTTACACCAACTCGAATCATTTCACTGCCCACCCGCCCGTGATGTCTGGTTCTTCACTTCGCCCTCCGTTAACGCGCGTCCATAGACCTGTGTCGAGTCGATACTGCCGTTAAAGGTGTGGCTGAGACCTGCGTTACCGCCAATTCGAATCCACGGGCCCCAGTCTGCGTTCTCGTTACTGACTTCCTGTGTGCCAACGTTCTCCCCATTGATGTAGAGACTTCGTGACTCTCCGTTGTAGACTGCTGTGATATGGCTCCACTCGTCGTTAGAGATTTGACCTGCCATCCAGAGACGTCTCTCTCCTCCTGGAATCCGAAACGACACCCGACCATTCTCTTCGAGAATTAACATCGCCCCGGTCGAACCACGCACTAAGTGCCGATAGTCGTTCCCGCTCGTCGTGTCCAACTCGTCCGGTTTCACCCACAAACTCACAGTAAATTCGTCTTGACTCGGGACGGGGGCTTGCACGTATCCGCTCCCGTTGAATTCGACGGCGCTCCCGTTCACACCCTCTGTCCAGCTAACGTTGTGCAATTTGGCGTGATGGCCGCCCCAGCGGTCGTAGGCTACGTCGCCTTCGCCTTCGTTGAAGGAGTAGGAGGCGACGCCGGGGCCGTCGAATGTGGAGACGCGGTCGCCGTCGGCGACGTCGTCTTCGCTCACGGTCACTGATTGCCCGTTCACAGTGTATGTACCGGGGTTGGAGATATTCGTCACGTAGACGCCGTGATTGACGTCGACGTTCTGATTGACGTCGACGGACTGCCCGTCAACAGTGATTGTTCCGGAGAGCTGGCTTTGACTTCCGTTCGCAGGGCCAGTAATTGTCGCTCCTTCGACGGTCTCGAAGGCTTTCTTGCCGTTCTCGCTGCCGTAGATGGCTCGGTAGTGCTTAGTGCCAACGCCCCACTGCTCTTGGAGTTTGTAGTAGAGCGAGTCCTCGGAGGCGTTCACGGCGGGGTACGGCTGCGTCACGACGAATCCGCGTCTAGACCCGAGCGTCTGGTACCACTCGCTCCCGTTCGTGCTGGTGAGGAAGTCCACGTAGTTCGCGCGGGCATACCCATAACTCTTCGACTGCCCACTCACAAACGCGTTATACACCCGATTATTGCTCCATTCACTGAACACGTAGTTCTCGGGCCAGGTCTGGTTGTGCGTCTCGGCGTACTCGTTCATGGCGTTCGCCGTCTGCACCGTACTGGCGTCGTGGGTGATTGCCCCGGTCCGAATGGGCGTCATCATCGCGCAGAGGCCGCCGATGAGCAGGAACACCACGAAGAGTGACCCCACAGTCCGCGCGTCTGGAAGCGTGAACGTGGCTTCTTCAGAGTCGTCGTCGCGCCAGGGGTTCGACGTCGACGACTCGCCGATCCCTGGAGCGGCGGCTAACTCCAGCCGATTCGCCAGCCACACAAAGGCGAACCCACCAAACACCGCCCCGACAATCGCCAATTCCCCCGCAAACCGGACCTGGGCGATAGTGAGGACGAAGAAGACCCAGGCGTAGGCGGACGCGACGAGCCACGCGGGGCGGTCGTGGTTCCAGCCGTGCCAGGCGGCCCAGGCGAAGGCGGGGATGGCGAAGAAGAGGGAGAGGCCGAAGAAGAAGAAGGGGCCGGTGATAATGCCGAACTGGGTGGAGAAGAGGCTGCGAACCTCGGCGATGTTCTCTTGGCCGGTGTGGAGGAAGAGCTGACTGACCTGCTGGACGAACTCGGAGCCGAACTCGGGGAGCAGGACGTACGAGAGCGCGAAGACGACGAGGCCTGCGCCGAAGACGCTCGCGGCGACGACGCGGACGCCGAGGCCACGGCGGCTCGCTCCTTCGGCGACGAGCGCGACGGCAACCGTCCCGGCGAGCAGGAGGAGGGGCGTGATGGCCATGTAGGTTTCCTGCCAGCCTGCGCCGTAGTGGCCGAGGAGGGAAACCACGGAGCCGAGCGCGAGCCCGATCGCGAGCGGTGTGAGTCGGGCGAGTGGTGAGGTATCGCCGTCGACGGCGGCGAGCGAAGCGAGAAGCGCGTAGACGGCGAGCGGAAGGAGGAGGAGGGGGCCGGCGTTCCAGGCGAGGACCTGGAAGCCGACAGTGATACCGAAGGCGGCGGCCCACGGAAGCACGTCCGCGCGGAGGACGTCGTCGAACGTGTCGGTCTTCTTCGCGGTGAGGGCGACGACGGCGAGCAGACTGAGGGAAAGAACGAAGAAGTCGAAGGGGTGGTGGTCGGAGAACCCGATCGCCGTTCGGTAGGCGTGTGCGGGCGTGACAGCCAGAATCAACACACTCGCGACCCCGACGCGGCGGTCGTCCGTGAGCCGAACGGCAGTGAGATACACGGCGACGCCGGTGACGAGTGCAGTGACCACGGGATACCAGGCGAGGACGAGGTTCGCGGCGCGCTCCGTCCCGCCGAGCAGCGTCGTGAGAACTTGGAGGAAGAGGACGTAGAGGGGTTCGCCGATGCGAATCCCCTCGGGAACGGTCAGCGGACTCCCACCGGTCTGGAGGAACTGGAAGAGCCAGTAGCGGTAGTAGTAGGGGTCGTTCGCGAGGAGGACGGTGCGGCCGAGCTGGTAGACGTCCGGGAGCGCGAACAGTCGGAAGGCGAGGAGGACGAGGAGCGACCCGGAGAGCGCGCCGGCAGTACGGCGATCAACGCTGGGGAGTGAGAACCCGAACTCGCGCGGCTCTGCCTCCGCGACTTCTTCGCCGTCGAGGGCGGCCCGCACCGCAGCGCGGTCGGCGACGCGATACCCGCCGTCTTCCTTCTCGACGATGCCTCGCGACACGAGCTCGCCGAACGTCCCGGAGTCGATATCGACGTCGTCGAACGTCCAGGCGTCACCGGATTCGTCGACGGCGAGCACGGCGCGGAGGGCGTCGTCGCCGCCGTCGCGGTCGGCGGCGAACGCCGCGGCCGCCGCGCGCACGTCAGTCATACAAGCATACGAGAGGGACTGGCAGTTAAAACGCGCGGACTACCGGACACCCACCAACACGACGCGCTCCAGCAGCCGACACATCCACTCCGGGTGGGGCATCGAAAGGGGCCGAGTTCTCGGCGAGCGAGACGACGCAAGCACGCGAGTGAAGCGAGCGCGCGCAGCGAGTCGCAGCCGTCGAGAACGAGGGGGCTTTCGGAAACGACGACGTCCAAGCACACTCCTGCGGTTTGCGCGAGGGGGCTTTCGGAAACGTCGACTTCGTGGTCTCGTCCGGCCGAACCTGCTTCACTGAACGCTGTGTAGAACGTTGCCACAAACCACTGCGGGGTAGGACAACCGGAACTCGAAGCGTTCCCGTGCATACTCATCTCACTAGCGTGATGGCTCTGTGTGGTAATCACCATTACAACGGTATGTCTGAAGCCGATAGTTCCTCGAACCAGACGACGGTTCAGATTCGGATGCCCGACACCGTTCTCGACGACGTCGACGCGACGTGGGAGGAACTCGGGTACACGAACCGTAGTGAGTTCATTCGCGCCGTCCTCCGGGACGCGGTGAAACACCCCGAGTTCGACCGCGCCGACCTGAAGGCGATGCTCGCGAGCGAGGTCGACATCCAGAAGGGCCGCACGCACTCCAGTGACGAGGTGAAAGCGGAGTACGGTCTCGACGGCGAGGGCGAATCGATGGCGGAGGGCTGAGACTGGGAGCTAACCGACCGCGCCCGCCGTCAGTTCGACAGCCTCGACGCGTACGGACGCGAGCGAATCACGTCGAAGCTGGACGAGATCGTCGACGATCCGTGGCGCGAGCCGACCGCCTACCTCGAACCGCTTCAGGGTACGCCGCATCAGAAACCCCGTATCGGCCCCTTCCGCCTCGGCTGTCGTGCAGACCGCGAGGACGAGGTTCTGTACGTACTCATCATTCGGAAGCGAGGGAGTGCGTATCGAGGAGACGACGACTGAGGGGAGTCCCCCGACGCAGTCGTTGCTGGCGCGGTTTCTTCTCGTGTCGATCCACGGCATTCACAGCGACGGTCGTGAACCTGGTGAGATTACCGAGCGAGTCCGCGACGAGCGCGACGCCGAACGTGAACGCGAGGACTGAACGCGCCACACGCTTCCACCCGACTGGCAGCTCGCCGGCGAGGTGACGGCCGACGGCCACATCTCCATCGCGGACGCGCACGCGGTCGCCCTGGCCCGCGAACGCGACGCCACGCTCGTCGTCGGTGCCGACGACGACTTCGACGACATCGATCTCTTCGCGTTCCGAGACCACGACGTCTGATTCGGCGTCTCGCCTATCGACTACTCTACCGACCGCAAACTATACTTGCCGATCGCTCGTATTATCCTGCGATGAGCGGGGAGAATGCACCGTCGATGGGGGAGGAGTGGCGAGAGCAACGAGAGAACGAGTCGACGCGTGACCGGCTGTATCGGGTCGCGCTCCAGCTTACGGAACCGACGCGCGTCCGAGCGATCGCTGAGCGAGCCGACGTCTCGAAGGAGACGGCGCGAGACTACCTCCAGTGGTTCGCGGAACTCGGCGTCGTCGAGCAGACGAACACGTCCCCGGACGAGTTTACGCGGAACGAACAGTACTTCGAGTGGCGGCGTATCGAGCGACTCCGCTCACAACCGGAAGAGGCGCTCCGAGCGAAACTCGAAGATCTCACCGAGCAAGAGCGAGCGTACCGAGACCGATTCGATGTCGAGAATCCGAGTGACGTCGACGCGCTCAAACACGGCGACTACACGGGTGTCGAGGACGTCTGGGAGGCGGTGCAAGCGTGGCGGACCGTCCGACGTCGCATCCGCGAACTCGAACGCGCCCGTCAATCCCGTGCGGACGACGCTCCCGCCCACGCTTAATGGCGAACGAGCCACCCGACCGCGTCCTCGATGAACCACTCCTGCGTGCGGTCGCACAACGTCTCGGTCGACTCTCGCACGTCGAAACTGTCTCCGTGTTCCCTCGGGAGAAACCCGAATCCGTCGTCGCCACACTCGACGACCAGTACTTCCCCAACGCTCTCCAGGTGGCAACACTCGAGCTCCGAGCTTACACCGACGGTGCGTTCTTCGTCACGTACCGGGAAGCCTGGGAGGACCGCACGTGGATGTGTCGCTGGGACCGCCACGAGAACCCGCATAATCGCCGCGATCACTTTCACCGGCCACCGGACGCGGGAACATCCGATGCGGTGGACGCTAACTATCCCGCCGATTTCTTCGTCGTCCTCGACACCGTTCTCGACGACGTCGACGAGCGACTCGGCGCTGTCTGGGACACGTAGCGCCACCGACGAGGACTGCGAACGCCGCCTTCGTGTTTCGCACCCACCCCAGTTAGTCGAGTGGGTCTTCGAGGTTCCCCATCACTGTCTCTAGCGCGTCGGTCGCCGTCAACAGGCCGACGACGTCGCCGTCGCGGATGACGAGGGCGATTTCCTGGTCTTCGGCCTGGAACTGGTCGAAGGCGTCGCTCACCGTCGTGTTCGCCGCGAGCGTCATGGGCGGTGCGGCGATCTCCTCGAAGGACGTCGAACCCGCTTTGAGGCCCTCGTAGTGGTGGATGATCTGAGGGGCGTAGACGATGCCGTGGAAGTCCGTGAGGTCGTCGCCGACGAGCGGGAAGCGCGTGTGGGGGCTGTGCCGGACGCGGTCCATGTTCTCCTCGACGGACGCGGTCACGGAGAGCGAGATGATGTCCGCTTCGGGCACCATGATCTCGCTGATCGCGAGCTCGTCGGCGTCGAGGGCGTTCATCACTTCCTCGCGGCGTTCCTCGGGGAGCTCGCCGCGTTCGAGGAGGGAGTCGAGGCGGTTCCGAAGGTCCGCGCGGGACTCGAGGACGTCCTGTTCGGTTTCGAGCCACGCGCCCGTCATCTCGACGCCGAAGAGCTTCAGTGTCCCTTTCGCGATGCCGTCGCCGAGCGTAATAATTGGAGAAATCATCCAGTGGAACCAGTAGAGCGGCGCGGCCCCGTACCGGCAGACGGTCCGGGAGCGCTCGACGCCGAGATACGTCGGCGTCTGCTCGCCGTGCGTGAGGTGGAGGAGGTTGATGATGGCGAACGCGAGAATCGCGCCCGCACCCACCGACGCCAGCCCCGTTCCCGAGAAGTAGGGTTCGAAGAGCGCGGCGAGCGCGGGCTCCGCGACGATCCCCACCGCGATACTCGACGCCGTGATCCCCACCTGGCACGTCGTCAGATAGACTTCGAGGTCGTTCGTCATCTCCCACGCCCGCTCCAGCGCGGGGTTCCCGTCGACGAACTCCGCTTCGCTGAACTGGCGCGCGCGCGTCAACCCGAACTCGATCGCGACGAAGAAACCGTTCGCGAGAATCAACCCCAGCCCCGCGAGCAGCCGAACGCTCACCTCGATCGGAGTCATCCTTCCCTCCGTCCTACCGAGGGACGCAGTAAATAGGCGACGGGCGGCGGATACGATGGCGACTATCCTGGCTGATAGGGATTGGTTGCGGTGTCCAGTCGATAGGCAGCGGCGAAGAGGGCGGTCGTATCGACGAGTGCTCGCGGCATCTAGCTGACGTTGACGCCCCACGCGTCGTGTTCAGTCTCGACGTCGGTGTCACCATCACCGTCGTAGCCATCGAAATCACTGAACGTACCGCTTCGCTGCTGGACGACACAAACACGGAGCACTCCGTCGTCTTCGATCTGCCAGCGCAGCCGGTCCCCATCGTCGATATCGAGCTCTCGACGAATACGGCCCGGAATATTCACTCGGTTCTCCGAGACCGTACTTTCGAAGTCGATAGTCTCATTCATGCGTCATAGAGCGTGAACCGGCGACAGATATCCAGAATCAAAATCCATCCCGTCGGAGCAGGCCTTCACTCTACGCGGCCAATTTCGCCCTTCTTGGCGAGTTCGTTTGCGCGCTGAATCTGAGGGTTGATGAGCTTGTTTTGCTGCCGTGACCACTCCTCGTCGTCGTGCTCACGGATGTAGGCAGCCCACTGCTTGATGAACGACCGGCGGTTCTCAACATTCCGCTCAATCTCATCGTTAAGCTCGTCGGAGCTGATCATAGTAGTCCTCAACTTCGAGGTCTCTGAGATACTCTTCGAGTTGCTCCGTATTAAGCGATTCCTCGAATGTCTCGTATAGGTGGAGTGCGTCTTCGAAATCTTTCCCTGACGTGCTTCCGGCGTGCTGGGCGAGACGAAGCTTGTAGGCGATTCGGAGTTCGAGCGGACTAATGTTGAGCTGAGAATCACCGGGCACTGCTGTGATCGCCTTGTTGAGTGCTTCTCGTTCAACCTCGTTTTTCGCAAACCAGAGTTCGAAGTTCGGAATCAGCTCTCCCTCTTCGGCTACGCGGATCCGATCACCATTACTCATCATCTCGTACATTTTGTCGAGAGGCATTGCCATTCCCCAATACCCCCTCTGTTTGAGCGTCTTAGCCAAATATTCAGTTCGCTGTTGAGTTAAACGCTCTAGAACAATATCGACATCTTCCGTTGCCCGAGAGCGGCCAGTGAGGATTGCGACATACCCACTCACGATAACGTAATTGATACCACAATCATTGAGGACGCTAACGAACTCGACCACCTCCTCGTCGAGCGCAGACAACTCACGAGACACCTGAAGCTCGCCTTCGTTGAGTTCCATAGACTGAAGTTGAATGACGGGTGTATTAGTGTGTCTGCTCTCTTCTCTCGCGTCGCCGCTCCCGGATCCGTTCGACATCGTCGTTGGAGCGTACGGCGGCGGGGTCGCCGAACGGTCGTTCCGCAGCGAGCCAAGACGACGTCCACGGCGGTCATCACGCCTATGTGGTCGCCGGAAAATCACCGAGTATGGCACGAACCGTCGTCGTCGCCGGGGTCGGCCCGGGACTGGGTGCGTCGCTCGCGCGCAAATTCTCGAACGAGGGCTGCGACGTGGCGTCGTTCGCGCGGACGGAGGAGTACATCGGCGAGCTCGCAGAGGACCTCGACGGGCCGGGCGACGGCCTCGCCGTCCCCGTCGACCTCCGGGAGCCCGAGGAGGTTCGGCAGGCGTTCGATACCGTGCGCGGGTTCTTCGGGAGCATCGACGTCCTCGTCTACAACGCGAGCTCGGCGTCCTGGCGCGGCCTCATGGACACCACGGAAGACGAGTTCGAGAACGCCTGGAAGGTCAATCAGCGCGGCGCGTTCGTCTGCGCGCAGGAAGCCGTCGGCGACATGCGCGACGAGGACGGCGGCACCGTCATCTTCACGGGCGCGACCTCCGCCGTCCGCAGCCGCGGCGGCGCGATCAGCTTCACTGCCGGGAAGTTCGGCGCGCGCGGTATGGCCATGGACATCGCCCAAGAGTACGGCGACGAGGGCGTGCACGCCGCCCACGTCGTCGTCGACGGCCAGATCGACAACCCGCGCACGCGCGACCACCACCCCGACCGCGACGACGACACCTTCCTCGACCCCGACGACATCGCCGACACCTACTGTCACCTCGTCGAGCAGGACGCGAGCACGCAGGCCTTCGAAGTCCACCTCACGAACGGCCCGCAGACGACCGAATTCCTTTAGCTGTCGGAGTTAACCCTCTCGAACGCGCTCGTGCTGTCTCGCGGCGCTGAGTCGCGTCTCTACACGCATTCTGGAGAAAAAACGGTCGTCTTGCGGTGAGTTACTCGCGATCGATCAGTTCGTAGAGGCCGGCGCGAACCGTTTCGCGATTCATATTGGTCGCGGAGACGATTTCGTCGATATCCGAACCAGAGAGTTCGTCGACGAATCGGTTGTTGTGGAGTGCCCAGTGACGAATCGCCTCCGCGGGATCCGACGTGTACATCACCGTGCGGCCATCCCGGTATCGTCCGATTCGGCCCTTCCGGACGAGCTTGTTCAGCTTGTCGCTGACCCACGGGCGGTGTTTGAGCGACTCGTACTGGTTCCGGAGGCTCTCGTACTGGTCTTCACGCTGGATGACGTTGATGATCTGCTGGGTGGAGTGGGGAGAGGCGAGTTCCTCGACCACGCCGAGGAGGTGACGCTCGGACTCCGAGAGTTCCTGTTCGTTGCCGACGATCTCGTCGGCGTCCTCGTCCGGTTCGAGATATCCCTGTCGCGCGAGGAACTCGCGTAACTCCTCCGGGCGTTCTTCGAGCGCGCGGTGAAGCGCGTCCCGGAACTCCGGGTCGATGTCGCGGACGTCGAACGCCTCAGTCATTCCACGACGACCTCTTTCGGTGTCTGGAAGCGAGCGTCAAAGACGCCGAGTTCATGCCGGTACTGTTCGCCGTACCAGCATACGTTGCTTCCGGTCTGCTCCGGAGCGTGGCGTTCACCTGGCCCGACAGACGCCTCCCGATAGGCGTGGATTCCGTGGAAGAACTCGAAATCCGTCGTTCCGAGCGCCTCCTCGAACTGCGTGCGAATCTTCTCGGCGCTCTTCTGGTCGGTTGCGCTCGGAATCACCTTCCCGCTGGGGTGGGTGTGGAATCGCGCGACGAGCCGCGGAGCCTCGCCGTCCGCGAAATTCGCGGCGACCTGCTTGGCCATCTGCTTCCCGTACGACGATACCGCCGTCGGTGTCGCCTTCGAGAAGAACTTTGGATCGTCGAGCGCGAACACGTCAGTTGGTCGCGTATACGTGTCGCCTGTGACGACGTACACGGTTTCGACACGCGGATGCGCGCCGTTCTTCCCGCGAATTTCCATCGCCTGCATGAACGGCTTATCGCGCGGGAACGCCATCTTTCCTCGTGTCACGTCCTCCGGTCCGTCTTCGGTCCCCGGCTTAGACGGCTTTCGCGGCGTGCTCGGCGAGACGCTCCCTGTTGTCGACGTACCGCCGTCGCGTTCTCGACTGTAGACGTGGTCCACGGACAGCGTGACGTCCGTATCCGCGAGGTGGTCGACGTTCGAGCTGACTGAGACGCTCCACTCGCCCTCGTCTGCTTCCTGCTCGTTCTCGTCGTCGCCGCCGAACCAGTTCCCGAACATCCTCTCTACCGTTTCCCGATGTCGAAGTCGAACTTGAACGTGTCCGGAACCATGACGTACATCGCGGCACCGAGGAGCAGGAGTAAGCCGACGATGACGATCGTCAACATATTTTTCGACCACACGGACTCGCCGCCGAGCAGCGTATTCCTCCCCTCGTTGGGGGTGCTCGCGTCGTTCACGGATTCGTTTCCGCCGTCGCTCTTGGTATCCGGCATCGCCTTCTCCTCGGTGGTGAACTCGAGCATCTGGCCGTCGAGCTCGCGGGCCATATCCTTGTGGCCCTTGGGGAAGTAGGTCAGGTCGGCGGTGACGGTCTTCGTCCCGAGGTTGTTGCTGAAGACAGTCGCTCGGAGTGACTTACTCTCACCGGGGTCGACTTCGATGGTGTTCGTGACGAGACCACCACCGCCGCTGCCGACGTCACTCGAACCCTGGATGTACATCCCGTTCGGGACGGTAAGCGTAAGCTGCACGACGATCCGGCAGTCGTTCGTGATGTCCGTCACGAGCGAACCCGAGATGACGCCGGGGCTGTCCTTCGTGATAGTTGGATCGTCAGTGTAGAGGCGCGCCTGCTGTAGCTCGGGATTCGAGGGGTCGCACTGTTCACTCGTCTGCGTCGTCTGGGCTTGGGTCGTAGTCGTCGTGTTATTCGTCGCGGCGAACTGTACACCACCGGTTGCGGCGGCGGCCGGGCCAGCGATACTCGCGGTGAGCAGCACCGTGGCGAGCACGGCGACGGTGACTGATTTGTGTGGACTCAGTTTCATCTTCGGCTCCACCAACACCAACAGACTAGTACACCATAAGTGTTTGGCATACTAGTAGAGATTACACGTAATCACTGTCGACGGAGTGCGACCAATATCCCGACACCCAGCGCAAGCAACCCCGACACGACCGTGAATCCTGGACTCCCCGTAACAGTCAACTGGTTCGCCTTCTCGGCTTGCGTCTCTTGGTTTCCGACCAGATCGATCGTCGACGACTGATCAAGCACCGAGTGGTAGTCGCCTTTCCGCCCGCTGGGATAGTACCGGACCTCGTAATCGACCGTCACGGACTCTCCGCGGAGACTCTCGTCTTTCACGAAGATTCCTAGACGCATCGACTTCTCGTCACCGGGACGCAACGTTGCCGAGCCGACCGCGTCCCCGGTTGAGGACGCGTGCACGTTCGCCATCCGCTTGATCGCCACGCCGCTCGGGAGGTCGATCACGAACTCGACCTCCGCGCTCCGATTGTTCACCTGCGGGTTCTGCATCGACACCGAGAGGAACGTCGTCGTCCCGTTATCCACGTTCACCTCTTGTTCTGTCGCGTGATTCCGGACGTTCGGCTCGACGGTGAAACTCTTCGTCACGACCGCCCACTCATGCGTCCGATTCACTCCCTGCGGGTCTATTGCCGTCACCGAGACGGTGTGTTCACCGTGTGTCGTGAACTGCTTCCGGAGTTCCGTTCCGTCCGAGACGTAACTCCCGTCGACCGACCACTCGTACGTGACACTCTGTCCCTCTGGGTCTCGCGCCTCCGCTGAGAAGTTCCACGTCGACGGCGTCAGTGCAGTCATCCTTCCCACCTCTGGACTCCACGATTCGAACACGGGCTTCCGGCTTGTGACCTTGACGTCCCACGACACCGACGATGACGCTCCGTGACCGTCCCTCCCCACGAGTTCGACCGAATGCGAACCCGGGTTCTCGAACTTCGTCCGAAACGTCACTTGTCCGGGCGAATCGCTGACGTCCTTCCGGTCGATGACCTCTCCGTCGACTCGTAGATTTACCCGAACGTTCGACGCGTCCTCGTTCACGACTCGACCAACGAACTGCACGGTCTTCTTCGACTGTACTGTCGCTGCACCGCCCGATGGCGACATGACGGACAGTTCGGGCTGGTCGTTCAACACCTTGACGTCGAATGATTCGGTCGACTTCATCCCGAACTCGTTCGTCGCGACGACCGTGACCCGGTGCGTTCCCGCTTCTGTGAACGACCGCGACCCCGTTCGAGTCGTGAACGCGTCTTCACCATCGATACGCCACTGGTACGACATAGACACGTCTCGCCCTGCGGGATCGACCGCTTTGGCGGCGAACGACACCGATTCACCGATTCGAACGGTCCTGTTCTCGGGGCCGACTTCGGTGATATCCGGGCTCGTCCCCGAGACCGTCACTTCGAACGTTTTCGTCGTCGACACGCCCTTGCTGTTCGTCGCGGTCACCTCCGCAGTGACCGTTCCGGTTTTCCCGAAAGTGTAGCTCACTCGTTCTCCGACGAGGTGTTTCCCGCCGATGCTCCAAGAGTAGTCCGTAATCGCGTATCCGTTCGGGTCGTCCGCGCGGACCGAGAATTCGATGGGTTCCCCTGGAGCGACCGTCCCGTCTGTCGGCGTCACTGATGTCACGTGCGGCGGCTTCACGACCGAGACCGTCCACGATGCCCGCGCATCCTCCGTTCGCGCCGAGCCGTCCCCGACGACGACCGACACGTCGTGCTCCCCAGCGCTGTACTTCTCGGGGTTCAACTGGAACTTGGAGCCCGAGACCGTCTGTGTCCCGTCGACGAACCACTGCACGTCGAGGCGCGAACTCGCCGTATCGGGGTCGGACGCTGACACTGAGAACGTCGACGTCTCCCCCGGCTTCACGGTGAGTTCGCGTGTCCCCGGAGATGAGCCATCGATCTGCGGTGGCTCGTACGCCTCCACGCGAACCGTCTGCCCGTCGACGACATCGGTAACTCGATACCCGCCGAACTCGGAGAAGTACGTCTCGACGACGTAATCAATTTCGTACGTTCCCTCGTCGTATGGTGCTGACAACTCCGCCTGATACGTGTTCGCACCATTGCTGACGCCGCGAGAGATGGTTTTGGTCGGCGTCTCCGGCCGGCTCGTGCCTTCCTCGTGGGCGTATAATTTCACTCTCACGTCCGAGCCGTGGTTCTGCTTGTACGTGTCGATCGTCACTGGAATCTCACTCCCCGGTGCGACTCTGGGGTTTCCACCAGACTCGTCGGTGTCGAGTTCGATGTCTCGAATCCACGTTCCTCCACGATCGAAGGTGATGTACTCGCCTTCACCCTCGGAGACGGTAACGTCCCGCCACCCCCAGTAGTTTGAATCGACTTTGACATACGCTCGATACGATCCCGGGTCGACGAACGAATCTTTGAACCACGCGCAGTTCGTGCATTTTCCGCGTGCGTTTAACTCGAGACTCTTTGTCTCTCCATCGGAAGCGCGTCTTAGGAGGATATCGGGGTCGTTTGGAACTTCTCCGTTCTCATCTTCCGGGAAGATAGATATACTCTCTTTCGGCTCGACGACGTCAATTGTAATCTCACGAACAACGTATCCCTGTTGATCGACAGCTCCTGCATCAGGCGCACTGAACTTCGTCTTCCAGTCGCCGTCGTCGGTAAGCGTCGCTCGAACGTATACGGTGAACGTTCCCGCTGTCTCCGGTGTGACACTCACCGAGAGTCGTTTCTGCGCTCCGCTGCCCCATTCGTTGCTCTCCGTTGATCCTTCAACCAATGCGTAGTCCGCGGACGCCGAGTCTCCGCTCCTCGTGTGAATCGTCTCACCCGCACCGACGATATTCCGCGACGTGAGTTCGTTCCGGCGAACCTGTAACCGGTCGGTGTCGCGACTGCTGTCGAACGCCGGGAAACTCATCGAAATCGTTGACGAAGACCCCGCGGTTCCGCCCTCGTTGTCGACATAGACGTCGATGATCGCGGAGTCCCCGACCGAGATCTCGTCTGGTGCTTGGACAGTTACGATAGAGGGGTCCGGGTCTTCTGGGTCTGTAGCCGGTCGTGTTCCCCCCGTACGACCCAGTGCCGGACGCTCTGCCGGTCTCGCGTACTCGACTCCCTCTCTGACTGACTCCCCTGCCCCGTCGCTACGAGCATTCATTGCCGTCGGCGGATCGCCATCGCTCGCGAACCCCGCCGAGAGTCCGACCCCTGCAACCGCACTCAAGACAAGGATGCTGACGACGAATATGCCCGCGACGCTCCCACGTTCCATTCTGTGCTACAGACAATCATCCTGATAATTAAAGATTGCGTGCCTGCAACATGTCGTCCAGCAATACTCGACACGCGATCAGACAGCTTCGATGCTGGTCCTACCCGGAGAGGAAGAAGACGCCGGCGAGCATGAGGAGGGCGAAGGCGACGCAGACGAGCCAGAAGGCGACGCGGTCGACGAGGCGGGTGAGGGCGTCGATAGTGAGGTAGCCGACGGTGGCGGCGGCGGCGACCATGACGAGCGTGGGGAGGACGCCGGCGACGATGAGGCCGTCGGTGACGAGGGTGAGGCCGGCGGCGGCGACGGAGGCGGGGATGGCGAGGACGAAGGAGAGGCGGAGGGCGGCGTTCTCGTCGTAGCCCCGGAGGAGGAGGATGCTGACGGTGGTGCCGGAGCGAGACACGCCCGGGAGGAGGGCGAGGCCTTGGCCAGCGCCGACGAGGACGGCGTCGAGGGCGGTGGGGGTTTCGCGTTCGGCCATGAAGCCGGCGGCGAACTTCTGGAGGAGGCCGGTGAGGAGGAGGAGGACGGCGACGATGACGACGAAGCCGTTCGTCGTCGTGCCGGTGACGACGGCTTCGAGCGCGCCGTAGACGACGACGCCGACGATTCCCGAGGCGAGCGTGGCGAGCACGATGAAGGAGAGGTCGGCGCTCTCCGCGTCGAACCACGTCGACGGCCGCCACTCGGGGACATCGTACAGGAGGTCGCGGACGTCGTCGCGGTAGTACGCGAGCGCCGCGATTCCTGTACCCAGGTGGAGGAAGAGCGCGAGTTTCGTCGCCACCACCGGGTCCTCGCCGAGGAGCGTGAGAACTAGGGAAACGTTCCCCTCGCTCGACACCGGCAGCCACTCCAACACGCCCTGCAAGACCCCGAGAACGAACGCGACGACGACCGAGAGTTCCATCACTCGTTCATCTCCGACGTCGCCTAAAGCGGTTTTCGGTCATTCGTCGTCGGGCTCTAACCGAATTCGATCCACGTCGACGGCATCGTATGCGCTGTCTGAGCCGAGAATTTGATGGTCACGCGTTTCGGCGGTTGCTGCGTGGAAAGCGTCGAACGCCGACATTCCATCGTCAAAGTAGTTCACCGCTTTGAGGACAATCTGGTGTTCTTCCTCGGTTTCGACGGGAACGAGCTCGAGCATATTCGAAAACAGCTTGACGGAATCGAACTCGTACCGCTCACGAATGAGGAGGAGTTCCAGATAGGCGTACGTCGACGTGACGACGTCATATTCTTCTAAGGCCTCCTCGGCCTGTTTTTTGAGCCAATCAGAATCCTTAGCGAGCGCCAGAAGGAAGTCTGTCTCGACGTACACGGTCATCTATCGCTACTCTTTGAGGACTGTCGCCCTCGCTCGAATCCGGCTTCAGCGTCGCTTTTAGCCTGCTCTCGGGTTTCATCTCGAAGTTCCTCGATAGATTTGTCTTTGAATGCCCCACCGGTGGCTTCGCGGACCGCTTGGAGGGGGTCGTCGTCGATGGGTATGAGTTCTATCCGGTCTGCATACTCGACGACGTGGAATTTCTCGCCGTACTTCTTCCTCAGGTCTGCTGAGAGATAGAGTCTCCCGTGCGAATCCGTTTCCACTGCCATAGAATAGCGTATAGTTGGGAGAAACAAAGAACTTATCCCAAAATATGACTACTCGCGGTAGGCCTCGCGGAGGAAGACGAGGACGCCGCCGAACATGGTGAGGTTCCCGAAGAAGGCGAGGCGGTCGCCGCTCCGGTCGTCGGGGTCTTTCGTCCAGAAGTCGTGCATGGTGAGGGTGATGGCGGAGAGCGCGCCGGCGGCGGCGGCCGTCGAGAGACGGGGGAGTCGCCAGAGCGCGATGCCGAGTCCCGCGGCGATCATCGTCGCCGACCCGAGCGGCGCGAGAATCTCGGGCACCGGGACGCCGCCCGACTTCGCGTACTCCACGTGGTCGTCGAGGTCGCGGAAATCCTCGCTCGCCTGGAGCGCGAGCCCGAGCCCGAGCGCGATGCGGCCGAGTCGAGACGGACGCGAACCGGAATCACTGGACGCCATACTCTCGCCTTCGCGTTCCACGGCGAAAAAACCCACTCGCGTCCCACCTCACCCCTCCTTCCAGATGATGCCGTCCGTCGTCGAGGTCAACACGGTTTCGCCGTCGTCGTTCTCGCAGACGACGTCGGTCGTGAACTCGTAGCGGTCGTCGCGCTCCGCGACGGACTCGCCGGTCGAGCGGCAGGCGATTCGCTCGCCGGTGTAGACGGGCCGGTGGAAGTCGAACTCCGTCGTGCTGGCCAGCACTTCGCTATCGCTCACCGGTTTCGTCGGGAGCGTCGCGGTCAACGACCCCTGTACCATCACGCGCTCGTCCTCGTCCGGCTCGGCGTGCCGGGGCTGGTCGTCGCCGCTCAGGTCGGCGAACCGCTGGACGTCCTCGACGGTGAACGTCCGCTCGAACGTCCGAGTTTCGCCCGCTCTCGGTCGACTCATCGGAATCACCCTCGTTAACGACACTTCGCCGTATCGACGTACCGGTCAGATACATGGACACCCGATTCTCGTCGACTCTCTCGACGCGCGTCACCCCCACACCGGGCGTCGTCGACGGGCGTGAGGCCGAAGAACAGACGACGCGAGGTGTGTGTTGGCGGGTGGTGGCTCTCGTGAGGGTCGGTTACCGTCTCGTCGACGCCGTGGGAACGGACGACGTCCGGTGTGGGGGTGTCGCGCTCGTGAGCCGAACCCGCTCGTCGAACTGGGGCGACTGCACGCCGGAAGAACAACCGACGTGAGGTGTGTGGGGGCGGTGTCGTTCTCGTCGAAGCGGCGCACGCCTCCCCGTGGTCGTTAGATGTCGCCGTTGAGGATGTCGGCGATTCGCTGGCGGTCGAAGAGCGTGAGCGAGTCGTCCGCGAGCGTTTCGAGGCCGTTCCACTCGCCGAAGGCGTCCGGGTAGAACTGGCGGGCGGCGGCTTCGGTCTGGAAGAGGTTGACGATGGGGCCCTGGTAGGAGCCGCCGCCGCGGTAGAGGCGGTCGTTCTGCACGGCGCTCAGCTGTTTGCCGACCGGGTCGTCGCGCATCCGCTCGACTTTCGCTTCGAACTCCTCCGTGGAGACGTGGGTGAGGCCGTACTGGAACACGATGGCGTCGGGGTCGACTTCCAGGAGTTGTTCGTAGTCCCAGTTCGCGTAGCTGCCGTCGATGTGCGCGTCGAAGGCCCCGCGGATTTCGAGGTCGCGGTACTGCTTGTGGTTGTTCCCGGGCTGGACGGGGTACGCCCAGAACGACCCGGTTTCGAAGTCGGAGTTCACGGAGAGCAAGCCGACGGTCGGGCGCTCGCTCATCGGCGGGAGCGTCGATTGAATCGTGGACTGCATCTCCTCGTGTGCGGCGTGATAGGCGTCGTACCGCGCGGATTCGTCGAACGCGTCGGCGACGAGTTCGAACGCCTCGTACAGCGAGTAGTAGCGGTAGTCGTGCCACTCGTCGCCGCGCCGCCGGATGTAGTTCCCGATGAACGGACCGACCTCGCGTTCGATCTCCGCCGTGTCGTCGGCCGTCCAGTTCTCGTCGAGGACGCCGAGCCAGTTCGGGTCGACGACGTGCACGTCGCAGTCGAGGCTGTAGAAAATCTCCTTGTCCAGGCCGCCGTCGCCGCCGACTTTCGCGACGTCGTCGAGCGAGACGTCGACGCCCGGGAGGTAATCGTAGAAGACGGTGGGGACGTTCGACGGGTCCCAGAGGCCGCGGAGTCCGTCGGCTTTCCCGAGGGCGATTCCCATGTCGCCGTACGTGCTGAGGAAGGAGAGCCAGGTCTCGGGCGGCTCGTCGAAGGTGACCGTCCCCATCGGCTCCATCGTCACCGAGTAGCTCGCGTCCGCGGTCGTACCGGTGGTCGTCCCCGTTCCCGTCTCTTTCTCGGTCGGCTGCTCGCCGCCGCTTCCGGAGCAGCCCGCGAGCAGGCCGCTCGCGACGACTCCGCTCCCGTACTTGATGTAGCTCCGTCGCGTCGGCTCCGTTCGGTTGGCGTCACCTGCCATGCGCTTTAGGCGCGCCTAAATATTGAAAACCGCTTCGGTTCTGTCCGCGGGCGACGCTGACAGCACCGGACCGCGGAACCGGTTAGTGATGCCCGGACGGCGACCGCTCGGCGACGCCGAGAACAGACGACGCTCGGTGTGTCCGTCTGCGAACGCCCAGGATCAGAACCGCTGGAGGGTCGGGGTGCCGCACGCTTCGCAGAGGACGGCGTCGTTGTCCTTGTAGGTTCCCCGCACGAGCGTGCCGTCGTCGCAGAAGGCGCAGTCGTCGCCGTCGAGCCGGCCGACGAGCGACGTCGAGGTGTGAGTCGAACTCATACCTCGGGGTTTTCGCCGGGTGAACAAATACTTTCCCGCCGTACCTCTCTATAGGACGCTATATCCTCGGGGGTTCGCGTTCGATACCGTCGCAGTCGGTCGCGTCGGATAGAGGCGTTCCAGTCGCGGGGTCCGCATATTTGTGGCCGAGAAGTATCTGCTATCTTACTCAACCTCTATGTTTCTGCACGCTGTCGCTTTGGTATGCCTTTCGTCGTTCCGTTCGACGGGTCCCCGCTCTCGGAGGCGGCGCTCGTCAACGCTCGGATTCACGAGGTCGGATTCGAGAACCTCCCGCGGGAACTGCAGACGTTCGCGCAGCGAGAAGACCCACCGAAGGTCACCGCAGTGAGCGTCATCCCCGAGCGAGCGTCGTACGCGAGGAAGAAGGGGTGGATCGGTGAGGACGAGGAGTTCGACCACCGAGTCGTCGTCGAGCGCCTGCACGAGCAGGTGACGGACATCGCGCCGAACGCGTCGTTCGACTACGAGCGAACGGGCACGTCGGCGGCGGGGACCATCGGGCAGAAACTCCGACGGAAAGCCCGGTCGCTCGGCGCGAGCACCGTCTTCGTCGGGAGCGAGAACGCGGGCCGCATCGCCACCCCGATGATGAGCGTCGGCGCGCGCGTCTCGACCGAGCAAGAGTACAACGTCGTGCTCGTCCGTAAACCCCTTCCGGAAGACGTCAACCCGCGGCTGAAATCCGACTTCTACCGCCGCGACTGACCGCCCGCTGTCGCCGCCGTCGCACGCTCCGCCCGCTCGCCCCTCGGGGGGATTCCCGTGGAGTCATGCCGGGTCGCCGTCGCCGTGTCCGGGCGTGGCGAGTCGGACTCGATGACTGTCTACTGACACCGTATCCGCGGCCTGCTCAGTCCGTAGCTATTTACCCTCGCTGTCACGACACGAACCCGTATGCCCTCCAACAGCATCACGCGGCGGTCAGCGCTCGCCGCGCTCGGCTCGACGGCTGCGCTCACCCTCTCCGGCTGCCTCGGCGTCGGTCTCGGTGACTCACGCACGTACGAGCGGAACGCGCCCGTCGGACCCGTCGACGGTGCGTGGCCGACGTACCAATACGACTTCGCGAACACCGGCTTCACGGCGGCGAGCGGCCCGTCCGACGGAGCGACCGTCGAGGGCGTCGTGCCGCGGCCGTCGGCCGTCGCCTCAGGGGTTTCACTCGCCGACGGCCGGGGTTTCGTCGGGCGGAGCGACGGCGACGGCGAGACTGGTTCCTACCGCGGCTTCGGACTCGACGGGGCGGCGTCGTGGACGGTCGACTACCCGCACGGGAAGTCGACGCCGACGGTCGCCGGGGACGCGGTGTTCGTCTCGACTGCAGAGCACGTCGCGGCGTACGACGCGCGGGACGGCGCGCTCTGCTGGAAGACGACCGCGGGCGGGTACGGCGCGTCGGCGAACGCGCCCGCGCTCGCCGCGGACACGGTCGTCGACGTCGGCGGACGCACGGTCTACGGCCGCGACCCCGTGACGGGGGCGACGCAGTGGTCGTACGACGCGGGCGGGACGTACCCGGGTCTCACCGCCCGTGACGGCGTCGTCTACACGCCGACGGGAGAAGACCGCGAACAGACCGGCGTCGCGGCGCTCGACCCCGCGACGGGGGACGTGCGCTGGCGGCGCGACACGCTCCCGCAGAGCGGCGTGCCACTCGCCGTCGGCGACACGCACCTCTACTACGCGGCGCACCGCGGCGACGTGTACGCGCTCGCCCTCGACGACGGCTCGACACGGTGGCAGGCGTCGCTCTCGCTCCCCGAGGACGGAAGCGCCCGGCTCGCACTCGCGGACGGCCGACTCCACGCGCAGAGTAGCGACGGTGCGCTCGCGGCCTTCGACGCGCAGACGGGCGACCGCGTCTGGGAGCGGTCCGTGAACGCCTCTTTCGGCCCCCGGCCGCCCGTCGTCGCCGCGGACACCCGCTTCGCTCTCGGCCGGAACGCGCTCTACGCGTTCGACGCCGCGACCGGCGACGACCAGTGGTCGCTCACCCTCGACGCCCGCCCCGCGCTCTCCACCGCGCCGGCCGTCCGCGACGGCGAACTCTACTACGCCGGCCCCGGCCGCACTCACGGCGTCTTCCGCGTCGCCGACTAACTCCCAGCGATAGTTGCCGGATTCGCGGACGAACCACCCGGCTATATACGTGATTAGTGTCCACTTCCGGACGTGTCCTCCACAGACAACACCAAACTCAGTCTGTCGGCCGCGTTCAGCTACGCCGGCGGCCGACTGACCACGCGCGGCGGGATGATCCTCGCCGCAGTGTACGTCCTCTACCAGCTCGCGATGCAGGTGAGCGTCCAGTCGCTCGGCGCGTCGCTCGTCGCGGGCCGCGTTCCGAGCGGCGAACTCGCGTCGTCCTACCCGCTCGCCGTCGGAATGCCGGCCGCGGTCAGCGGGGTGCTCACCGTTCTCCTCGGCGTCGGCGGCATCGTCCTCAGCATCGTCGCGATGCGCGCGCTCTACCACGACATCGACAACGTCCCGACGGCCGAGCACACCCGCAACCTCGTGCGCACCGTCCTCGTGCTCGTCGCCGTCTCCATCATCACCACCATCGCGGTGCTCCTCGGGACCATCGCGCTCTTCGTCCCGGGCATCTTCCTCGCGGTGAGCCTCGTCTTCGCACAGCTCGCCGTCACCATCGAGGACGCCGGCGTCGTCGAATCCCTCGAGCGCAGCTGGGCGCTCACGTCCGGCCACCGCCTCCGCCTCTTCTTCCTCGGCGTCGCGGTCTTCACCATCGCACTCGTCGTCGGCGCGATCGTCGGCTTCCTGAACCCCGCCAGCCCCGCGCTCGGGAACGTCGTCTCCTCGGTCGTCACGGGCGTCTTCTCCGTGTACTCCATCGCGCTTCTCGTCGGCGCGTACCGACAGCTCGTCGACGCCACCGACGAATCCGACGCGGATACGACCGGCGTTCGAGCACAGGTCCGGTAGACCGCGCGCTCTCCACGCTGCGTTCTCCGCGTTCCGGTCGAGTCGGCCAAAACCCTCTTCCGGCTTACAGTATTTTTTACGTATATCTCGGCGGCGAACCCGCCGGCTGTGTTCCCCATGTCTACGACACTCACAACGCAGCGACCGCTCTCGGCGGTCGTACTGTCCGCGTTCCTGCTGCTCGCCGCGGTCGCCGGCGTCGCGACCTTCGGCGGGACGGCGGCCGCGGCGAACACGACGGCCGGCGACGCGGTGAACGGCGCAATCGTCGACGCCCAACCCGCACGCGTCGGGGCGAACAGCACGCACGAAACCCACCTCGGCGTCGACGCCGGCTCCTCGAGCGTCTCCGGGTCGTCGTGGACCGGCTACCGCGTGAACTACGACACGGCGGACGTGAGTGACGTCGACCAGTCCGACCTCCTCGTCGTCGGAATCGACGCGGGGAACGACGACGCCGGCCGCGCCGTCGACACGAACGCGATGACGGACGTCGCAGACGTCTCCGCGAAGAACAACGGCCACTCCCTCGTCGTCACCCTCGGCGGCCAGTACGACGTCGAGAACGGCGACGAACTCGTCGTCGTCTACGAGGACGTCCAGAACCCGAGCTCGGCGCAGACCGAACCCGTGAACCTCGTCGCCAACCCGCAGAGCTCGGACTACGACCGCACGGACAACGTCACCTACCACCCGCCCGCGTCCGTCGCCCTCGACGACCAGACCGTGAACGGGAGTCAGGAACTCACCGTCGCGTCCGCCTACCTCCCCGAGGGCGGGAGCGTCACCGTGCAGAACGCGTCCGGTACGCAAGTCGCGAGCACGGGCTCGCTCGACCCGGGCTCCTACGAGAACCTCACCGTAACGCTCCCCGCTGACGCCGAACCCGGGACGTACACCGCGGTCGCGCGCCAGCCAGACGGCGACGCCTACGCCACCAACGACGGCTCCACCGTCACCGACGACGGGAGCGTCGCCCTCGACTACGACTTCGCCGCGGCCTTCGAGGACTCGACGCGCACTAACGCCGACCACGCGAACCTCACCCTGACCGCGGACCACGGCGGCTACGACGTCCGCGTGAGCGCGGACAACCTCACCGCGAGCGACCTCCGCACGATGTTCGGCGACGCCGTCGTCGCCAGCAGCAGTAGCCAAGACACGGTCACCGTTCCCGGCGGCGAATCGGTCACCCACGAACTGAACGTCTCCGACTACACGGGAGACTACACCTTCCACGCGACCGACCTCCAGACCGACAACAGCGACGACGCCGCCCTCACACTCACGCACGAAGACACCACGACGACAACGACGGACGATACCACGACGACAACGACATCCAGCGATACCACGACGACAACGACGGACGATACCACGACGACGACGACGTCCAGCGATACTACGACAACGACGAGCGATACCACGACGACGTCTTCGGACACGTCTGACGATTCGACGAACACGGATTCGTCGAACACGGATTCGTCGACGGACGACTCCTCCGACGACACGAGTTCGAGTTCGACCGACTCGTCGTCCACGAACACCGGGAGCGCTGAGTCGTCGGACGAGACGGCGCAGCCGAACGAAACGTCGTTCGACGGGCCGGCGGCCGGGCCGTCCGCGAGCGTCACGTTCGCGAACCAGACGCTCGGTGACGACGAGGCCGTCCGCGTCGGGAACCTCACGCTCCCCGATGGGGGCTACGTCGTCCTCGAAGCCGAGTCGGGGCGTCTCGTCGGGCACACGTCTCTCCTCGACGCCGGTGACCACGCGAACGTCACCGTCACCGTCGACGCGCTCGACGACGACACGCGACTCACCGCCGTCACCTACGAGAACACGGACAACGCGACGGCGTACACGCAGAACGACACCGCCTACGAGCGCAACGGCACCGACGTCACCGACACCGCGCTAATCCGCGTCGTCGACGACCAGCAAACCACGACCGCGGCGCAGACGCGCGCGAACCAGGAGAACCCCGACCCCCGCGGCTCCGCCGCCGGCCTCCAGTGGATCGCCCTCCTCGTCGCGCTCGCCATCGCCCTCGTCGCCATCGTCCGCTACCGGATGCAGTAGCGCGCTTTTCCTCGCCCTCCGCTCGCTCGAGTGGACTCCGACGTGCTCCCGACTACTGCCGCGTCTCGATGTGTCGGCCGATGCGTTCTAAGCCGGCTTCGAGTTCGTCGGTGTGGAGGCCGAAACCGATGCGGAAGCGGTCGGGATACCCGAAGACCCCGCCGGGCGCGAGCACGACGCTCTCCGCCTCGAAGAGCGTGCGACAGAACTCCTTCCCGTTCTCGAAGCCGTCGGGAACCGTGGGGAAGCCGTTGACGCCGGTGGGTTCGAACCAGTCGAGGTCGTAGGAGTCGAGGAAGTCCGCGACGCGCTCGCGGTTCGCCTTCGCGTGCGCTCGGTTCGCGTTGAGGATCTCTGCTTCTTCCTCGCCGAGGGCTCGCCGGGCGACGCGCGCGCCGAGTTTCGGCGGGGAGATGGTCGTGTAATCCTTCCACTTCCGGACGTCGTCGGCGAGGGGCTCGTCGGCGACGACCCAGCCGACGCGCGCGCCGGCGAGCCCGTAGGATTTCGAGACGCCGGCCGTCGAGATGGCGCGCGGGCCGAGCGCGGCGGCGGGCGGGTGCGGGTCGTCGGCGAGCATTCGGTAGACTTCGTCGACGAGGAGGTAGGCGTCGCGGTCCGCGACGAGGTCGTAGAGCGCCCGCATCGTCTCCTCGCCGAGGTACTTCCCGGTCGGGTTGCTCGGGTTCGTGAGCACGACGAGCGTCGTCTCCGGACGCATCGCCTCGGCCACCGCGTCCACGGAGAGCTCCCACTCGGGCGGCTCCGTCCGAACCTCCGTCACGTCGCCGACCGAGCCGGGGACGCTCGCGAGCGACTGGTACGTCGGCGACACGACGACCGAGTGGTCGCCCTCGTCGAGCAGGGCCATGAACGTCAGGAAGTCCGCCTCCTGCGTCCCGCAGGTGAGCACGACGTTCTCCGCGTCCCGCCCGTAGCGCTCGGCGATCTCCGCGCGGAACTCGGGCGTTCCGTCCGTCGGGATGACGTACCCGAGGTCGTCGACGTCGAGGTCGAACCGCGTCGACGCGAGACTCCGAACGCCGCTCTCCGCGAGCATCAGGTCCGCGTCCGGCTCGTACTCGTCCAGCCAGCGCTCCAGTTCGAACGGCGGAAGCTCCATACGCCGCCTCGGGAGAGCCGCACAATAGCCCTTCTGCTCCCGGCGAACGCGGCGCGGACGATTCACCCTCGAAGGTCGGAGCAGCGACCCCACGAAGGCTTTTACCCGAGGACGCGGTATCTCTCACCGTCATGGCGAGCGCGTCCCGAGATAACGGCGGTGAGGGCGTCGAATTCGTCCACGAGGACGACGGTACCATTACCGCCATCGACGGGGAAACGGGGATTGCCCGAGGGGGGAACACGAAAGCCGAAGCCCTCTCACAGTTGGCAGAGGCACTCACACTCCATGAAGGCGGTGGAGAGCCTATTGACGACCCCGACGAGTTTCTTCGAGATGAGTTAGGTATCGAGCCGTCCGACGAGGAGAAGGAACTTCCCGACTTCCTGCAGTAGATGGTGCGGACGACGTTCTCCGGCCGCGAAATCATCGGTGTTCTCACCGATTTCAACTACGTCCCCACCTCTCGAACCGGGAGTCACGTTCGACTCCGCTACGAGAACCCGGATACTGGGGAGGTTCGGAACGTTGATGTCCCTCAGCACGACGAAGTGAAAATCGGGACACTGCACTCCATCGCGGAACAGTGTGGCGCTGACGATTTCCACGAGTGGTGTGCGTGGATTGCCGAGCATTCTTGAGAACGTGTTGTTTCGGCGCTGACGGCCGTGTCACGGACACGAGCGTTCAGCGGCCGACGCCGAAGTGGGCGTCGCGGTCGAGGACCGTGTAGCCCTGTGCGTGGAGGGCGTCGTCGCGGTAGCGTTCGGTGAGGAGTTGCTGGGGGAGGCGGCGGAGGCCGAAGCGGCGCTCGCCCGCGTAGTCGACGTCGACGACTGTCGCGTCGCCCTCGACGTGAATTCTCGCGGTGTACGTCGCCCACGGGCGGTCGTTCGCCGCGACGTCGAGCGTAACGCGTCGCTCGCCGTCTTCCGTGGTCGTCTCGGTCGTTTCGACGGTCATCTCGACGGAGCGCAGACCGAAGAGGTAGGAGACGTGGTAGGTGGTTTCGTCCGCTCGCGTGATGTCGTCGGCGACGCCCCACTGGAAGGCGAGCACGGGCGGCGTCGGCCCGGTGAAGGCGTCGGCGACGGCGTCGGGGTCGTCGTCGGTGCGGAGGCGAATCGTCCCCCGCGAGTGGAGGATCGGCGCGCGGGCGACGAGAATAAGGAGGGCGGCGACGGCGAGACCGTAGAGGGTCGGGAGCGTGACGTACGCGGCGAGGAAGACGGCGACGACGACCACGACGAGGAGCGCGCTCAGCGCGCGTTCACGCCGGTGGTAGCGGTCGACGACGGCGCGCGCGGCGTCGGATCGATGAATCTCGTCCGGCCGGGACATTACCGGTATCACGACGCGGCAGGGAGTTGGCTCTACCGGAACCCGGGTCAGAGCGCGCGGGTGACGACCCACGCGAGGAGGACGGCGGCGCTCGCGGCGAGGAAGGTACCGCCGCCGTAGATGATGGCGCGCGCGTAGTCGTCGGCTTCGACGAACCGCATCGTCTCGTAGGCGAACGAGGAGAAGGTGGTGAACGCGCCGCACGCGCCCGTCCCGAGGAAGAGGAGAGCGTCGCCGCCGACGCCGGAGAACGTGAGGAGACCGAGCGTGAAGCTCCCGAGGACGTTCACGGCGAGCGTGCCGAGCGGGTAGTCCTCGGCGGGGAGGCGCGTGCTGACGGCGTGCCGACAGAGCGCGCCGAGCGCGCCGCCCGCGCCGACGAGCTGTGCCGCGTCGAACGCGATCACGCCGCCCACCTCGCGTCGACGGCGCGAGCGGCGCGGCGGCCGACGAGCACGCCAGCGAACCCGAGCGCGTAGGTCGCGACGACGTTCCCCGCGAGCAGGAGCGGCGACTGCTGGAGGGACTGCACGACGAACGTGCTGTACGTCGTGAAGGAGGAGAGGAAGCCGGTGCCGACGACGACGTGCGTGCGCTCCGCGAGCAGCCCGGTGAGCTCGGCCTCGTAGAGGAGGAATCCCAGGAGCGTCGCGCCGAGGACGTTCGCCAGGAGGGTGCCGGGGAGACCGGGGAGGAGTTCCGCGGCGAGATACCGGAGGTTCGCACCGGCGAACCCGCCGATGGCGACGAGGACGACGACTTCGACCGTGAGCAGCGGGTGTCTGGACATGGCTGTGAGAAGGAGTCATCAGCCGGCGTGTCCGGCGGTTACCGAGGCGGACCCCATCGCCCGTTACCGGCCCGGACGCGGCGCGTCAGCAAAAACCCCGGCGGTTCCGGGGCGACTCGTGCAACCGCCTGAAGCACAACCCTTACCCGGGGTGACTGACTAGTCAGTCACAATGAGCGAGTCGAACGAGAGCGGCCCGCCGCCCGAGACGCGACAACAGATCATGGACGCCACCTACGAGGCGCTCCGCGAACACGGCTACGCCGACCTCACGATGGAGACCATCGCCGACGAGTTCGAGAAGTCACAGAGCCTCCTCCACTACCACTACGACACCAAACAGGACCTCCTCGTCGCCTTCGTCGGAACCTTCCTCGACCGCCTCGTTGACGCCGTCGAATCAGCCGACGCCGACACGCCCCGCGAACGCCTCGACGCCACCGTCGACCTCCTCCTCTCCGACCCCGAAGCCCACTCCGACTTCCAGACCGCCCTCCTCGAACTCCGCTCGCAAGCCCCCTACGTCGAAGCCTACCGCGAACAGTTCGTCGAGAACGACGCCCACCTCCGGGGCTTCATCGCCGACATCGTCCGCGACGGCGTCGACGCCGGCGACTTCGCCGACGTCGACCCCACCCGCGTCGCCGAAACCATCCTCGTCCTCGCCGAAGGCGCACGCACCAGAACCATCGTCTTCGACGACGACGACGCCATCGACACCACCCGCGCCGCCGTCGACGGCTTCATCCGCTCCCACGTCCGCGCCGACTGACTCACGACCCGACGACCCGAGGACGACCCGATCCCAATGACGACCCGACGACGCCCCGAGCTCTATCTCTCTCAGCCGTTGAGTTTGAACGCGCCCGCGACGAGCAGCGGGAAGACGAGCGTCGCCTCCGCCTCCACCTGCGTGTAGTTCTTGTTCTCCTGCTTGATCTTCCCCCACGACACCGCCTCGTTCGGCGGCGCGCCGGAGAGCGAGCCGTCGCCCTCCATCCCGGTGGAGATGTAGATGGCGTAGTCCGCGCCGCCGCGGAAGAGGTTCGTCATGATGGCGTGGTGTTTCGGCACGCCGCCGCCGACCGCGATGAGCCCCGTCGTATCCGCGAGCAGGCCGTTCTCGATGAGCGTATCGTAGTCGTCGAGGATTTCGATGCCGACCTCCGAGTCGTAGCCGTTCCGGTAGTAGTAGAGGAAGTTCCCGACTTCGGCGTCCGTGAGCGCCGGGCAGAAGATCGGGACGTCGTTGTCCGCCGCCTGCTTGAGGACGCTGTCCTCGTCGTCGAGCGTCGCGCCCAGCTCGGCCGCGAACTCCGTCGGCGTCCGCACCTTCTCCTCCGCGAAGAAATCCTCGAAGAAGTCGTAGAGGTACTCCTCCAGCCACACGTACCGGTCCGAGGGGACGTAGATATTTCCTAATCTGTTGATGCCGCGCTCGCGGAGCTCTGCCTCGTCTGCGTCCCACTCCCCCATCTTGAACGGCTTCGCCGTTTTGATGACGTCCTCCGTCAGCGAGCCGGAGGTCGTGATGATGACGTCGACGTACCCCTCTCGGACGAGGTACGCGACCGTCTCCCGGAGGCCCGACGAGATGATGTTCGACGTCAGCGTGAGGTAGACCGTCGCGTCCTCTTCTTGCATCTCCTCCGCAATCTCGACGGCTTCAGCGAGCTGCGTCGCCTGAAAGCCCGTCGTCTCGTAGCTCGCGAGCAGCTCCGCGAAATCGAACTCCCCGCGGAAATCGTACCCGCGCACGTCCTTCGTGTCGAGCTCCTCCTCGGAACCCGGAATCACGTTCTCCTTCGTCTCGTCCACGTTCTCCTCGCTCATACGCCACCCTAGCGGGAGCGACGGCTTCAATCGCTCGGGACGCCCTCGCTCACTGCCCCGACACGAAATGCAACCCCACGATGCCGAACACGATGACCGAGATGAACCCCAGCCGCGCCAGCGACGCCGACTCGTCGAACAACACGATTCCCAGGAGCGCCGTCCCCACCGCCCCGATTCCCGTCCACACCGCGTACGCCGTCCCGATGGGCAACTCCTTCACCGCCTGCGCCAGCAACACCAGACTCACCACCATCGCCACCGCCGTCGCCGGCACCGGCCGCGACAACCCCTCCGAATACTCTAACCCGATCGCCCACGCCACCTCGAACAACCCCGCGACGACCAGCAGGAACCACGACATACTCCCTCCTCCTCACCCCCACGCCTACCGCCTTCTGGTTCGCACCCACGACGACACCCGTCGCGTCGACGGCGCACTCACCACCCTCCACGCTCCCGTCGACTAACGGCGACCCGCGTTCCGCGACGACAAGCGTCGCTCGTGAGTTGGTTTCGGTAAAAGTACGCCCGGAGCGGGATTTGAACCCGCGTCACAACCGTGACAGGGTTGTATGATGGGCCACTACACCATCCGGGCACGCTGCCTTGCTGCACTTCTTCGTAACCGGGGTACATAATTAAGACTTGCGAACCGCCGGTCTGCGTGGAAGAGCTACGCACGCACGCGTTGATTTGCGAAGAAATAAATGCCGCCCCTTCAAACTAAACTGTAGTATCTCGTGAGAGCCGACTTTGGCCCCCTCAGGTGCATCCATGGTTAATGACGTAAGCAACCACGAACTCGTTCCCGAGCACAACATCCTCGACGAGGAGGACGTCGAGGAGGTGCTCGACGAGTACGACATCGAGCGGACATCGCTCCCGAAAATCAAGCGCAAGGACCCCGCGCTGCCCGATGACGCAGAGGTCGGGGACGTCATCGAGATCGTTCGGGACTCGCGCACGACGGATAAAGCGACTGTGTACCGATTAGTCATCGAATGATGGAAGATAACAGAAGAGAGCTGTCGAAGGCGTATTTCTCGAAGGAACGACTCGCGGAACACCACTTCCGCTCCTACAACGCCTTCCTGGAACGCGGGATGCAGGAAGTCGTGACGGAGAAAGAGCGAATCGAGACCGACATCGGCGACAAGGAAGAAGAAGAGCCGGTGTGGGTCGAGCTGGGCGACGTGCGCGTCGTCACGCCGCGCGTTCGGGAGGCCGACGGGTCGGAGGAGCTCCTCTACCCGCAGGAAGCCCGCCTCCGGAACATCACGTACTCCGCGCCGGTGTTCATGGAGATGAGCATCGTCCGCGGCGGCGAAGAAGAAGAGGAGAAGGTCCTCGACACGACCGAGACGAAGGTCGGCCGCATGCCGATAATGGTCGGGTCGCAGAAGTGTAACATCCACGGGTTCAGCGACGAGGAGCTCATCGACATCGGCGAGGACCCCGCCGACCCCGGTGGCTACTTCATCGTCAACGGCTCGGAGCGCGTGCTGATGACGAGCGAGGACCTCGCGCCGAACAAGATCCTCGCGGAGTACGACACGAAGTACGGCGACGAGATTCAGGTCGCCAAGACGTTCAGTCAGCGCCGCGGCTACCGCGCGCTCGTGCTCTGTGAGCGGAACCGCTCCGGCATCCTCGAAGTCTCCTTCCCGTCCGTCTCGGGCTCGATCAACTTCGTGACGCTCGTTCGGGCGCTCGGCCTCGAATCCGACGAGGAGATCGTCCACCGCGTCTCCGAGGACCCGGAGATCGTGAAGTTCATGCTGGAGAACCTGGAGGAAGCGGACGTCCAGTCCCAGGAGGAAGCCATCGAGACGCTCGGGAAGCGCGTCGCCTCCGGTCAGGGGAAGAACTACCAGCTGAAGCGCGCGAACTACGTCATCGACCGCTACCTCCTGCCGCACCTCCACGAGGAGGGCATCGAGGAGGAGGAGACGCGGATGAACAAGGCGTTCTACCTCTGCCGGATGGCGGAGGCGTGCTTCGAGCTCGCGCTCGGCCGCCGCGAGTCCGACGACAAAGACCACTACGCGAACAAGCGCCTGAAGGTCTCCGGCGACCTGATGCGCGACCTGTTCCGCACGGCGCTGAACAAGCTCGCGCGTGACGTGAAGTACCAGCTGGAGCGGGCGAACATGCGGAACCGCCAGCTGAACGTGAACACGGTCGTCCGGTCCGACGTGCTCACGGAGCGCCTCGAACACCCCATCGCGACGGGGAACTGGGTCGGCGGGCGGTCTGGGGTCTCCCAGCTCGTCGACCGAACCGACTTCATGGGCGTGCTCTCTCACCTCCGGCGGCTCCGCAGCCCGCTCAGTCGCAGTCAGCCGCACTTCGAGGCGCGTGACCTGCACGCGACCCAGTGGGGTCGCATCTGTCCCTCCGAGACGCCGGAGGGCCCGAACTGCGGGCTGGTGAAGAACTTCGCGCAGGCGATGGAGCTCTCACAGAACGTCGACGACGAATCGGAACTCAAACAGGAACTCGCCTCTATGGGCGTCGAGGGCGTCCCCGGCCTCGCGACCGAGGCAATCTCCGCGGACGACTAACTACATGAGTCAGGCACGAGACGCGAAAGTCTACGTCAACGGGAGTCTCGTCGGGACCCACGAGGACCCGCACGAGCTCGCAGAACAGATCCGAGAAGCACGCCGCCGCGGCGACGTCAGCGAGATGGTGAACGTCTCCGTCAAGGAGCGCACGGGCGAAGTCATCGTCAACGCCGACGCCGGCCGCGCCCGCCGCCCGCTCCTCGTCGTCGAGGACGGCGAGCCCATCATCAGCGAGGAGGAGATGGAGGCCGTCGGCGACGGCGACCTCGACTTCGAGTCGCTCGTCGACGCCGGGAAGATCGAGTTCATCGACGCCGAGGAAGAGGAGGACATCCTCGTCGGCGTCGAGCGCGACGAGCTCACGGAGAACCACACGCACCTCGAAATCGACCCGCAGCTCATCTTCGGTATCGGCGCGGGGATGGTTCCGTACCCCGAGCACAACGCCTCGCCGCGCATTACGATGGGCGCGGGGATGATGAAGCAGTCCCTCGGCCTCCCGTCTGCGAACTACCGGATTCGCCCGGACACCCGCCAGCACCTGATGCACTACCCGCAGGCGGCGATGGTGAACACGCAGACGACGAAGCAGATCGGCTACGACGACCGCCCCGCGGGCCAGAACTTCACGGTCGCCGTGATGAGCTACGAGGGCTTCAACATCGAGGACGCGCTCGTCATGAACAAGGCGTCCGTCGAGCGCGCGCTCGGCCGCTCGCACTTCTTCCGCACCTACGAGGGCGAGGAACGCCGCTACCCCGGCGGGCAGGAAGACCGCTTCGAGCGTCCGGACACCGACGTGCGCGGCGCACGCGGCGAGGACGCCTACAAGCACCTCGACGACGACGGCCTCGTCAACCCGGAGACGCCGGTGGACGAGAACTCCGTCTTAGTGGGTAAAACGAGCCCGCCGCGGTTCTTAGAGGAGCCCGACGAGATGGGCGGGCTCAGCCCGCAGAAGCGCCGCGAGACGTCGGTGACGATGCGGTCCGGCGAGGACGGCGTCGTCGACACCGTCACGCTCATGGAGGGCGAGGACGGCTCGAAGCTCGCGAAAGTCTCCGTGCGCGACGAACGCGTCCCCGAGCTCGGGGACAAGTTCGCGTCCCGCCACGGGCAGAAGGGCGTTATCGGCCACCTCGCGCCGCACGAGGACATGCCGTTCACGCAGGACGGCGTCGTCCCCGACCTCGTCCTGAACCCGCACGCGCTCCCGTCCCGCATGACGGTCGGCCACGTGCTGGAGATGCTCGGCGGGAAGGCCGGCGCGATGGAAGGCCGCCCCGTCGACGGCACCGCCTTCACGGGCGAGGATGAGGAGGAACTCCGCGAGATGCTCGAAAAACGCGGGTTCGACGGCGGCGGGAAGGAGGTCTTCTACTCCGGCATCTCCGGGGAGAAGGTCGAGGCAGAGATCTTCACCGGGGAGATCTTCTACCACAAGCTGTACCACATGGTGTCGAACAAGATGCACGCGCGCTCGAAAGGCCCCGTGCAGGTCCTCACGCGCCAGCCCACGGAGGGGCGTGCGCGTGAAGGTGGTCTCCGCCTCGGTGAGATGGAGCGTGACGCCGTCATCGGGCACGGCGCGGCGCTCGTCATCAAGGAGCGGCTCCTCGAGTCCTCCGACCAGGAGTACGTCCACATCTGCGGGAACTGTGGGATGACGGCCGTGGAGAACCGCGAGCAACGCCGCGTGTACTGTCCGAACTGCGAGGAGGAGACGGACGTACACGAACTCGAGATGAGCTACGCGTTCAAGCTCCTGCTCGACGAGATGAAGGCGCTCGGCATCGCCCCGCGCCTGGAACTGGAGGACGCAGTCTAATACATGAGTGCAGGACAAGCCCCCAAGGAGATCGGTGAGATCAGCTTCGGGCTGATGAACCCCGAGGAGTACCGCGAGATGAGCGCGACGAAGGTCATCACGGCCGACACCTACGACGACGACGGCTTCCCCATCGACATGGGGCTGATGGACCCGCGCCTCGGCGTCATCGACCCCGGTCTGGAGTGTAAGACCTGCGGGCACCGCAGCGGGTCGTGTAACGGCCACTTCGGCCACATCGAGCTCGCCGCGCCCGTCATCCACGTCGGGTTCGCGAAGCTCATCCGCCGCCTGCTCCGCGGGACCTGCCGCGACTGCAGTCGCCTCCTCCTCACGGAAGAGGAGAAAGACGAGTACCTCTCGGACATCGAGCGGACGAAGGGCCTCAAGCAGGACGTCTCCGACGTCACGAAGGCCGCGATTCGGGAGGCGCGGAAGAAGTCAAACTGCCCGTACTGCGGCGAAGTCCAGTACGACGTCAAACACGAGAAACCAACCACCTACTACGAGGTCCAGCAGGTCCTCGCCGGTGACTACTCGGAACGCATCGCGGGCGCGATGCAGCCTGACGACGAGGACGACGAGGGCGTCAGCCCCATCGAGCTCTCCGAGGAGACCGACCTCGAGCTCTCCCGCATCAACGAGATACTCAGCGGGGAGTTCCGGCCGCGACGCGAGGACCGCGAGGCCCTCGAGAAGGCGCTCGACGCCGACCTCACGACGGAGGACATGAATAAGCTCATGCCGAGCGACATCCGGGACTGGTTCGAGGACATCCCGGACGAGGACCTCTACGCGCTCGGCATCGACGCCGAGCACAGCCGACCGGAGTGGATCATCCTCACCGTCCTCCCGGTTCCGCCCGTCACGGCGCGACCGTCCATCACGCTCGACAACGGGCAGCGCTCCGAGGACGACCTGACGCACAAGCTGGTGGACATCATCCGCATCAACCAGCGGTTCATGGAGAACCGCGAGGCGGGTGCGCCCCAGCTCATCATCGAGGACCTCTGGGAGCTCCTCCAGTACCACGTCACGACGTTCATGGACAACGAGATCAGCGGGACGCCGCCGGCGCGCCACCGCTCCGGCCGCCCCCTGAAGACGCTCTCCCAGCGCCTCAAGGGGAAGGAGGGGCGGTTCCGTAACTCCCTCTCCGGGAAGCGCGTGAACTTCTCCGCGCGTACGGTCATCTCCCCCGACCCGACGCTCAGCCTGAACGAGGTCGGCGTCCCCGACCGCGTCGCGAAGGAGATGACGCAGACGATGGTCGTCAACGAGACGAACATCGAACGCGCCCGCCAGTACGTCCGGAACGGCCCCGAAGGCCACCCCGGCGCGAACTACGTGAAGCGACCCGACGGCCGCCGCGTCCGCGTCACCGAGAAGGTCTGTGAGGAGCTCGCGGAACGCGTGGAACCCGGCTGGGAGGTCCAGCGCCACCTCATCGACGGCGACATCGTCGTCTTCAACCGCCAGCCGTCCCTCCACCGGATGTCCATTATGGCGCACGAAGTCGTCGTGATGCCGTACAAGACGTTCCGGCTGAACACGGTCGTCTGCCCGCCGTACAACGCCGACTTCGACGGCGACGAGATGAACATGCACGCCCTCCAGAACGAGGAGGCCCGTGCAGAAGCGCGCGTCCTCATGCGCGTCCAGGAGCAGATTCTCAGCCCGCGCTTCGGCGAGAACATCATCGGCGCGATTCAGGACCACATCAGCGGGATGTACCTCCTGACGAACGAGAACCCCCGGTTCAACGAGACGCAGGCGCTCGACCTCCTCCGGGAGACCCGCATCCACGAACTCCCCGAGGCGATGGGCGAGGAGGACGGCGTCCCCTACTGGACGGGCCGCCAGCTCTTCAGCGAACTCCTCCCCGACGACCTCAACCTCGAGTTCTCCTCCTCGACCGGCGACGACGTCGTCATCGAGGACGGCCAGCTCGTCGAAGGGACGATTGACGAGGACGGCGTCGGCGAGTTCGGCAGCGAGATCGTCGACTCCATCACGAAGATCTACGGCAACACGCGTGGCCGCATCTTCATCAACGAGGTCGCCTCGCTCGCGATGCGCGCCATCATGCACTTCGGGTTCAGTATCGGGATCGACGACGAGACCATCCCGGGCGAAGCCCGAGAGCAGATCGACGACGCTATCGACAACGCCTACGACCAGGTCCAGAAGCTCATCGAGACCTACGAGGCCGACGAACTCGAGAGCCTCCCCGGCCGCACGGTCGACGAGACGCTCGAGATGAAGGCCATGCAGGCGCTCTCGAAGGCGCGCGACTCCGCCGGGTCCATCGCCGAAGACCACTTCGCCGACGACAATCCCGCCGTGGTCATGGCGAACTCCGGGGCGCGTGGCTCCCTCCTCAACCTCACACAGATGGCCGGCTGTGTCGGCCAGCAGGCAGTCCGAGGCGAGCGCATCAACCGCGGGTACGAGAACCGCACGCTCAGCCACTTCGAGGAGAACGACCTCTCCAGTGAAGCCCACGGGTTCGTCGAGAACTCCTACACGTCCGGGCTGACGCCGAAGGAGTTCTTCTTCCACGCGATGGGCGGCCGCGAGGGCCTCGTCGACACCGCAGTCCGGACGTCGAAGTCCGGCTACCTCCAGCGCCGCCTCATCAACGCGCTCTCCGAGCTCGAAACGCAGTACGACGGCACCGTCCGCGACACGTCGGACACCATCGTCCAGTTCGAGTTCGGCGAGGACGGCACCAGTCCCGTCCGCGTCTCCTCCAGCGAGGAGACCGAGATCGACGTCGACCACATCGCCGACCGCGTGCTCGAAGCCGAATTCGACACGCAGGAAGACCTCGACGAGTTCATCGGGAAGAAACGCCCGCCGACCAACCTCTCCGAGCACGGCGAGTCCTGGACCGCCGAGGGGGACGACTAAATGACCGACATCACCGAGGACATGGAAGCCGTCGTCGAGGACACGGAACTCCCGCGACGCCTCAAGGACGAAGTCTACGACACCATCGAAGCGCGCGACGACGTCACCGTCGAGGACGCCGACCAGATCGCGAGCGCCACCGAAGCGTTCTACCGCGACTCCCGCGTCGACCCGCTGGAGCCGGTCGGCACCGTCTCCGCGCAGTCCATCGGTGAGCCGGGGACGCAGATGACGATGAACACCTTCCACTACGCGGGCGTCGCCGAACTCGACGTCACGCAGGGCCTCCCGCGACTCATCGAGCTCGTGGACGCCCGGAAATCCCCGGACACGCCGACGATGACCGTCCACCTGGAGGAGGAGTACGCGACGGACCGCGAGAACGCACACGAAGTCGTCTGGAACATCGAGGCGACGCGCATCCTCGCGCTCGGCGACATCTCCACGAACGTCGCGGACATGATCGTCCGCATCGACCTGAACGACGAGACGCTCCTCGAACGCTGGCCGCGCATGGACGACGCCACCCTCGTCGCCCAGGAAGTCGCGGAGACCATTCAGGACTCCCTCGGCGTGCAGGTCAACCAGTCCGGGACCGTCCTCGAGTTCGGCCCGGAGCAGCCGAGCTACCGCGAGCTCCTCCAGCTCATCGAGCAGCTCCGCGACATCGTCTTCAAGGGCCTGAAGGACATCGACCGCGTCGTCATCCGGAAGGAAGAGACCGAGGACGGCGAGGAGTTCGTCCTCTACACGGAGGGGAGCGCGCTGAAGAAGGCGCTCAAAATCGACGGCGTCGACACCACGCGCACCACGTGTAACAACATCCACGAAGTCCACAAGACCCTCGGCATCGAGGCCGCCCGCGAGGCCATCATCGAGGAGACGATGGACACCCTCGAAGAGCAGGGGCTCGGCGACGTGAACATCCGCCACCTCATGCTCGTCGCGGACATCATGACGAACGACGGCACCATCCAGTCCATCGGCCGGCACGGCATCTCCGGGAACAAGGACTCAGTGCTCGCCCGCGCCGCGTTCGAAGTCACCGTCAACCACCTGCTCGACGCCGCCATCTACGGCGAGGCCGACGACCTCGACGGCGTCATCGAGAACGTCATCGTCGGGAAACCCATCCGCCTCGGCACCGGCGACGTCGACCTACGCATGGGCGCAAAGCCCAGCCGGAGCGACTAGCTCGTGCCCGTCACGCTCGACGACCAGGCGCGGCGGTACATCACCGCGTTCGAGGACGCCACCGAGGCGACTGCCCTCGACTGCGTCGTCGACGACGACCACGACCGCATCGTCTTCGTCGTCAAAGCCGGCGAGATGGGGCAGGCCATCGGCCCCGACGGCAGCCGCATCCGCGACCTCGAAGCGAAACTCGGCCACGACATCGAACTCGTCGAAGACGCCCCCACGGCCAAGGGCTTCGTCGCGAACGCCCTCGCGCCCGCCGCCGTCTATAACGTCACCGTCAGCGAGGTGGAGGGCGCGGACACCGTCGCTTACGCCGAAGTCGACCACGACGACCGCGGCGTCGCCATCGGCGAAGGCGGCAAGAACATCGAGATGGCGAAACACCTCGCCAAACGCCACTACGACGTCGACGACATTCAGCTGACATAGTACCTTTTACTCTGCGCTCGGCCGCCTCCGGCGGCCTCGCTCGGTAAAAGCTACGCTAAAAGCACTCCTCCTTCACTTCTCTCGCTTCGCTCGTTCCGTTCAGTCGTCGGCCTCGCGCTCGCTGGCTCGCGCGAGTGAACCGCTTCGCTCGAGTTCTTCGAACCGCTCGCTCGCGGACGCTTGCAGTATTCTGCTTCCGCTTCCTAGCGGTGTAAGCCTTCAAGTGTGATAGCGCGGCGAGTCCGAGGTATGTAGTCGCGTGGTGGCTTAACGCCCTCGTTCGGAGACGGCGGCGTAGCGTTGAGTATCGGGGAGTGCGTCGCCTGCACGCAATCTGTAGCCTGTGGGTTCTTGTGGAGCGGGGGCGGAGTCGTGGTATGCTTCGGGTGTTCGTCGCGTGGTGACTGTGCCGCCGGGCGTCGAGTCGGTGCTCGCACAGTACCACGACCTCCTCGTCCAGTGCCTCGTGTTCATCGTCGTCGTCGCGGTGACGTACGCGGCGGGTCGATTTCTCCTCGTGCCGCCGCTCGTCAAGCTCGTGACGCGGCGGAACCGGGGGAATCCGACGCTCGCGAACGCGACGCGGCTCTACACGAAGGTCGCCGTCGCCGTCGTCGGCGTGGCGCTCGCGACCGCGCTCGCCGGGTTCGGGAGCGCGTTCCAGGGGTCGGCGCTCGTCGTCGCCGCCGCGACGCTCGCGCTCGGCGTCGCCGGTCAGGACGTCATCGGGAACCTCGTCAGCGGCGTCTTCCTCGTCGCGGACGAGGACTTCAACGTCGGCGACTACGTCGAGTGGGCGGACCAGGCGGGGACGGTCGAGCAGATCGACTTCCGGGTGACGCGCGTCCGCACGCCGAACGGCGAAATCGTCTCCGTCCCGAACTCCCAGCTGACGACGAACGCGCTGCGGACGCCGTACCGCGGTAACCGCTACCGGATAACGGACACCTTCGGGATTCGCTACGAGGACGACGTCGAGGAGGCCATTCGGCTCACGAAGGCGGCGGCGGCCGCCGACGACCGCGTGCTCGCCGAGCCCGAACCGACCGTCCGCGTCTCCGGGTTCGGCGCGACCTCCATCGACCTCCGGGCGCGCTACTGGATTCGGAGCCCGGAGGAGACGCCGGTCGGCGTGGTGCGGACGGCGTTCGTCGAACGCGTCGCCGCCGACCTCGCCGACGCCGGTATCAGCATCAATCCCCCGAGCCAGCAGGAGCTCTCGGGGACCGTCGCCGTCGAGGACCGGCGCTGACCACTGAGTGCGTGGTCCCGGGTCACACGCTTGCCCGCAAAAGACCGGGCTTAAGTATCTGCACCGGGAATTCGTGCGTATGCCGAACGGTAAGTACGCCGCTCGCAAACTGAAGAAGGACCGCCAGAATCAGCGGTGGTCCGACTCGGACTACGCGCGGCGCGAACGGGGCCTCTCCCAGAAGTCCGACCCGCTCGAGGGCGCACCTCAGGGTCGCGGCATCGTGCTGGAGAAGGTCGGTATCGAAGCGAAACAGCCGAACTCCGCCATCCGGAAATGCGTCCGGGTGCAGCTCATCAAGAACGGGAAACAGGTCACCGCGTTCTGTCCCGGTGACGGCGCAATCTCGTTCATCGACGAGCACGACGAAGTCACCATCGCCGGTATCGGTGGCGCGAAGGGTCGTGCGATGGGCGACCTGTCCGGTGTCAACTACAAGGTCGAGAAAGTGAACGGCGTCTCGATGATCGAACTCGTCCGCGGGAACGCGGAGAAACCTGTCCGATAAATGAGCGAGAGCGAAGCACCCGAACCCGAGAAGCCGGCCGGGAGCGAAGAGCAGGAGACCGAGGCCGACCTCTTCGGTAAGTGGGACGTCTCCGAGATCCAGTTCCGCGACCCGTCCACGAAGCGCTACATCGCCGTGACGCCCATCGCCCACACGATGGGTCGCCACGCGTCGAAGCAGTTCCAGAAGTCCCAGATCTCCGTCGTCGAGCGGCTCACGAACCGCCTGATGGCGACTGAGGACAACACGGGGAAGAAGCAGAAGGCGCTCAAGATCGTCCGTGACGCCTTCGACCAGATCCACGAGCAGACCGAGGAGAACCCGGCGCAGATCCTCGTTCGCGCGGTCGAGAACGCCGCGCCCCGTGAGGAGACCGTCCGCCTCAAGTACGGTGGCATCTCGGTGCCGAAAGCCGTCGACGTCGCACCGCAGCGCCGCGTCGACCAGGCGCTGAAGTTCCTCGCCGACGGCGCGCACTCCGCGTCCTACAAGTCGGCGACGCCCGCCTCCGAAGCGCTCGCCCAGCAGCTCCTCGGCGCGGCCGACTACGACATGCAGACGTACGCAATCGGTCAGAAAGAGGAGAAAGAACGCGTCGCGGCCGCCGCCCGCTAACCCGGCCGGTCGTTAGCGGTTTCTGCTGTCTCTATCTCTCCGGATTCACGCCGGATAGCGCTCGCTCTCCGCGCCAGCCCGGGGACTAAGGGGCGTCGACCGCGTCAGTCGCGTACATGAGTGAGTCGGACGCAGAGCGCGAGTATCCGGAGGGCGCGGCCTGCCGCATCGAGGACGGCGTGCTCGTGGGCTGTGAGACGTCGACGTTCGAACGCTACGCGGGGTTTCTGCGGCGCGTGCACGACTCCGTCACGGAGGAGTCGTGACCGAATCGGGCGACGAGTCGAAGGGTCAGTCGGCGGCGGGGCGGGCGGTGGCGTCCTGGGCGTCGACGAACGCCTGGACGAGGTCGACGAGGACGCGGCGGTAGGCGGATTCGTCGACGTCGGTCGCGAGCGTCTTGAAGCGCGTGCGGAACCAGTCGACGTCGACGCTGGGGGCGTCCTCGCTGGCGGCGTGGGCGAGCGCGTAGATGCGGTGGTCGTCGTCGAGGAGGTCGTGGCGTTCGAGGAGGGCGACGGCGAACGCGGCGTTCACGGCGGTCATCGTGGGGTCCGCGCCCGCGGTGAGGCGGTGGCCCTGTCGGCGCTCCCGGGGGTTGTCGGCGACGGACGCGGCGAGTTCGGATTCGAGGAAGGTGACGAGTTTGTCCGTCGGGCCGACGGTGAGGGTGATGTCGTCGGCGTAGATGTCCTTCGCGTGGTTCGCGAGCTGCCGGCACTGGTGGAGGACGCGGCGCTCGACGGACTTCCCAGCGAGGCCGAGGTAGACGGCTTCCCGGAGGTCGAAGGTGTGGCTGGGGTGGGCTTCCTCGTGGCGGTGCATGTGGGCGTACTCGTGGAGGGCGAGTTCGCGCGCCATGATTGAGGTGGCGGCCTGCCGGGAGATGTTGAGCACGTGGTGGTCGTCGTAGTGGCCGGCCCACGTCCGCTCGTCGGGGTCGTCGCGCACGCGGACGCGAACGGGCTTCTCCAGGTCGTGTGTCGCTTCGAAGAGGTCGCGTGCGCCGAGGAAGGGCCCCGGCGGCACGGCCCCCTGTACCCGAACGTCCATGGTACTACCTCACAGGGCCGTAGCGTATGGGTGTTTCGCCTCGAGTGAGTCGTGCCGGTGTGAGTCCGTGTGTCGTCCTTCCCCCGTGCGAACAGCGACAACGAGAACGGCGAATCCGGAGACGACGAGGGAAAGCCCTCGCCCTTTCAATCCGCCGGGACGGGTGGTTGGTTCACTGGCCGTAGCCGGTGGTCGACTTCCCTCTCTCGCGTCCGAGATGGATAATCCCTGATGGGGATGGTCGTCCGGGGATTCTCGCGACCACTGGATGCGTGGCTTTGGGTGGGTCGGCACGGGGAGTTATGAGCCTCCATCGATTTTATTCCGCGCATGGAGCTGTCGGAACCGTGACCGGGGCGGGTCACACGCTCTACATCGACACGCACGTACACACCGAGGGGACGGACGAGTCCTACCCGTCGCTGGAGGCGGTCGTCGAGCGCGCGGCCGACGTCGGCCTCGACGGCCTCGTCGTGACGGACCGGGATACCGCGGCGGCGGCGACGGAACTCCTCCCGGACCTCGCGGCCGAACACAGCCTGCTCGGGATTCCCGGCGTCGAAGTGTCCACGGCGGACGGGCCGCTGCTCGCGCTCGGTGCCGAGGCGACGCCAGAGCCCGGCCGCCCCATCGCGGAGACCGCGCGCGCCCTCCTCGACGAGACCATCGTCCCCGTCGTCCCCGCCGTGCAGGAGCGCGAGTTCGGCGGCGTCGACCTCGACTCTCTCCCGCCCGGCGTCGGGCTCGAAGTCTACGACGCCGACACGATGCGCGGCATCACGAACACGCAGTCCGCGCGCGTCGCGGGGACGGGCGACCGCGGCGCGTACGCGGGGAGTAACGCCCGGACGCTCGCGGACGTCGGGCAGGCCGCGACGTCCGTTCGCCTCCCGCCCGGCGAGGAACCGACGCGGCAGGCCGTGCTCGACGCGATGTGGGTCGGCGACACGAACGTCGTCGCCCGCCCGCCGTCGCCCGTGACGTACGGGAAGAAGCTCCTCGGGTCGGCCGCGCGGCAGGTCAACCCGTTCCGGTAGGCCTCCGGAGGTGAACCGTGTCAGACGCCCGCAGACAGCGGCGTTTGCCGACGGCGAAACACTACCCTTTTGAACCCACTGGCGGTATATGCGTCCATAATGGGCCGACGTAAGAAGATCGTCGAACAGTGTGAGCGGCTGATGGACAACCCGGAGCAGATCCGGAACATCGCCATCGCCGCCCACGTCGACCACGGGAAGACCACGCTCACTGACAACCTCCTCGCCGGCGCGGGGATGATCTCCGACGAGACCGCGGGCCAGCAGCTCGCGATGGACACGGAGGAGGACGAGCAGGAACGCGGTATCACGATCGACGCCGCGAACGTCTCCATGACGCACGAGTACGAGGGCGACGACCACCTCGTGAACCTCATCGACACGCCGGGCCACGTCGACTTCGGCGGCGACGTGACGCGCGCGATGCGCGCCGTCGACGGCGCGCTCGTCGTCGTCGACGCCGTCGAGGGCGCGATGCCGCAGACGGAGACGGTCGTTCGGCAGGCGCTCCGCGAGGGCGTCAAGCCGGCGCTCTTCATCAACAAGGTCGACCGCCTCATCTCCGAGCTCCAGGAGGGCCCGGAGGAGATGCAACAGCGCCTCCTCGACGTCATCGAGGACGTCAACGAGCTCATCCGCGGGATGACGGAGGACATGGACGACATCGACGACTGGACGGTCTCCGTCGAGGACGGCACGGTCGCGTTCGGGTCCGCCCTCTACAAGTGGGGCGTCTCCATGCCGTCGATGCAGGCCACCGGGATCGACTTCGGCGACATCATCGACCTCGAGCGCGCCGACAAGCGCCAGGAGCTCCACGAGCGCACGCCGCTCTCGGACGTCGTGCTCGACATGGTCGCGGAGCACTTCCCCGACCCGTTCGACGCACAGCCGCGTCGTATCCCCACCATCTGGCGCGGGGACGCGGACTCCGACCTCGCACACGACATGCGTGACGTCGACCCCGACGGCGAGGTCGTCCTCATGGTCACCGACATCGGTATCGACCCGCACGCCGGCGAAATCGCCGCCGGCCGCGTCTTCTCCGGGACTATCGAGAAGGGCCAGGACCTCTACGTCTCCGGGACTGCCGGCACGAACCGCGTGCAGTCCGTCGGCATCTACATGGGTGGCGAGCGCGAGGAAGTGGAGAAGGTCCCCGCGGGCAACATCGCGGCCGTCACGGGCCTGAAGGACGCCATCGCGGGGTCCACGGTCTCCTCCGTCGAGATGACGCCGTTCGAGTCCATCGAACACATCTCGGAGCCGGTCATCACGAAGTCCGTCGAGGCGCAGAACATGGACGACCTGCCGAAGCTCATCGAGACGCTCCAGCAGGTCGCGAAGGAAGACCCGACCATCCGCATCGAGATTAACGAGGACACGGGCGAGCACCTCATCAGCGGGCAGGGTGAACTCCACCTCGAGGTCATCACGCAGCGTATCGAGCGGAACCAGGGTATCCCCGTCAACACCGGTGAGCCGATCGTCGTCTACCGCGAGGCCCCGACGACGGAGTCCCGCGAGGTCGAGGGTCGCTCGCCGAACAACCACAACCGGTTCTACATCACCGTGGAGCCGCTCAGCGAGGAGATCGTCGACCTCATCCAGCTCGGCGACGTCTCGATGGACATGCCGGAGCAGGAGCGCCGCGAAGCCCTCCAGGAAGCCGGCATGGACAAGGACACCTCGCAGAACATCGAGACCATCCACAAGACGAACATCTTCGTGGACGACACGAAGGGGATTCAGCACCTCAACGAGACGATGGAGCTCGTGAACGAGGGGCTCACCGAGGCGCTCGACGACGGCCCGCTCGCCGCCGAGCCGGTCCAGGGCGCGCTCATCCGCCTCCACGACGCTCGCCTCCACGAGGACGCCATCCACCGCGGTCCCGCGCAGGTCATCCCCGCCGTCCGCCAGGCCGTCCACAACGCCCTCATCGACGCCGAAATCCGGCTCCTCGAACCGATTCAGGACGTCCGCATCGACGTCCCGACGGAGCACATGGGCGCGGCGTCCGGCGAGATTCAGGGTCGCCGCGGCCGCGTCGACGACATGTACCAGGAGGGCGACCTCATGGTCGTCGAGGGGATCGCGCCGGTCGACGAGATGATCGGGTTCTCCAGCGACATCCGCTCCGCCACCGAGGGGCGTGCCTCTTGGAACACGGAGAACGCGGGCTTCCGCGTGCTCTCCGACAACCTCCAGCCGGAGATCATCAACGAGATCCGCGAGCGCAAGGGCATGAAGACCGAGCTGCCCGAAGCGATCAACTACTTCTAACCACCGACGCCGCGTCGGCCTTCTCTTCGCGTTTTTCGACCGGGTAGCCGCGGCCTCGCCGGGAGCGGCAAACCGTGGCACTGCCGAAGCCTTATAGCGCGCGCCGGCCGTGAGTCGAAGTATGCATCCGGACGCGCCTCGTGTTCGCATCGCCAGGAAGCGACGACAGAGCGCCGCGACTGGAACAGGGGCGACCCGGTTCGACGGACGGGGAGCGACAGCTGCGGCCCGGATTAGTAGACGGGGAGAGATTGGTACGAGCCGATTCGTCAGCCGGGTCGGGACCGGTCCCGTTCGGCGGTCGGCTCCGTTCGGGGGTGGTTGCGGTGAGTGATGCGGAGACGTCGCGGCAGGCGCATACGGTCCGCCTCGAACTGGTCGACGAGCCCGGGGAGCTGCTGGGGGCGTTGGAGCCGGTGGCGGAGCACGGCGGGAACCTCCTGAGCGTGTTCCACGAGCGCGGGCATCGGACGCCGCGCGGGCGGATTCCCGTGGAGGTCGATCTGGAGTGTACGCCGATGCAGTTCGACCGGATCGTGGAGGCGCTCCGCGACCACGGCGTGAACGTCGTGCAGGCGGGCGCGGAACGCTACGGGGAAGAGCTCACGGTGTTGCTCGCGGGCCACCTCGTGGAGACCGACCTCTCGGACACCCTCGAACGCATCGAGGACTGCGGGCGGGCGACCGTCGTGGACTTCTCGCTCACCGACGAGTCCGGGATGGCGGGGATCAGCGCGGCGCGCGTTCGCCTCGCGGCGGAGACGGGCGCGGTGGACGAGACGCTGGAGAAGGTGCGTGACCTCGCGGACGAGAAAGACCTCACTGTCGTCGAGCCGCTCGTGGGGGCGGACCGATGAAGCTCGCCGTTCTCGGCGCGGGCGCGGTCGGCCGGTCCGTCGTGGAGCTCGCCGGCGAGTACGGCCACGAGGTCGTCGCGCTCGCGGACTCGTCCAGCGGTGTGGTCGAGGCGGGCGGCCTCGACGCGGACGCGGTCTTCGAGCGGAAGGACGCGGACGGCGTGGTCGGCGAGAAGGACGTCGCGGCCGTGCTCGACGCGGACTACGACTGTCTCGTGGAGGCGACGCCGACGACGCTCGACGACGCACAGCCCGGGTTCGGGCACGCCGAGGCGGCCTTGGCGCGCGACCGCGACGTCGTCCTCGCGAACAAGGGGCCGGTCGCGGAGCGCTACGACGACCTCCAGGCGCTCGTCGACGAGAGCGCGGGCGACCTCCGGTTCGAGGCGACGGTCGCGGGCGCGATTCCCGCGATCGCCACCATCGACGGCGTCGGCGCGGGCCGCGTGACGGCGGCTCGCGGCGTGCTGAACGGCACGGCGAACTTCATCCTCACGCGCATGGCGGCGGAGGGGCTCGACTACGAGCACGTGCTCGCGGAAGCGCAGGACCTCGGCGTCGCCGAGGCCGACCCGGCGTTCGACGTGGAGGGTATCGACGCGGCGTTGAAGTGCGCCATCGTGGCGAACGTCCTCCACGGCGGCGGGTACACGCTCGACGACGTCGACGTCCGCGGCATCACGGACATCCCGGGGAGCGCGCTGGAGCTCGCGGCGGAGGACGGGCGGACGGTGCGGCTCGTCGGCGAGGTCGACGAGGCCGGCAACGCTCGGGTCGCGCCGCGCCTCCTCCCGGAGAACGACACGCTCGCCGTCACGGGGACGCAGAACATCGTGCAGTTGGAGACGACGAACGCCGGCCGGCTGAACCTCAGCGGCCGCGGGGCGGGCGGGCCGGAGACCGCGACGGCCGTGCTCGCGGACGTCGACCGGCTCGCCGACTGACCGCGCCGACTCCGACAGGCGGTGGATGCGGCGACTCACTGCCGCCCCGTGGTTGGGTGTGGCGTGGGTCGAGGTCGCGTGGCGCAAACCGGGAGACGGCGTCGACCTCGGTATCAGGGCGTATCGAAACGGTTTTAATCGAAACTGGCGAATACATTCCACAGAGCGCGCTTAGCGCGATATCCCACCATGAGCGACAAACCGCACCAGAACCTGGCCGTCATCGGCCACGTTGACCACGGGAAGAGTACGATGGTCGGGCGACTCCTCTTCGAGACCGGGAGTGTCCCCGAGCACGTCATCGAGCAGCACCGCGAGGAAGCAGAAGAGAAGGGCAAGGGCGGCTTCGAGTTCGCCTACGTCATGGACAACCTCGCCGAAGAGCGTGAGCGCGGTGTCACCATCGACATCGCCCACCAGGAGTTCGACACCGACGAATACTACTTCACGATCGTCGACTGTCCTGGTCACCGCGACTTCGTCAAGAACATGATTACCGGCGCGTCCCAGGCCGACAACGCCGTCCTCGTCGTCGCCGCCGACGACGGTGTCGCGCCCCAGACGCGCGAGCACGTCTTCCTCGCGCGCACCCTCGGCATCGACGAGATGATCGTCGCTGTCAACAAGATGGACGTCGTCGACTACGACGAGAACAAGTACAAGGAAGTCGTCTCCGACGTCACCGACCTCCTCAATCAGGTCGCGTTCCCGACGGAGGACGCCTCCTTCGTCCCGACGTCCGCCTTCGAGGGCGACAACGTCTCCGAACCCTCGGAGAACACGCCGTGGTACGACGGCGACACGCTCCTCGAATCCCTCAACAACCTTCCGGAGCCGCAGCCCCCGACGGACGCGCCGCTGCGCCTCCCGATTCAGGACGTCTACACCATCTCCGGCATCGGTACCGTCCCCGTCGGACGTATCGAGACCGGCATCATGAACGTCGGCGACAACGTCAGCTTCCAGCCGTCCGACGTCGGTGGCGAGGTCAAGACCATCGAGATGCACCACGAAGAGGTCCCCGAGGCCGAGCCCGGTGACAACGTCGGGTTCAACGTCCGCGGCATCGGTAAGGACGACATCCGCCGTGGTGACGTCTGTGGCCCCGCCGACGAACCGCCGACGGTCGCCGAGACCTTCCAGGCGCAGGTCGTCGTCATGCAGCACCCGTCCGTCATCACGGCCGGCTACACGCCGGTCTTCCACGCGCACACCGCACAGGTCGCGTGTACCATCGAGTCCATCGACCAGAAGATGGACCCGTCCACGGGCGAGGTCGCCGAGGAGAACCCGGACTTCATCCAGTCCGGCGACGCTGCGGTCGTCACCGTGCGCCCGCAGAAGCCCCTCAGCATCGAACCGTCCTCCGAGATTCCGGAACTCGGCTCCTTCGCTGTCCGTGACATGGGTCAGACCATCGCGGCCGGGAAGGTCCTCTCGGTCAACGAATAAGCATGCAGCAGGCACGAGTGCGACTCGCCGGCGTTAGCCCCGACGACCTGGACGACATCTGCGACGACGTCCGGGAGATCGCGGACAAGACCGGCGTCAGCCTGAGCGGCCCTGTGCCGCTCCCGACGAAGAAACTGAACGTCCCCTCGCGCAAGTCCCCCGACGGTGAGGGGACGGCGACGTGGGAGCACTGGGAGATGCGCGTCCACAAGCGCCTCATCGACATCGACGCCGACGAGCGCGCACTCCGCCAGCTCATGCGGATCCAGGTCCCCAACGACGTCTCCATCGAGATCGTCTTGGAAGACTAACCGCATCACCGGCTCGAACGCCCTCTGACGCGTTCCAGCCACATCGAAGTTCGCCGCGTGGATGCGCGTGGGACGCGCTACGCGCACTCGGACTTCTCTCTCCACACTCTCTCCCGTTCTTCACGCCCCACAGTGGCGACACTCCTGCCGTCCGCCCCCGCTTCGCCCGCTTCGGACGCTCGAAACACAAGGTACAAATAACGACGGTCGGCTACAAATGAATGCGAACGCGGGCTCGTAGA